>JAOTYY010000058.1 GCA_029861595.1 Gammaproteobacteria bacterium
TCCCGCATGGCGCCGCCGGAACCTTTGTAGGGCACATAGTTCCATTGCACGTCAAACGCCCTGAACAGGTTAATCAAATGTCGGTGGTGGGCAGATCCCGGCTTGTTCCCGGCCACGGAAATCTTGCCCGGATTGGCCTTCATGTCCGCGATAACCTCATCAAACGTCTGGTATTTACTGTCGGCCGGAACACCGATCACGTACAGGAACTTGGTCATATGCACCACAACCTCGAACTGGGTCGGGTCCGGCTTGAACGTGGGCATGTTCATGTAGCCGGCATAGCTTGTATTGCGGTGTAACCAGGTATAGCCGTCCGCCGGTTTATTGGCGACATATTCCGCCGCAGTGTTGCCGCCGCCACCGCCCTCAAACAGCACATCGACACGTGTTCCCAGCTCCTTCGAGACGATGCTGGACATAAGGCGGCACCAGTGGGCGGCACCGGATTTGGGGCTCGTCGCGCAAACCATTTCTATGGGTTGTTCGGGCCATGCGGCCATCGCCGGCGATGATATGAATGTCAGCGCGGTCACCGCCGTAAAGGACGCCGCCGCGACTTTTGTCACGAATGTATTTCTCACTTGATATCCTCCGTTGACGTTTTTCGAACCGAGTTGGAAGCCCCGGCGTATCCGGGAAACGGCAAAAACGTTCTCGCTATTATACGGCATGGCATCGAGCGACCGCCACCTGAGACAGGAAACCGCAGGTCGCCTAGATCATCACATGCCGCTGAAAACTCTCCTTCACGGCATGCGGGGACATTCCCTTGAAAATGAAAACTAACCGGGTTGCCGGGTTGCCATCTGGCCACTCGTCCAGCCATTCAATTGAACTGATGGTAGCGCCGACGGCTTGAATGAATAAGGGCCTGCTCGAATGCAGCAACCTGGCGAAACCTTTCAGCCTCAGCATCGCATGAGGTTTCAGGGAATAGATCATCGCCAGCCAATTACGCAGTCGAGCTTCATCGAGAGGCGCATCGTGGATCAACGAGCACGTGAATATTTCACCGTGACGATGCTCTCCGTTCGAGACCTCACGATGATGGTGTGTGGCGGTTAACGGACGGTCCTTGCCGACTGTTCGGAACAGTCTGTCGGGATCGATGCGTCCAAACTCAACGGCGGTAATGGTCACGGCCGGATTTATCTGCAGAATCTCGTGGCGCAAATTCACCAGCGAGCCCGGCGCACAGAGATCGGATTTAGTCAAAAGGACAGTATCCGCCTGGGCAATTTGCGTTACCGCCTCCTCGTATTGAGCGATTTGCACCGCGCCCTGAACGCCATCGACCATGGTAATAACACAATCCAGGCGGCAGCGGCGGATAACCGCCTCCTCACACTGCAGGCTCTGCACAATTGGACCGGGGTGGGCCAAGCCGGTGGTCTCGACAAGGATACGGGTAAATTCCGGTATCTGAGCATTTTGAACTTTGGCGAACAAATCGCAAATCGTATCGATCAGATCGCCCCGGATCGAACAGCAGATACACCCGTTCTCAAGCATCAGGATGTTCTCGATCGCCGACTCCACCAAAAGGTGATCCAGCCCAACCTCACCAATTTCGTTGATGATCACGGCAGTCGATTCCATGCCCTCCTGATGAACCAGATGATTGAGCAGGGTCGTTTTGCCACTCCCAAGAAACCCGGTTATGATCGAAACAGGAGCCCTGTTCAGTCTGGAGCTGATTTCTGCAACCGGCATTCGGGTTATCCTCGAACCTTTCACTGATCGAATACTCGTATTCTAGAAACTTCATCCGCATAGTGACAGCGACATAAACCAGTTGGGAGTCTGAAAATCGGCATGTCTGACACACTTTCAAAAAACATGAGCCTGCTTTCGCAGAACACCCTGGGTGGCTTTGGCGGCGTTGGCGAGGGAATGGCCCTGCAGGTGACCGGCAAAGGCAGGCGTATATTGTGGATAGCGCATGAAGGGCCGCCAAAAAATTTTACCGGTGTCGACGTGACAGATCCAAAAAACACCGTGGTCGTATGCCAAACGGAACTGCCGCATCAGAAAATGCGTTCCAACTCGCTCGAGGTGACCGGCGATATCCTGGCGGTTGCCTACCAGGTCTATGAATTGGGTCTTGAGCCCGCCGGCATTGAACTGTTTGACGTCAGTGATCCTGCAAACCCGAAATCAATCGGGTTCCATTCCACCGCGGGGCCGCATTCGCGTGGCGTTCATTGCCTTTGGTTCGTTGACGGTCAATATGTCCATATGGCCAGCGGCGCCCCGGATTTTACGCCGCGTCATCCACGTGACGATCAGATCTATCAGATTATCGACGTTCGCAACCCAGGTAAAATGGAGGAAATCGGACGTTGGTGGTACCCGGGAACACGTGAGGGTGACGATGCCCCGCCGCCGGAGCGGATCATCCCTGAACCGATGGATCAATTACGCGGCGGGGATGCGTTTCGCCTCCACAATGCCAATGTCTATCCCGACCATCCGGACAGGGCCTATCTCGGCTATATCGACGGCGGCGCATTTATTCTCGACATAGCCGACAAGTCCAGACCGGAAGCTGTTTCACATTGGAGTCCGCACAACCCGTATCCCGGTTTCACGCACACCGTAATGCCTCTGTTCGATCGGGGATTGCTGGTCGTCACCGATGAGTGCATCAAGGACGACGCCGAGGATTGGCCCAAACTGACCTGGGTTATCGATGCCCGGAACGAGAAGAACCTGGTGCCGATCAGCACCTTGCCGTTGCCGCCGGTAGAGGAATATGGTCACAGGGGCGGACGCTTCGGTTCACACAATCTGCATGAGAACCGCCCCGGCCCCTCTTTTCACAGCGAGGAAATCATCGTCGGCGCGTTCTTTAATGCCGGCATTCGCGTTTACGATCTGAACAATCCGTATCAACCCGAATTAATCGCCTATTTTGTGCCACCGGCGCCTGCAAACTCGCGCGTCAACGCTATCCAGATGAATGAAGTTTACGTTGACGAAAACGGCATTGTTTACGCCGGTGATCGATGGGCGGGCGGATTGTACATCATGGAGTTGGATATTTAGACACGATGAATTGTAAGCGAACATGATTCAGGAATATCCGGATTTCCTGTCCCAGGATCGCCCGCAAACGCTCATCGTTTATGGCATCGTCACGAATCCGGAAACTATCGCCAATGGTTTCGGCCAACGCCCAGGTGAACGTCCGGCAGAGTTGACCAACCGATATGCGTTGGTGTCGCCGGTTTCGCTTGGCTTGCGATTGAGCAGCCCCGGGTGGATCGATATTTCATTCCAGCAAATGTCGCAGGTCAAATCCACTGGAGACATATTCGATCTCTGCCGCGAACGAATCATCAATCGCAGCTCTCCTTTCTCGAAGCTCATCCGCCTGTTTCTGGAACGTTATCTGGAATTTGCGCGCGCACAACTGGAAGTTCACAAACACGAATTGGGCGCGGGCCCGTCAGACAATGAAATTTTCGATTACCGGGATTGGGTTTTCTCCGCGTGGCTTCCATTGCCTCAAGCCCAGATCCTGTTGCCGCCGGCTTTTGACGCCCGCCAGCCAAGCTTTGCTGAACTCGATATTGCCTTCAGTCTGTCAGCACAGCTGATTGGCGTGAAAATCGACGGCGCCAGTACACCGATCAAGTCGCGGCAAAAAAAATTGAACTACCTCATTGAACACCATCCTCACCTAACCGTTGTACATGTTCCAAAGAACCGGCTTCGCGACGAGACATTCATTCAAGACCTTTTTCCAGAATCCATCGCCCGTTTCTGGCAAGGCCTGTCACTGCCCCAGGGACCTTGTCCGCCAGAAATTCTGCTCAACAGATTAGCACCCTGATTTCGCCGTCCACCGTTGACCCGCACGATATCGAGGCCTCCGACATGGACGAAAGTGCACACCCATGACGACATAACACATCTCCCGTTGATATGGGTCAACCCTATTCTGAATTGTCTCTCGCATCTTGTTCACGGAGTGCCTGTGGAGGATAAGCGAATCACCGATATGTCGTTTGGCCTCCGGTAATGCAGGACAGTGGCAGCGGATCGCAACTGTCGCTTTTTTCCGTGCGCCGTTCTTGCGGCTCGTTCGCTGGCAACACAGCGGCGCCATTAATCGACCCGATGGCACTACTGGAGAGAAGAATGGAACAAGATCGACCGACTCGTGTCGTCATCATGGGTGCCGCGGGGCGCGATTTTCACAATTTCAATACAGTGTACCGTGACAATCCGGACTTCGAGGTAGTAGCCTTTACCGCCACACAGATTCCAGAGATCGCTGATCGGCGTTATCCCGCGCAATTGGCCGGTAAGGCCTATGCAGACGGGATTCCCATCGTTGACGAAGCTGAACTGGAAGCACTGTGCCACAAAGAAGACATCGACCAGGTTACCTTTGCATACAGTGATGTGAGCCACGCTCATGTCATGCACAAAGCATCAATCGTTCTCGCAAGTGGCGCCGACTTTGTTCTGCTCGGCCCTGAACGCACGATGTTGCGCGCCAATGTGCCGGTTATTGCCACGTCCGCGGTTCGCACCGGCTGCGGTAAATCGCAAACCACCCGCTGGCTGTCGAAGCTGCTGAAACAGCATGGCCTGAAGGTAGCGGTAATTCGCCATCCCATGCCCTATGGCGATCTGGAGAACCAGGCGGTTCAGCGGTTCGCGTCGAACACCGACTTATACGAGGCCAAATGCACAGTCGAGGAACGGGAGGAGTACGAACCGCATATCGCGCTTGGTAACGTGGTCTTTGCGGGCGTCGACTACGCCGGCATCGTAGCCCTCGCGGAATCAGAATGTGACGTGATTCTGTGGGATGGCGGCAATAACGACTTTCCTTTCGTACGCCCGGACCTGCATATCGTTCTGATCGATCCGCTGCGGGCCGGCAACGAAACCACCCATCATCCTGGCGAAGCCGTGTTGCGTATGGCAGACATTATGGTCGTGGTCAAAGTGAACACTGCGCGGGAAGAGGACATTGAGCGTGTTTCCCAAACCGCTCGCCAAATAAACGAAACAGCCTCCCTGGTCCAAGGTGCTTCACCCGTACAACTCGATGATCCTCAACGCGTAAAGGACATGCGCGTGTTGATTGTCGAGGATGGACCGACAATTACGCACGGCGGCATGGCTTACGGGGCGGGCTATGTCGCGGCTACCCAGACGGGTGTGAAAGAGATCGTCGATCCACGCAGCAGCGCCGATGATGAAATCGCCAACATTTACACAGCGTATCCGCATATCGGCCGCGTGCTGCCCGCGATTGGCTATCACCAGGAGCAATTGCAGGCCCTGGGCAGAACCATTAACGCAGCGGACGCCGACATCGTCATCGCCGCGACACCCTGCGATTTGAGTGCCCTGGTGGAACTGAATAAACCCGTCGCCCGCGTCGCTTATGAATTTGCCGAGGCAGGGGATGTGAAATTGAGCGATCTCGTATTGGATTTTTTGCGATCTAAAGAGTTCGTGAACTAGCCCGAATATTTCACGAAGGATTCGCTTCTCAGGGAAAATGTGGCTAAGTAGATTGAACGATCGACCGCAGAGTAATAGCCGGACTATTGCTCAAGGTCGATCGTTCGATATACAACGCCAGATTTTTCCTGAAAGTGAATAGGTACAAAGTGTGCCCGCGCAACATTGCGCAAATGTACATCTAACAAGTTGATTCCACTCGCAAACGTATGGGGTACGCAGCCGCCTTCGTGAAATATGCGGGCTAGCGTGGCGATAGCCTGACCTTCACGACCTCACTGCGATCAATCGTTCTCATCCCACCAGGCCGGGGACATGCAATCATTTCGCACCGTCGTGCCTGCCCAGCCATTGAGTATGTCGTATGCATCCTGCAACCGCCCAATCCCCGCAACACCGCCGGTGGCTTCAACGAATTCACAAGCCGCCGTTACCTTCGGGCCCATTGATCCGGCGGCGAAGGAGAATCCACGTAGATCCGCGGGCGCAATGCAGCGAATCCCTCTTTGTTCGGAACTTCCCCAATCCCGATACACCGCATCCACATCGGTGAGCATGAGAAAAGCTTCCGCCGCGAGTTCCTGAGCCAACAGCGCGCTGGCGAAGTCTTTGTCGATGACTGCCTCGACACCGATCAATGCGCCGTCATTGCGGCGGACAACCGGTATTCCGCCACCACCCCCGCAAATGACGATGACACCCTGGTCAACCAGTAATTCGATCACAGGCAATTCGATGATTCTGAGCGGACGTGGCGAAGCAACGACTCTGCGGAAACCTTTCCCATCTCCTGCAATGGACCAGTTCCGATCCCGAGCCAATGCAACCGCCTCCGCTTGCTGATAGACCGGTCCGATAGGTTTTGACGGTCTCTTGAAAGCGGGATCGCTGGCATCGACTTCGACCTGAGTCAACAACGTCGCGCAGCGACGGTCGACGGGCAGTATGTTGGCAAGCTCCTGTTCAATGAGATAACCGATCATGCCCTCGGTCTCGGCATCCAGGATATCGAGCGGATAGATCTCATCGGGTTTGCAGGCAGCACCCTGTAAAGCCAGCAAGCCGACCTGTGGCCCGTTACCGTGGGAAATAACCAGCTCGTGCTCACCCGCGAGAGGTGCCAGCGCTTGTGCCGCCAAGCGTACGTTGTGGCGTTGATTGTCGACAGTCAGCGGTTGACCACGCCGTAGCAGCGCGTTGCCACCCAATGCAACCACGACACGCACGATCAACCCAGCGTCGCCACCATTACTGCCTTTATGGTATGCATGCGGTTTTCCGCCTGCTCAAAAACAATCGAATTTTCCGATTCGAAAACCTGTTCGGTAACCTCCATCGCTTCCAGCCCGTACTGTTCGTATATCAGCTTGCCTATTTTTGTCTCACGGTTATGAAAAGCCGGCAGACAATGCATGAATTTCACGTTTCGGTTACCGGTCGCCTTCAGCAGTCGGGCGTTGACTTGATAAGGCTTCAATACACGAATGCGCTCCTCCCATACCGAGTCAGGCTCACCCATGGACACCCAGACGTCGGTATACAAAAAATCAACACCCCTGACCGCCGATTCGATATCTTCGGTAATCGTTAACGTCGCTTCGGACTTCTTGGCGATCTCCATGCATTCTGCAACCAGCTGGTCTTCAGGTTGGTATTCGTCCGGTGCGGCTATGCGTAGATCCATGCCCATCTTGGCCGCGCCGACGAGCAGCGAGTCGCCCATGTTGTTATGCGCGTTGCCCACGTAGCAAAAAACAATATCGTGTAACTGTTTGGTCGAATATTCGATCATGGTCAACAGATCTGCCAGCACCTGAGTGGGGTGGTATTCATTCGTCAAACCGTTCCACACAGGCACACCATGACGGCCGAGCTCTTCTGCCGCATCCTGATCGAAGCCGCGAAACTCGATACCGTCATACATCCGGGCCAGCACGCGCGCGGTATCCTTCATCGATTCTTTCATGCCGATCTGCGATTCGGTGGGCCCAAGAAACGTCACGTGCGCGCCCTGATCGTGCGCCGCCACTTCGAACGCGCAGCGGGTACGCGTAGAGGTCTTCTCGAAGATCAACGCAATGTTGTTTCCCTTCAGGCGGGGCTGCTCCGTGCCCGCATATTTTGCTGCTTTGAGTTGTCTGGCGAGATCGAGCAGATAACGAATCTCCTTGGGCGAGAAATCGAGCAGCTTGAGGAAATTGCGATTTCTGAGATTAAATGCCATTAATCAACTCCCCCGACCTTGTCGTCAGCCAATCGGTGATCGCGTGGCGCCGTTACATCGTAACGCCTTATGCGCGCGGCCGCTTGGAAGGGATTGATCTGCATCAAGCTGCAAGGCTCGCAACAAGGCGAAGATTCATTCAGATACTGATCGACTGCAAGCCAGCAGTTCGAGTGACCGGCCACTCTGCCACGCGCGGATCCCATTAGAGGCGGGTATGAACGGCAACAATCGGTGGCGTCCCGACAAGCGCCTCACCTGGATCCATCTGATCTGGATCGCGCTCGCGATACTGCTCGTCAACGCCCTGTTGCTGCGCACCATGTCCCCCACGCCTGTGCCCGAGGTGTCGTACTCCGAGTTCAAACGCCTGTTGAACGAGGACAACGTCGAGGCGCTCACAATGCGCGGCTACGAGATTTCGGGGATCCTGGTCGAGCCTAGTCAGATCGGCCCTGTGGCACAGACTTTCAGTCGCTTCAAAACACGTATCCCGATGCTGGGCGACGACAGCCTGCTCGCGTTGCTGGAAGACAAACGAGTGGAAGTGAAAGTCGAACCCGAAAAAACGGGCGGACTGTGGTCGGTGCTGATCTCGCTGCTTCCCTGGGTGCTGATCATCGGTTTCTGGTGGTGGATCATGCGACGGGCGACGCGCAATCTGACGGGCGGCTTGGGAGGACGCGGAGAGCTCGGCAAGTTCCTCAAAGGCGGGGCCAAAAAAGCCGAAGTACCAACGACCAAATTCAGCGACGTCGCCGGTCAGGACAGCGCCAAACGGGAGGTCGTCGAACTGGTCGAGTTCCTCAAGGAGCCGGAACGTTTCCGCGCACTGGGTGCTGAAGTCCCGCGTGGTGTTCTGCTCATGGGCCCGCCCGGAACCGGCAAGACGCTCATGGCAAAAGCGCTGGCAGGCGAGGCCGGTGTGCCTTTCTATTCCATATCCGGTTCCGAGTTCATCGAGGTATTCGTCGGTGTCGGCGCGAGCCGGGTGCGCAATCTGTTCGAGGAAGCGGTCAAGAATTCACCGAGCATCATTTTCATCGATGAACTGGACAGCATCGGCCGCACCCGCGGCACCGGGCTGGGCGGCGGCCATGACGAGCGCGAGCAGACCCTGAACCAGATCCTCGCGGAGATGGATGGATTCACCGGCCACGAGGCCGTGATCGTGCTGGCTGCCACGAATCGCCCGGACGTGCTGGATCCCGCGCTTCTGCGACCCGGCCGTTTCGACCGGCACGTGACGCTGGATCTGCCGGACCGCAACGGGCGGCTCGAAGTACTGTACGTGCACACACGCAAAGTGCAGCTGGCGGAAGACGTCGATCTGGGTGTGCTGGCGAGCGGTACACCGGGATTTTCGGGTGCCGACCTCAAAAACCTGGTAAACGAGGCCACCATGCTGGCTGCGCGCGAGGATGCGGAGAAGGTGCACATGACGCACTTCGACGAAGCGCGTGACAAACTCCTGCTGGGTACCGTGCGTACCCTGGCTATCCAGCCCGAGGAACGGCACCGGCTGGCGGTGCATGAGTCGGGGCACACGCTCGTCGCATATCACCTGCCGAACGCCGATCCGTTACATAAAGTGACCATCATCCCGCGCGGGCGGGCTCTGGGCGTTACTCAGCAATTGCCCGAGGTAGAACGGCATACATTCCCGGAGGACTACCTTCGGGACCGGCTGACATTGATGCTGGCGGGCAGAGCAGCCGAGCAGGAAGTTCTGGGCAACGTGAGCTCGGGCGCCGACGACGACATCCGCCAGGCCACCGCACTGGCGCGCTCGATGGTAACGCGATGGGGCATGTCCGAGGATATCGGCCCAGTGGATCTGCGTGACAGCGAAGAGCACCCGTTTCTCGGCCGCGAGATCGCGCAACCGCGCAACTTCTCCGAGAGCTCTGCACAGGCGGTGGACAGCGCGGTAAGCAAACTCCTGACGGAAGCTCAAGCACGCGCTTCGGACGTTATTCGCACTCACCGGGCGGCGCTGGATCGCCTGAATGCGGCACTTGAAGAACACGAAACCCTGGGCCGCGAGGAAATCGAGGCGTGCCTGAACACCCCGCACAATATTCTCGACGCGTCGGGAACACGTTGACGTCTGACGTCGCCCATCTGCGACGGCCGCACGGACAGACGCGGGCGGCGCACGTGAAGGCAGCGCATGCGTGAGCCGGTCCGAGTCATGGTGCTCGGCACCGGTCAGATGGGGTCGGGTATCGCCCGTTTGGTACTCGATAAGCCCGAACTGGAACTCGTCGGCGTTTACGCAAAACGGGCCGAACGCCACGGTATGGATGTAGGCCGGGCGATCGGCCTGGAGTGCGATCTCGGCGTCCCGGTAAACGGAGACCTCGTGGAGCTGTTGGAATCTGCCCGGCCTGCAGTGGCGATCCAGGCTACCTGTTCGCTGCTGACCGATGCCCGCGAAGAAATTATGACGCTCCTGCAACATGGCGTGCGGATTATCTCGATCGCGGAAGAAATGGCCTACCCGGCGGCGCGCTCGGTCCCGGTTGCCGCGGAGATCGAGCGGCTTGCGCGTGACAACGACGCCGCGGTGGTAGGCACCGGGATAAATCCCGGGTTCGTAATGGACCTGCTGATCATCGTGCTCACAGGCGTCTGCATGGACGTACAATCCATAATGGCCGAGCGCGTGAACGATCTGTCGCCTTACGGCGCCACGGTGCTTGCGAGCCAGGGCGTCGGGCTCGCCGCGCAGGAATTCCGCGAGCGCGTGGCGTCCGGCCAGGTGTCCGGACATCACGGCTTCTCGCAATCCATCCACATGATCGCGCAGGCACTCGGCTGGAACATTGACCGTATCGAACAAAGCCGCGAGCCCATCGTGTCAAAGGTGCGCCGGGAGACACCGCTTATCACGGTCCTGCCCGGTCAAACCGCAGGTTGCCTGCACTGTGCTACGGGCTACCGCGACGGCGTTCCAGCAATAACGTTGCGTCACCCGCAGCAGATTCATCCACACCTGGAAGACGTGCAGACCGGTGACAGCATCGAGATCAGCGGCACGCCCAACATACACCTGGCCGGGACCCCGGAGATCGCCGGAGGTAAGGGCACGATCGCGCTGGCGGTGAACATGATCCCGCGCGTGATGGATGCGGCGCCGGGGCTGTACTGCATGGCCGACTTGCCCATACCGGCCGCGCTGGCCAGCGATCCGCAGCGCGACGCATGCGCCCATGTCTGAACGGGTAGCAGCCGGCACCCTGGTCGAAATCCACGCCGTGGTGCTTGCGCCCGGCGAGCGTGCGCCGCAGGTACCCGAGGATACGCGAGGTCTGCCACTGGAGATGCGCGTCAAGGGAGTACTGGTCGGCGAGGCGAACGTTGGCGCGCAGGCCGAGATCAGGACAGCCACGGGCCGCCACCTGCAAGGCACGCTTGTCGACTCTGCACCAGCCTACACCCACACCTTCGGACCGGGCATAGCCGAACTCACACCGATCGGCGCAGAACTGCGTGAGATCCTGCGCAGACGCGGCCACTCACGATGAACACAGGCAGCGACTACCAGGCGGTCATGGCCCGGCAGAACCGGATAATGCGCGACTCAGTCGGCATCGACTACGCGCAGTACGCGCTCGGCGCACTCGCCTTTGACTACGAGAGGCTGCTCTCAGACACCGGCTATGAACTGGACATGGCGCGCGATATTCAGTCGCGTACTGCGGTAGGTGACACGCCTCTGGTAGAACTCCATAACCTAACCGCCGTGGTACGCACTCTGGCGCGTCCGGGTCGAGGGGCACGGATCTTCGTCAAGGACGAAGCCGCCAATCCGTCGGGCTCGTTCAAGGATCGCCGCGCGTCGATTTCCGTTCATGAAGCGAAACGGCGTGGCTTTGCCGGTGTGGCAGCGGCCACCAGCGGCAACTACGGCGCGGCTGTCGCATCACAGGCGGCCAAGGCCGGGCTGCGCTGCATCATCGTGCAGGAAGCGGTCGACAGCCGCGGCGTCGCTCAACCGGAGATCGCCGAAAAAACCCGTGCCTGCGAGGCCTACGGGGCGGAGGTCATCCGCTTGTCAGTAGGGCCGGAACTTTTCTACATGTTTTTGCGGGTGCTGGAGGAGACCGGCTATTTCAACGCGTCGCTGTACACGCCCTATTCCATAGTCGGTATCGAAACGCTGGGTTATGAACTTGCGCTGCAAACAACCGAGCGCGCCGGCCGGCTCCCGGACGTCGTCGTGACAACCCATGCCGGAGGCGGCAACGTTACCGGCACCGCGCGTGGCTTACTGAAGGCCGGCTCGCATGCGACCTGCATGGTGGCTGCGAGTGTCGATCTGCAGGGTCTGCACATGGCCTCGGACCATGACTTCAACCGGAAATCGTTCACCACCGGGCACACCGGCTTCTCGATACCCTTCACGACCTGGCCGGATCGCGCCGACGTGCCGCGCAACGCCGCGCGCCCGTTGCGCTACATCGATCGCTTTGTGACCGTCACGCAGGGCGAGGTTTTCTATGTGACCCAGGCGCTCGCCGAGCTCGAAGGGCTTGAGCGTGGCCCAGCCGGCAACACGTCGCTCGCCGCAGCATTCGTTATCGCCCGCGAGCTCGACCAGCAACAGACGGTTGTCGTGCAGGAAACAGAGTATACGGGTGCGGGTAAGCACCCCCTGGCGCAACTCAATCTGGCAAGGGAGCTCGGCATCGAGGTGTGCCGTGGCGATCCGCGGCTCGGAAAACCGGGCAGCAGCATCGTGATACCCGCGCACCCTGAGCAGCTGGCAGTGGTCGATGTCGACCTCGAACAGCTACGCCGTTCGTATTTGCGCAACGCGCTGGACACGCTCGCGCCAGGTACCGCCCTCACAACGGACGATGTGAGGTTTCTCGCCGAAGACACGCGCTCCTCAACCGGCCATGTACAGGAGATGATCGATGACAACCGTTGAACGCAAGGACGATTTCAATGTGCGCCGCCGGCACTTGCAGAAACTGTCGGACAAGCAACTGCACGTGCGCTTCTGGGCGCTCGTCGACGCTCTGGTGCAGCCCCTGGTCGTGGAAGCACGCACGCACACCACCCCGTCCATAGAACGTTCCGTGCTGTTGCGCATGGGATTCTCCAGCGTCGAGGCAAAAGCACTGGTCGAGCGTGCACAAGAGCTGGAGTTACTTGGCCGCGGCGTCGGCCGGCTGGTGCTGGAGCTGGCGAAGGCCAAACGTATAACCGTGCCGGACGCCGGCGCCCTGCTTCTGGACGGCCACCACTGGGACGAACTGACACCCTGAACGGGAAGTGCGAACCGGCACATGAAACTCACCATTGATCAAAAACTCGACATACGCGAGGTATTACAGGACCTCGACCAATACCGTCCCAGGCGCCGTGGCTGGCACTGGCGTACCCGCCTGGCCGAGCATCGGCTGGGCCCTTTCGTTTACAGGGACGCGGCGTCTGAGCTCGCAAACTCGGTACCCCTGCCCTCAGCGCATGCCTTCGCAGACATTGATCCGCAGTGCGCGTGCGTGATCACGACCGAGATCGCCTCCGGTCGGTTTGAAGATGACCTGCGACGCATGCGCATGGCCGCCTGGCACGGCGCCGATCACATCATGGTGATCCGCACCACCGGCCAGTCGCACATAGACGGCCTCATCGAGGGCACGCCCGAAGGCATCGGCGGAATCCCGGTCACACGCAAACAGCTACGCGCCACCCGCAAAGCGCTGGATGCGATCGAGGACGAGGTTGGACGGCCGATCAACTTCCACTCCTACGTGAGTGGCCTGGCCGGTCCGGAAATGGCCGTGTTGTTTGCCGAAGAAGGCGTCAACGGCGCACACCAGGACCCTCAGTACAATGTGCTCTACCGTGACGTCAACATACATCGCTCGTTCGTGGACGCAGCGGAGGCCAAGCGGGTACTGAGCGACGCCGGGTTGCTGCAGCTCGATGGCGCGCACAATGCGAACGCCACCGCCAAACAAGCCTGGAAAGTGACGCCCGAGCTCTTTGTGCAACACGCGATCAACACGGCGTTCTCGCGCGCGGTGGGGATGCCGGCCGGGCAGATCGCGCTGTCAACGGTGCCGCCCACTGCACCGCCGGCACCAAAACTGCGCCTCGACCTTCCCTACGCCGTCGCGCTGCGAGAGCTTTTCGATGGCTACAGGTTCCGCGCGCAGCAGAACACACGCTACATCGAGGCAGATACTCGCGAGGCGACAGTCACCCACGTATTGGACACATTGTTGTCCCGGCTGACGTCCGCCGATGTGCAAAGCACAATAACGCCGGATGAAGGACGCAACATTCCGTGGCACTACAACAATATCGCAGGGGTGGAAACCGCGCGGCAAACGTTCATGGGGCTGGATGGGCTCGATGAATTGATCGAACTCAAACGTGACGGACCACTCGGCATGCAGGCGCGCGAACTCAAGGAGCGCGCCGTGTTGTTTCTAGAAGAGATCCTGGAAAACGGCGGTTATTATGCCGCAGTGAACGCCGGCCAGTTCGTCGACTCGGGCTACTTCCCCGAGCGCAAAGGCGACGGCATAGTGCGTGCGCCAAACGCAGGCGATGGCGCGGAAACCGTCGTTGCACGCTCGGCCGGCTACGGTGCGCCGGTCTGCAGCCACTTCGGTAACAACATCTTTGCACGCACGAGCGACAAACCCTGCGCCGACTACGGCGGGTGTACGCTGTGCGATCCCGGCAAGATCCGCTATATCGATGAACTCGATCCGCATGACAACGTCGATGCGCGCCTGGCAGTGCCGCTGGCGGAACGCGATGCGGGGCTGTTACGCCCGGAAGTGGAACAGCACGGCGATGGCATCGTGTGTGTAACCCTGTTTGTACCCGCACAACCGCACGCGGCGGAGGCGGCGGCTCTGGCTATGGCAAAACGCATGGGACTCGACTCGCCTGAAGTGATAAGCCGACACGTCATGCATCCGGCGGAGGGCAGCGTATTCGAGGTAAAGGGGGTGCTGGATGTCGCGATACCGAGCGCCGATCTGTCAATTGCAGCGCGTGAGGAACCTTTGAGTGATGCGGAGATCGAGGCCTGGGTGCGCCCGCGCCACATCGGCCTGGTCGCCGCCACCGTGGGCGAAGACGAGCACTCGGTGGGACTGCGCGAGATACTGGATATCAAACATGGCGGTATTGAACGGTACGGATTCCAATGCCACTACCTTGGTACGTCCGTAGAGCTGGAGCGTTTGCTCGACGTTGCCGTGCAGACCGGCAGTCAGGCCATTCTCATCTCAACCATCATCACACACGGCGACGTGCACATGCGCAATATGCGCGGCCTCAGCAAGCTTGTTAAAGAGCGCGGTTTGCGCGAGCGCCTGGTACTGATCGCCGGCGGCACCCAGGTTAATCATGAACTGGCAAGCGAGTGTGGCCTCGACGCCGGTTTCGGTCGGGGCTCCACCGGTCGGGATGTGGCAAGCGTGATCGTGCGCACCCTGCAGTCGAAGCAGGCCATGAACGACGGCTGAACGCGCAAGTCGGAATGACTTCCCCCTACCTAAGCATCGACCTCGAGAAGATCGAGCACAACGCCCGTACCGTAGTGAGCTTCTGTGCCGCGCATGGGATGACGGTCACCGGTGTAACCAAGGGCGTTTGCGGCCACCCGGGTGTGGCCGGGGCGATGCTGCGAGGCGGCGTATGCGCTATAGGTGATTCGCGCCTGGAGAATATCGCGCGGCTGCGAGCGGCGGGGCTGCGCTGCCCTTTCGTGATGATCCGCCTGCCGCCTTTGAGCGCTGCTGACCAGATCGTTGAAGCGGTGGCGCTCAGCCTGAATTCCGAGCTCGCGGTGCTCGAGGCACTATCGCAAGCTGCCCGGCGCCGGGGCCGGCGCCACGACGTCGTCCTGATGGTGGACCTCGGTGATTTACGCGAAGGCATCTTGCCAGATGACCTGGTGCCTTTCGTGCGTGAAGCGCTGCGCCTGCCCGGAATTCGCATCGCCGGACTCGGCACCAACCTCGCCTGTTTTGGCGGCGTCGTGCCCTCGTCTGACAACATGCGGCAGTTTCTGCAATTGGCCCGGGAAATCGAAACCACCTTCTGCATGAAACTGGACCAGGTATCCGGCGCCAACTCCAGCCACTACGAACTCATTGCCAGCGGGCATGCACCGCCCGGCATCAACAATGCGCGCATCGGCGAAGGCATTTTGCTCGGTCGCGAAACCGTGCACCGCGGGCCCTGGCCCGGCACCGTGCAGGACGCTTTCATCCTGCACGCCGAGGTGCTGGAGCTGAAGCAAAAGCCTTCGGTACCCGTTGGCCAGCGTGGCGAGGACGCATACGGCGAAACACCCCATTTTGTCGATGCGGGGAACGGCGAGCGAGCGATCTTGAATGTGGGGCGCGAGGACATCTACTTACCGGGCATAGCCCCGCTGGATTCACACCTGTCAATTATTGGCGCCTCGAGCGGATACCTGATCGTCGACGCGACCGCGGCCCGCGGCAACATCAGCGTGGGTGACCGACTGGCCTTTTCCTTGAGCTACAGCGCGCTGACCGCGGCGATGACCTCCGAGTATGTGAAAAAGATTGAGATCGGTCCTGGCGCAGGGCACAGCGGGCCGACAGACGTATCGCACGGCGATCCTGGCGAGGAGCGTCCGACGTAACGTCGGGTGCGCGGCACTTGACGAGGGCCTATATCCACCTGGGACGCCTCACCCGCAATCTGCGGCTGCTGCAGGAGGAGGCCGGTAGCGCACACGTGTGGCCGGTCATCAAAGCGGACGCTTACGGACACGGCGCAGAGCACAATGCGGGCCACGTGTGCCGCGCATCGTTGTGGCGGACGCAGGCGAGCGCGAATGAAAGTTGGCGAGTTGGAGGAATAGAGGAATAATCGCTACTGCAACACATGAATGTTCCTTGCCACGCAAATCCTCTTCAGTTCCTTTGGCCATACCGTAATCCCAACCTCTCCAAGGTGTGCTTTGCGCAACAACAGCATGTAGACGCGCGACTGGCCGATACCGCCGCCGATACTCAACGGTACATCGTCATTCAAGATTGCCTTGTGGTAAGGCTGCTCGACGAGTTCCATCTGGCCGCTCATTTCGAGCTGCTCGAGCAAAGTTTCGCCGGTGACTCTGATCCCCATTGAACTCAATTCATGGCGGCGCCCGGTCACGTGGTTCCAAACCAGGATATCGCCGTTCAACCCATGCATCGGCCGCCCGTCTTTTGATTTTGTTGCTGTCACCCAGTCATCGTAGTCCGCCGCTCGCAGCTCGTGAGGGTAGCCATCCGCCAGCGGCCGACCAATGCCATAGATGAAAACCGCGGGGTATTCCTGCAACAGCTTCATCTCCCGCTCCTTGCGCGGTAGATCGGGATACATTTCGAGAATGTCTTCGGCGTGGATAAAGGTCAACTCGTCGGGCAGACTGGGGTAGCGACGATCTTTCAATTGTGGATAGCGATGCTGTGCGTGCGATTCGGCGCCACGCAAAACCTTCCAGACCCGTTGCACCGTTTCGGTCAGGAAGTCCAGGCTGCGTTGCTCTGCGGTAATGGTCTTCTCCCAGTCCCACTGATCGACGTAGGCACTGTGATCATGATCGAGAAAGTAATCCTTCCTGATAGCCTTCATGTCTGTGCAGATGCCCTCACCCGCAGCGCAGTCGAATGTCTTCAGCGCCAACCGCTTCCATTTCGTAGCAGCCTGCACCACCTGCGCATCTATAGGCTTTTCCAGGCCCAGACCACAAGTGAATTCCACAGGCGTTCGTGATCCATCGCGATCCAGCATATCGTTAACGCCGCTGTCACGATCCACGATCAGGGGCACCTGTACCATCATCAGGTTCAGTTCCTGACAGAGGTTTTCTTCGATGTAGTTTTTGACGCCAAACAGCGCACGCATGGTGTCCTTTGGCGTGAGCAGGGATTCATAGCCCCGGGGCAGGATGCGCGCCACTTCTTCATAAGTGCCAATGCCTGGGCCAGCCAGATCGGCTCGTTTATCTGCCATGTGAACTCCCCGGCTGCTCAAATCCAACTGCATAACTGCTATCCGCGTTCACCCGGCAGCCCCAGCATCATTCCTCGAGACTGAAATTCGCCACTTTGTGCTCCACAAGGCGAGCAAAGTCTTCGTAGGCAAGTTGAATCAGTTCACTGTGAGAGCCCGCATTAAAGGCAATCCGATCATCCCGGGAGAGACTTTCCTCCACGTACACGGGCATGTCGTAGAGATTTCCGAACGGCGGCATCGCGCCCGGGTCTACACTGGGGAACTGTCCCTGAAACTCTGCTTCGGTAGCGAGTTCCACCTGTTTCGCGCCGGCGGCGCCACGCAGCAGGCCGAGATCGACTTTGTCAGGCGCCCGCAGGACGGCCATCGCCATCCGGCCATCGAGTTTAACCATGACCGTCTTCGCCACCTCGTTTCCTGGAACCTTCGCGGACTCGGCAATCTCCTGAGCCGTGTAAGCAACGGAATGACGAATGGTTACGTACCTGACGTCGTTGTCGTCGAGAAACTTCTTGAGAGTCTTGACCGGCATTGCTCTCCCCTTCGGTCTCCTGCTGGGTCAGCTATATCCAGCTAAGCATTGCCGCCGGGATCCAGGATGACCCAGGTCATGCAAACGGCCAGTACCGAATCCCAAGCGCCACCTCTGGCCCAAACGCGAAATCAGCCCGCCAGATGATGTTTACCGATGAGCTTCACCGTGCTCGCCTGTGGACCTTGCTCGCCCATCTCTTCGACGAAGCGAACCTGTGTGTCCACGTCGAGCTGCTCAAAGTCAGCGCCGACGATGCTGTTGCGGTGGAAGTAGACGCGACGATCGTCCGGGGTGGCGATGGTGCCATAATCCTCTTCGGGGACAAGCTGTACGATGACGCCGTGTGCAGGCACGTCGTGGTGTTTGACCTGCCCCCTACGCCGCCTTGCGTAGTCCTCCACTCGCCGGCGAGCGGCGTCAAAGGCATCACGAACGGCGACATACACATCCTCGTGCGCGTAATGTTGCTCCGGGTCGCGCGTGACGTCGATCGCTGCGCTCCCCTGCAGGCGAATAGCAATGCTCACA
>JAOTYY010000269.1 GCA_029861595.1 Gammaproteobacteria bacterium
TGATCAACGGGCTCACCGCGGTGTTGTTTCTGTCCGGACGACATACCGACCTGAACATCAAAGGCGCCTATCTGCACATGATCGCCGATGCCGCCGTCTCGCTGGGTGTCGTGTGTGCGGGCATTGTCATACTGTTCACCGGCTGGGGCTGGGTGGACCCGGCGGTGGCACTGGTGGTGGCCATTGTGATTCTTGCCAGCGGTGTCGCATTGCTGCGCGAGTCGCTGGATCTGGCCATGGACGCAGTGCCGCGGCACATCCGCGTCGAGGAAGTACGCCGCTATCTCGCCGCGCTGCCGGGCGTGTGCGACGTGCACGATCTGCACATCTGGAGCATGAGCACCACGGAGACGGCGCTCACCGTGCACCTGGTGGTCCCGGATCACATCGTCAGCGACAGTTTCCTGCAAAGCGCGGCGAAAACGTTGCGCGACAACTATTCCATCCACCACCCGACGATTCAAATCGAAGACGGCACGGCCAGCGATCCCTGTGCCTCGGCTGCCTGTGACTGAGAGGCACGGGAATCCCATCGAACATCGCGCAGAATCCATGCCCGAAGTGATTTGCCAGGATCAACGCCGCCACACGTTCGCCCCTAACCACACGGCGCTGCTGATGATCGACATGCAGCGCGATTTTTTTACTCCCCCTGAGGAAACAGCGGCGCTCCACGAAATACTCGCGTCCGTTGAGCTGGTGCTGGCGGCGGCGCGCAACGCCAGCGTACACGTAGTTCACACGCGCGAGGGTTACGCACACGACGGCTCCGACGTGAACGCCTTCAAACGGGCACTGGGCTACGTCGGCAGGCCGGGTCCCAACGGTCCCTTTCTGATCCGCGGATCGCCCGGGCACGATTTCTTCGACGGCTGGGAGCCGCACGCCGATGAGACGGTTATCGATAAAGCCGGCTTCAGCGGATTTTACCGCTCCGCCCTGGACGAGGAACTGCGCTCACGTGCCATAACCCACTTGCTGCTGGCAGGCGTCACGACTCAAAGTTGCGTGCACTTGACGCTGCGTGATGCGGTGGAACGCGGCTATTTTTGCCTCACGCTGGATGATTGCTGTGCCGCTGTCGAGCCTGCAGTGCATCAGGCGACAATGCGCATCATCCGCGCGGAAAATGATCTGTTCGGCTGGATCGGTGACTCGGCGGCGTTGCTGGCGGCGTTCGCGCGTTGCTAATTTTCCGAAGCCGCGCCAAAGTAACGTACCGCCCGCTGCGGGCCTGCAGATACCCGGGATGAATACAGTGTCAGATGCCGTGGAAAACACTATCCGTCAGCTCAACGAATGCTGGTTGCGCGGCGACTACGCTGCACTGGCGAAGCTGTTTCACGACGATGCGGTGTTGCTGCCGCCTAATGCGGAACGACCGATAGTCGGTCGCAACGCGATCGTCGACGGGTACCGGCGTTTCGGCGAGATGGGAGACATACACGAGTTTGAAATCGTCGCCATGCAAACATACCTGTTTTCCGGCATCGCGATGTGCCACATGCGCTTCAACATCGACTACGCAATCAACGAGCGGCGCTTCAAAGAAGCGGGTACCGAAATCTATGCGTTGAGCGGGTCCGGCGAGGACTGGAAGATCGTCTGGCGCACACAGGTAAGCAACCCGCACGGCTAGACATTGTTGTTTTTACCACCCTTTGCCTGTGTGAGAGGGGTCGGAGGTGAAAGCTGAAACCAACCGGAGCGACATCATGCAGATAAACTTCCAAGACAAAAACGTGTTCGTGATGGGCGGCACCAGCGGCATCAACCTGGGGATCGCCGATGCGTTTGCGGAATCCGGCGCACGTGTCGCAGTGGCGAGCCGCAGCCGGGAAAAGGTTGATGCAGCAGTCGCTCAGTTGCAGCGGCACAATGGCGAAGCGCTCGGATACGTCGCCGACGTGCGCGACGAATCTGCGGTGGCCAGCGCGCTCGGTGATGCACACGGTGCTCTGGGCCCGCTGGATGTGCTGGTATCCGGCGCCGCGGGCAACTTCCCTTCCCCGGCACTGGGTATGTCCGCCAATGGGTTCAAAGCGGTCGTGGAAATCGATTTGCAGGGCACTTTTCACGTGCTGCGCTCGGCGTTTGCTTATCTTGCCAAGCCCGGTGCTTCGGTGGTCAATATTTCCGCGCCGCAAGCGTTCATTCCGATGCAACTGCAGGCGCACGTGTGTGCCGCCAAGGCCGGTGTCGACATGATTACCCGCGTGCTTGCCATGGAGTGGGGCGATCTGGGCGTGCGTGTTAACTCGGTGGTACCGGGGCCGATCGCCGACACCGAAGGCATGCGGCGTCTGGCACCCAGCGAGGCGCTGGCAGACACGGTACGCCAGTCGGTGCCGTTGCGGCGTTTCGGTACCGCGCGCGAGATCGCCAGCATGGTTATGTTTCTGGCCTCGCCGTTCGCCAACTACGTCAGCGGTGCTGTCATTCCGGTAGATGGCGGATGGTCCCTGGGCGGCGCAAGTGCGGCCAGCGCCGCCATGGCACAATCGCTCGCGCAACGGGACGCGGACTGAACGGCGCATGGGACTGCTGTCGGACGTTCGCAACGAACTCAAAGCGTCCGGCGACGTGCAAATCGCCGAACACTCATTGCGCTTCTTCAAAACCGGTCCCGGCGAATACGGTGAGGGCGACGTATTTAGGGGCATTCGCGTACCGGTGTTGCGTAAACTGGCGAAACGGTATCAAGCGCTGTCGCTACGCGATACGCGAACGTTATTGCGAGCAAGGTTTCATGAAGACCGGTTGCTGGCATTGCTGATACTGGTGCAGAAATACCGCACCAGCGACATGGCGCAACAGGCGGCAATTTTCGATCTATATCTGGACAACACCGATCGCGTCAACAACTGGGATCTGGTCGACGCCTCGGCCGACCGCATCGTCGGCGCCCACCTTGCCGGGCGGGGTAAAACGCAGCTTCTCGACCGTCTCGCCGCATCCGCGAGTCTGTGGGAACGGCGCATCGCCATCATGGCTACTTTTCATTTCACTAAACATCTGCATGATTTCGAACCCACGTTGCGTATCGCGCGCATGCTGTTGCGCGATACGGAAGACCTGATTCACAAGGCGACCGGCTGGATGTTGCGCGAGATCGGCAACCGCGACAGAACGGCCGAAGAAGCGTTTCTGCGTCGCCACTACCACGACATGCCGCGTACCATGCTGCGTTATGCGATCGAAAAATTCCCCCCGGCAAGGCGCCTCGCCTACCTGCACTCGAAAGTTTGACTATGAGCGAAGACTTCACGGACAAAACAGTTCTGGTCACCGGCGGCAATTCCGGCATCGGACGCGGCATTGCGCACCGCTTCGCACGGGCCGGGGCCCACGTGATCATCGTCGCCCGCGACGTGCAGAAAGGTACCGCGGTAGTCGCCGAGCTGGGTAAACAGCGTGCCGAGTTCCACAGCACGGATCTGTCCAGCGAGGACAACGTCGTGCAACTTGTGAACAAGCTCGAGGAGAAATTCCATCACCTGGATGTGGTGGTCAACAATGCCGGATCGGGCAGTCGCCGTGGCGGTGTAACCTCCGATGACGGCCCTGGCGAGCGCTGGGACAAGATGCGCGGAGCGAATCTTGACGCGGCCTATTTCGTGTCGGCGCACGCCTTGCCGCTGTTGGCGCGGGCCGCCTCGGGCGCGATCGTCAACATCTCCTCGACAGCGACGCTGCACGGCAACTGGGGAACCTACTGCATCGCCAAAGCCGGCATCGAAGCTGTGACCCGGGCGTTCGCCGCCGAGGGCGCCGAAATCGGTGTGCGCGCCAACTGTGTCAGCCCCGGCTGGATCGCAACCGAAAAAGATGAAGAGCTTCCCGCCAGTGGCGCAGGGGAGTGGGAAGTGCCGCCATCGCTGCTGAACCGCATGGGCACACCGGACGAAATAGCCGCGGCCGTTTGCTTCCTCGCGTCGCACGACGCGTCGTTCATCACCGGGCAGACCCTGATCGTCGACGGCGGGCTGACGGTTACCGATTATCCATCTCTGTCGATGCTGGAGCGCGTGGGCGACAGATTGAAAAGCCGGTAACTGCCTATCTTGCTCGCACCTCGCGTATCATGCCGGCGGAGAACTCAAGGGAGCACGGCACGGTTGTCCTCAATGAAGATCGACCCCGATCCCGATATCGCGCTGGTAACGCGGCTGTTGAACGACAACGGCCTTCCTACCGAAGACCTCCGGGGCAACCACGGGGTACGCTTTTTCGCCTGCAGTTCGCCGACCGGCCTCCACGCCGTCGTCGGGATTCAAACCTGCGAAGACGTGGCTTTGTTGCGTTCTCTGGCGGTAGACCCCGCTACTCGTGACCGGGGCATGGCAACGGCACTGGTGAAACATGCCGAAGCGTACGCCGTGCAACGAGGCGTCAATCGGCTGTATCTGTTGACAGACACCGCAGAGACGTTCTTTTTCCGCCTGGGCTATCGCCCACTGGCGCGCATCGCGGCGCCGCAAGCGGTACGCAATACCAGCGAGTTTTCCAGCCTGTGCCCTGACAATGCCGCATTCATGCACAAATCGCTGTCGCACGATCCTGAACCTTCATGACGACGTTGCTTACGACCCTGTACGCCAGACTCATCCTGCAGCGACCGGTGCTCGCGCTCACCGTACTGACAGCGATCCTGGTGGCGCTCGCAATGCAGGTGCCGAACTTCAAGCTGGATGCGTCCGCGGATTCGCTGTTGCTGGAGAACGACAACGACCTGCGCATTTTCCGCGAAGTCGCGACCCGCTACACCTCACAGGAGTTTCTGGTCGTTACTTTCACACCGAACCAGGACTTGTTCGATGACGAATCACTGCGGCAACTGAACAAACTCAAAACCGCTCTGGGCAACATCGAACGGGTGGACTCGGTATTGTCTCTGCTCGACGTGCCTCTGGTTAAGAATGTGGAAGGTCCGCTTTCCAGTCTCGAAAAAAATGTTCGCACGCTGCAGAGCGACTCGGTGGACAAGCTGCGCGCGCACCAGGAACTCGTCAACAGCCCTATCTTCCGCGAGTTGCTGATCAGCAAGGATG
>JAOTYY010000059.1 GCA_029861595.1 Gammaproteobacteria bacterium
TGCGATTTCAAGAAAATGCGCGCACTTGTCGTGACCGCGCACTTCCGAATGTGCCCTGGCGCGCATGCCGGAACTGTCGCTGTGCGTGGGATCGTCTCCTTCCGCGACCATTAACAGGATCTCCTCGTAGCGCCCCGACTGCGCTGCACGGATCAGACGCGTGCACCCCCAGGTATCGATTTTCTCCACTTCGACGTTGGCTGGGTTGACGCTGTTGCGTTTACGCACGTTCACAAGGATCTCTGCGAAGTCTGCCTCTTCCTGCTGTTCCTGCGCTTCGCGTCCATGCAGACCTTTGCGCCGCTCTTCTTTCTCACGTTCTTCCTGCAGCTTCTTCTGCCGCAGCGCATCCTGGCGCTCTCGATCCTCGCGCTGGCGCTGCGCTTCGGCCTCCGCTGCGGCCCGTCGCCTCTCATGGGCTTCGCGCTCGCTGCGCTGCTTATCGCGCAGCCGTGAGAAGTCGGCATCCTGGCGGTCCTTCTCGGCCTGTGCCAGCTGCGCCACGCGGGCTTTGATATAGCGCGCCTTCGCCCGTTCGGTGTGGCCGTCAACCTCCGCATAGCAGCGCGCCCACAGACCTCGGTTCAGGCTACCGTCCTCCAGTTCACCCCATACTTTCTCGTACAGGGCGTCGTCCTCCGGGATTGAATCGTCTGCTTCAGGCATAAGTTTCACCGTTAACGATGGATCGGTATTTTGTTGTGTATTGTGCGGCCGCTCAAGTACTCAAAGTGGTCAGGCCGATAAATTTCTTCCAATATAGGCAGATATTGGCAAATCTTATGGTTATTTTTCAGCCACATCGAACACTCCCGCCAAATACTCCGTAAAAGGTGCCAATATTGCATGACACGACGGACAGAAATGAGAGCGATTTAACATGGCGAAGGATTCAACGTTAATAGCACAACCCGAGTTTCGCGACGCCAAACGCGACCTTGATGAGGTCGTCAGGCAATGCGGCTTGGTGGTGCTCGGCAAACAGCAACGGTTGCGTCTGGCGCTGTCGTGCATGGTCGCTGGGGGACATCTGCTGATCGAGGACATTCCCGGGGTCGGAAAAACCACGATGGCGCATGCCCTGGCCTGTGCGTTCGGGCTCAAGTACCAGCGTATTCAATTTACCAGCGATCTGTTGCCGGCAGACATTCTCGGCGCCGCAATCTTCGACAAGAAAAACAGCGAGTTCGTGTTTCAAGCCGGGCCAATTTTCAATCAATTGATTCTCGCCGACGAAGTCAACCGCACCACGCCGAAGACCCAAAGCGCACTGCTGGAAGCCATGGAGGAACAACAAGTTACTGTCGAAGGCAATACCCATCCGCTGCCGGATCCGTTCTTCGTCATCGCCACGCAGAATCCCTCGCACCAGACCGGCACATTTCCGTTGCCGGAATCGCAGTTGGACCGGTTTCTGATGCGCCTTTCGCTGGGCTACCCCGACAGGGAGGCAGAACGCCAATTGCTGACCGGCGAAGACCGCCGGCAGATGCTCGATACCCTGCCGGCCGTGATGCCGCCAGCGCGGTTACTCGAGCTGCAGCGCAGCGTCATCGACGTACACATCGCCGAGCCACTGCTCGACTATGTGCAGAAACTTCTCGCCTTTTCGCGTGCCGACAACCGCTTCGTGCATGGTTTGTCGCCACGCGCCGGGCTGGGTCTGGTTAAAGCGGCCCGGGCATGGGCGCTGGTCGATGGTCGCTCGTTTGTGATTCCCGAGGACGTGCAATCCGTACTGACTGCGGTCGTCGGTCACCGCCTGAGCTTGAAGAACGACGCGAACGCCACCAGCGAAGCCGTCGCGAATCTCCTGATAGAAAATGTCGATATCTTATAAAACAGTTGTTTATACGACTTTCTTAATTTAAATTAAGATCTATCTGTCGATCCGCACATGAGCAGCGATTCCTGGCCGGGTAACGTTGTACAGCGATGGTTCTTCCGCCGCATGCCCTGGGATCGAGGCGAAGTTCGCCTGCATCGTAAACGTATCTACGTGCTGCCGACGCGCCACGGCTACCTTTTTGCGCTGGTGGTGGCGCTGATCGTGCTCGGGTCGATGAACTACGGTACGAGCCTCGGTTATTTCACCGCGTTTCTGCTGATCGGCATCGGCCTGGTGTCGCTGCTGCATGGATTTCGCAACCTGCACGGGTTGCATATCACTATCTCACCTGGCGAATCGGTGTTCGCCGGCCAGCAGGCACACTTCACCGCGCGCATCAACAACCGCCATGCACACAGCCACTACATGATCAGGTTCGAGGCGGACGGGGTCGATTCGGCGCTGGCGGCACTGCCCGCAAGTACCTGGTCCTCCACAGAACTACCATTGCACGCAGCCAAGCGCGGGCGGTTGGCCTGCGGTGCGGTCAAGGTGAGCAGCGTATACCCGCTTGGTTTGGTTATCTGCTGGTCGTGGCTCAAACCGACCGGCTTCTGCACCGTCTATCCGGCACCCATCGGTGACGGCCAACCGTTACCGCAATCCACGCTCAGGGACGGAACCGGGCACAGCCGTACCAACGACAACGAAGATTTTTACGGCTTTCGTGACTACCGCCCCGGTGATCCGCTACGCCACATTGCGTGGCGTACCCTGGCGAGAGGGCAGCCTCTGCAAACTAAAGAATTCGCCGGCGAATCCGGCGGCGATTTGTGGCTGTCCTGGGACGATGCTCAATACGCGGATCCCGAGCTGCGCCTGCAGCAGCTGTGTGCCTGGATACTGGAGGCGGACAGCCTGAAATTGCGCTACGGATTGCGCTTGCCCAACGTCAGTCTCGCGCCGGACCGCGGCGACCGGCACCGCCGCGCCTGCCTCGAGTCGCTGGCACTGTATTGAAGACGATGACCAGCCTGGTGAATGCCCTGCGCTCGAGCACGGTGCTGCGGGGCCCAGCCCCGGCCGCCCTCAGCAGGCGAGCGCCCCTGGTGCAGGCACAGCGTCTGTCGTCGAGCGTGCTGTACGGTTGCGGTGCAAGTGTGATCCTGATGCTCGCCCCGCAGATGACCCGGACTCCCGCATGGGAAAGCGCGATTCTGATGCTGGCGATTGTCTGGAAACTGTTCAGTGTGTGGCGCCGTACGACGCTGCCGCGTTGGGGACTGTCGGTGCTGGCGCTGTTACTGGCGAGCGGCATTTTCGCCACATTCGGCACGTTCGTAGGACGCACAGCGGGTAGCGCCTTACTGATGGCAATGCTGGTCATGAAATACGTTGAAACGCGCAGCGTTCGAGACGCGACGATTGTCGTCTACCTCGCGTACTTCGTCATCGTCACAAACTTCCTGTTCAATCAAAGTGTGGTCATGTTCGCGTACATGCTGGTGTCGGTGTGGGTTTGCACCTTGACGCTGATGAACCTGCACACACGTGCGCCCTCCCCCAGCATCATGTCGCGGGCACGCTGGACGTTACGCTGCGTGCTGGAAGCTCTGCCTATCGCATTGGTGTTGTTCGTTCTGTTTCCGCGCATCTCCGGACCGCTCTGGGGTATTCCGGAGGATCGCCACAGCGCCACCACGGGCCTGAGCGACTCGATGTCACCAGGCATGATCAGCAGCCTGTCCCGCTCGGCGCGCGTGGCCTTTCGCGTCAAATTCTCCGATAACCCGCCAGACTACGAAAGTCTGTACTGGCGCGGCCCGGTTTTATGGCACTACGATGGTATAACCTGGATCGCGGCACGGCATGCGGACTTCCCGCGAGACAGCGTGCGCCTCGGCGTGGCGGGACAGCCCGTAGACTATACGCTGACTATGCAACCGCACGGCCGTCGCTGGGTATTTGCCCTAGACGTACCGACGCGCATACCGTCCGGCACCCAATTGACTCAGGATCTGCAAATGCTGGATAGCGACCCTGTGTTAGGGGTAAAACGATACTCGTTGACCTCATACCCCTCGTACCAGACTTCCGGCGAACTGGGCAAATTCGAGCGAGTGGCGGCTTTGCAGCTACCGCCGGGACAGAATCCCGCAACCCGGGCGCTCGGAACTCGCATTGCCGAGGAGGCGTCCAGCCCGGCACAAATCGTCACCGACACGTTGGCGTATTTCCGCGAGCGTCCCTTCGTCTACACGCTTTCGCCACCACTGTTGGGCGAAGATCCCATGGACGAATTTCTGTTCAGTTCGCGACGGGGATTCTGCGAGCATTTTGCCAGCGCATTCGTTGTGCTGATGCGGGCCGCCGGTGTGCCGGCCCGGGTGGTAACCGGGTACATGGGCGGTGAGATGAACGCGCTTGGCAGTTACCTGCTGGTACGCCAGTCCGACGCACATGCGTGGGCCGAGGTGTGGCTCTCAGGGCGTGGCTGGGTGCGCGTCGATCCTACCGCCGCAGTTGCGCCCACGCGGATAGCGTCCGGCATTGAGCAGGCGCTGAACGACCTCGACGAATTGCCGCTGTTGATCCGACCGGACGCCCGGTACCTCCGCAACGCTGCCTTGCTCTGGGACTCTCTGAATAATCGCTGGAACAACTGGGTACTGGGCTACGGTCCGGAGATTCAAAAAAGACTTTTTGGCGGCATGGGATTCGGCAAGTACACGGCTGCAAAAGCCGCGGCGGCTCTGGTGCTGGGCATTGCCTGCCTGCTGGCAATAATCAGCATTGCACCGCTGCTGAAATCGCGCGAACGCAATCGCATATTGAGAGCTTACAGAATTTATTGCCGTAAGCTCGCAATCGCCGGGCTGCCCCGCAGACCTCACGAAGGCCCGCTGGATTACGCGCAACGGGCACGCGAAGTCTTTCCTTCTCACGCCGAACAGATTGATCTGATCACCAAACTGTTCGTCGGTCTGTTTTACGCCGACAAGCCCCAAGAGCAGTGGCAGACACAATTGTCGACGCACGCACGCAGTCTACGCGTCCGCAAAAAGCGTGGCGCACGCGCTGAAGCCAAAGCTGCCAGTTGAAAGTCCACCAGACTGCTGCAACACAGCCTTACTTAATATGCGGCTCGCTCGCTAACTGGGCTCGGCAACCAGCTGCCGATCCTGCTCGCGGTCCTGGCGCTGTGCGATAGCCCGAACCTCGGGACGTCCGACGAATTCCTGCAACGTTATGCCGTCCAGGTAATCGAACAGCTCTGCGCTCAATTCCTCCCACAATTCATGGGTGAGGCAGCGTTCGCCGTCCTGGCAATTCTCCAAACCGCTGCAGCGCGTGACATCGACTCTTTCATCCACCGCACGGATGATCTGCGCGACGGTAATTTGTGTCGATGGCCGCGCCAGGCGGTAACCGCCACCGGGGCCACGCACACCTTCGACCAGATTGGCGCGGCGTAGCTTGGCAAACAATTGTTCCAGATAGGAAAGTGAAATCGCCTGGCATTGAGAAATCGCCGCCAACGTGACCGGCCTGCCGTCGTTGTGAATCGCGAGATCCATCATGGCCGTCACGGCGTACCGGCCCTTGGTCGAAAGACGCATATGGGTTGGCTGCTTGGTTTACCCGACTAATTCAGTCAGGAATTTAACCAACCGCGCTCACACCGTCAACTCGCAGGCCTTGGTCGGCGACTGCTGCGAAAGCGAGCCGCCGTCGCGAAACCGGTGCCCGCGCCGCAGGCAATAGCCCAACCACTTGTACAGAAAACGGTTGCGCCGCCACCGAATTTCCAGTGATTCGCTGAAATCCACTGTGCCGTTGTCGCGCTGCACGTTACCGGTCATCGCTTCGGCGGTACGCGCATCGTGATAAATACGAATTTTCAGATACGGCGCCTTGCGGTCTTCGCCGGGTTCCGGAAAAGCGTAGTACAACCGCAGCGTGGTGGTGTAATCGCTGCGTTCGACGACCTGCAGATACAGCCCGATACAATCCGGCACTTCCGACACCGCCGAGTCGCTTATGCTGCTCAGGTCAGGCAGCAACAGCCGCAACCGGGCATAGTTGATCTCGTAAAGATCCATCAGGTCGGCAAAGGTACAGCGTATCCCACATCGATGGCTGATTTGTGTCGGCGTGGCGTCCATGGATCAACATGGTCCCCGATCCCCCCACATATAGCAATAGTCAGGAGTGATGCACCGTACATTCAATGTAGGCGGAATTCTTGCAAGCAAATTCAGGGCAACTTTGCGGGCTTAAGCGCTTGAATTACTGCGCAGGCCAGCTACCATGCTGGCCTCGGTCACCCTCGGTCGGTTGCGGAAACCCGGTCTGCTAAGGCAGCGCTGCTCAGGACACCTTTTGCATGAACTATATTAGGCCATTCGCTGAAATCGGTATGGACGACATCGATACGGTGGGTGGCAAAAACGCGTCCCTTGGAGAGATGTATGGATCGCTGTCCAGCTTGGGTGTAAAGGTACCCAACGGCTTCGCCATCACTGCCGATGGCTTTCGCTACTACCTGCGGCACAATGGACTGTACGAGGAAATTCCGGAACTGCTTGAGCAACTGGAAGTTGACGACGTCAGTTCGCTGTTCGATATTGGTGGAAAAATTCGCGCAAGTATCATCCATGGTGATATGCCTCAGGACCTGCGCGGTGAAATATACACCGCCTACCACGAGCTGGCCGACCACGGAAATTCGAAGCCCGCGGTTGCGGTGCGCAGTTCTGCCACTGCTGAAGACCTGCCCAGCGCTTCATTCGCAGGTCAACAGGATACCTACCTCAACATCGCCGGCACTCGCCATTTAAGCACCACTTGCAAGCTGGTGTTCGCCTCGCTGTTCACCGATCGTGCAATCTCGTATCGCACCCATCACGGATTCAACCATATGGATGTCGCGCTCTCCATCGCGGTACAGAAAATGGTGCGTTCTGATCTCGCGTCCTCCGGTGTGATGTTCACGCTGGATACGGAAAGCGGTTTTCGCGACGTTGTTTTCATCACCTCGGCTTACGGGCTGGGCGAAAACGTGGTCCAGGGGACGGTTAACCCGGACGAATTCTACGTTTTCAAACCGGGTCTGGAACGCGGTAGCAAGCCCATCCTCAAACGGCACCTTGGCAGCAAAGAGCTGAAAATGGTTTACGCGGCTGAAGCATTAGCGGGCGTTTCCACGAAAAACGTCCCGGTGCACAGCGAGGAACGCAGCCAGTTTTCCGTCAGCGACGATGAAGCGGTCACGCTCGCCCGCTATGCTGTGGCAATCGAACGGCATTACAGCAAGCGCGCCGGTGCAGACCGGCCGATGGATATCGAGTGGGCGAAAGACGGTGAAACCGGCGAACTCTATATCGTACAGGCACGCCCCGAAACGGTGCAGTCGCGCGTCGACCAATCGGTTCAGGAAAACTACAAACTGCGTGACAGCGGCGAGGTAATTGCGCAGGGTAAAAGCGTCGGACGCCGTATCGCCAGCGGCAACACTCGGGTAATCCTCGAGGCCGCCGACATGGACGATTTGCGCGACGGCGAAGTACTGGTCACCGACATCACCGACCCGGATTGGGAACCGGTGATGAAACGCGCCGCAGCGATAGTGACGAACCGCGGAGGCCGTACCTGCCACGCGGCGATTATCGCACGCGAGCTTGGTATTCCCGCGATCGTGGGTTGTGGCGACGCAACTCAGCGCCTGAAAGACGAGCAAGTCGTAACCATTTCGTGTGCCGAAGGTGACACCGGGCTCATCTACAAAGGGCGGCTGGCGTTCGATGTCGAAAAAGTCGATCTGGCGAATATTCCCGACACCCGCACCAAGCTGGTACTGAACGTCGGCAACCCCGATCAGGCATTCGAGACCTCATCACTACCGTCGGACGGCGTCGGGCTGGCGCGCCTGGAATTCATCATCAACAACAGCATCCGCGTGCACCCTAGGGCGTTGCTGGAATACGATTCGCTGAACCTCGAGGACCAGCGCAGCATCGATGAAGTAATCGCCGGCTATGCGACACCACGTGACTATTTCGTCGAGCGCCTGGCGGAAGGCGTCGGGACGATCGCCGCCGCGTTCTACCCACGGCCGGTGATCGTGCGCTTGAGCGATTTCAAATCGAACGAATATGCGACATTGCTCGGTGGCCAGCAGTTCGAACCCAAAGAAGAAAATCCGATGCTGGGTTTTCGTGGCGCGGGACGGTATTTTTCCGAAGAATTCTCGGAAAGCTTCGCCTTGGAATGTCAGGCACTCAAGCAGGTACGCGATGCCATGGGATTGAACAATGTGCAGCTGATGGTGCCTTTCGTTCGCACGCCGGGCGAGGGCGAGAAAGTTCTCGCTTTGATGGCCGAACATGGCCTGAAACGCGGTGAAAACAGTTTGCAAGTCTATCTGATGTGCGAACTGCCCACCAACGCATTGCGCGCCGAGGATTTCCTCGAGCACTTCGACGGTTTTTCGATCGGTTCCAACGACCTCACTCAGCTCACGCTCGGCATCGACCGCGATGCCGGCACCCTCACCGATGCCGACGAACGTGACGAGGCGGTGAAGTCGCTGATGGCACTGGCCATAGACGCGTGCAACAAACACAACAAATACGTCGGCATTTGCGGACAGGCGCCGTCGGATTTCCCAGAGATCACCCGTTGGCTAGTGGAACGCAACATTCAGTCGATTTCGCTCAATCCCGACAGCCTGCTGCAAATGAAAAGTCTGGTCGTGGAGGTGGAACGGCAGGTCTCGCAAACCAACTAGCCCATAAATCACCTGCTGTCCTACGTACGGTTTGATCCACCATTGCAGCGAGCCATGCTTACCGTGGCCATGCCGTGGTTGTTAGCGCTTGCTATGTTTCGTAAATCAACGATAATCCGCTGCTATTTCTGTAGATAACACCAAAGTATGCCGAAGGAAGAACCGATAGAAATGGAAGGGACGGTAGTTGACACTCTTCCCAACACCATGTTTCGGGTGGAGCTGGAAAATGGTCACGTCGTAACGGCTCACATTTCCGGCAAGATGCGCAAGAACTACATCCGCATTCTCACCGGAGATAAAGTGACCGTTCAATTAACTCCGTACGACCTCAGCAAAGGCCGCATCGTTTACCGCAGCCGCTGAGCACGACATTTCCGTGCCAGCCTCTTCCCGGAGAAACAAACCCTTGGGGAAACAATGCGTGGCTAGCTGGTCGCCGGCTCCGGCGGTGTTTCCAGCGTTACGATCGTAAACGACAGGGCGCCGTCTTTCACAGTGATCTTGAGATCACCGCCTTTGGCGAGTTTACCGAACAACAGTTCATCCGCCATAGGTCTTTTGATGCTCTCCTGAATGACCCTGGCCATCGGCCGGGCGCCCATTTTCGCGTCAAATCCGTGCTCGGCCAGCCAATCGCGCGCCAGATCATCGACCTGCAGGGTAACGCGTTTATCGGCTAACTGCGTTTCCAGTTCAATCAGGAATTTGCCGACCACGCTGGCAACGGTTGTGCGATCCAGCGACTTGAACTTGATGATGGCATCGAGACGATTGCGAAATTCCGGCGTGAACAGGCGGTTAACTGCCTCCATCGCATCGCTGGAATGATCCTGCGTCGAAAAACCCATCGACCGGCGGCTCATTAATTCCGCACCGGCATTGGTCGTCATGATCAGCACGACGTTGCGGAAATCCGCCTTGCGGCCATTGTTGTCGGTAAGCGTACCGTGATCCATAACCTGCAGTAACAGATTGAACACGTCCGGATGGGCTTTTTCGATTTCGTCCAACAGCACCACCGCGTGCGGATGCTGTATCACCGCATCAGTCAACAAGCCGCCCTGATCGAAGCCGACGTAGCCGGGTGGCGCACCGATCAGGCGCGATACCGTGTGGCGTTCCATGTATTCGGACATGTCGAAGCGCACCAGCTCTATGCCCATGACCTGGGCCAGCTGCCGCGATACTTCGGTTTTCCCGACGCCCGTGGGACCTGCGAACAGGAACGAGCCAATCGGACGACCTTCAGGTCCCAGGCCTGAGCGCGACATTTTTATCGCCGTGCCGAGGGTCTCAATGGCCTCATCCTGTCCGAAAACCAGCATTTTTAGATCCCGCTCCAGCGTCGCCAGGACAGTCAGGTCGGAGGCGGACACGCTCTGCGGCGGAATGCGCGCCATGCGTGCCACGATATCCTCGATCTCCGATACGCCAATCGTGCGTTTGCGCCGTGAGGGTGAGCGCAGTTTCTGATGGGCGCCCGCTTCGTCGATCACGTCGATCGCTTTATCCGGCAGGAAGCGGTCGTTGATGTATTTGCCCGCCAGTTCCGCCGCCGCGTGCAGCGCTTTATTGGTGTAGCGAATCCCGTGGTATTCCTCGAAGCGGCTCTTCAGGCCTTTCAGAATACTGATGGTTTCGTGCACATCGGGTTCTTCGATGTCGATTTTCTGAAAGCGGCGCGCCAGCGCCCGGTCTTTCTCGAACACGCCCCGGTATTCCTGGTACGTCGTCGAGCCGATGCACTTGAGTTCGCCGGACGCGAGCATGGGTTTGATCAGATTGGAGGCGTCCATCACGCCGCCGGATGCCGAACCGGCGCCGATAATCGTGTGAATTTCGTCAATGAACAATATTGCGCCCGGCTCTTTCCGCAGTTGCGCGAGCACACCTTTCAGACGTTTTTCGAAATCGCCGCGGTATTTGGTGCCAGCGACCAGTGCCCCCAGGTCCAGCGAGTAAATGTTGCAATTGTCGAGCACCTCGGGTGCATCCCCGTCCACGATCGCTTTCGCCAGTCCTTCGGCGATGGCCGTTTTGCCGACGCCCGCCTCGCCGACCAGCAACGGGTTGTTCTTGCGGCGCCGGCACAGGATCTGGATAGTGCGCTCGAGTTCCCTGGTGCGCCCGATCAGCGGGTCGATTTTGCCCTGGCGCGCCAGTTCGTTGAGGTTGGACGCAAACATCTGCAGCGGCTTTTTCTCACCGGATTCCTTTTCCTCGCCGCTGTCGGCGCCGCTTACGTCGTTTTCCTCGGCCTCCTCGCTGGACACCTTGGAAATTCCGTGCGAAATATAATTCACCACATCCAGCCGCGTGATGCTCTGCTCGTTCAGCAAGTAAACGGCGTGCGATTCCTGCTCACCGAAAATGGCCACCAGGACGTTGGCACCCGTGACTTCCTTCTGACCCGAGGACTGCACGTGAAACACCGCGCGCTGCAGCACGCGCTGGAATCCCAGCGTCGGTTGCGTATCGCGGGAGTCGCTGGCGTCCAGTACCGGGGTGTTTTCGGTGACGAATTGCGCGAGATCGCGCTTCAGCCGTTCCAGATCGGCGGCACAGGCGCGCAACACCGAACTGGCGGTAGGATTGTCCAGCAGGGCCAGCAGCAGGTGCTCGACCGTCATGAATTCGTAACGCTCTTCACGGGCCCGCTTGAAAGCACTGTTCAAGGTGAATTCTAGTTCTTTACTCAGCATTCGATTTTCCTACCAACCGTCACGCTTCCTCCATGGTACACAGTAACGGGTGCTGGTGCTCACGCGAATACTCGTTTACCTGGTGGACTTTGGTTTCCGCCACATCGCGGCTGTATACGCCGCACACGCCCTTTCCGCGTGTGTGCACGTGCAGCATTATCTGTGTGGCGCGTTCTCGACCCATAGCAAAAAAACTTTCCAATACTTCTACCACGAATTCCATTGGCGTGTAATCGTCATTCAACAATACCACTTTGAACAGTGGTGGTTGTTTAAGTTTCGGCTTTGCCGTTTCGACGGCCAGGCCCTGATCACTATCGTACTCCTTGCGCATGGCGCTATTTTAGCCAGATAACCCACTAAGTTTAAGCTGCCGCGGATTACCGTCACGTGACTTCGCACGCTGGCAAGCGGCGCCTGTGAAAGGCGGTGACTTGCCGCCAGTGCCGGCCGCGTCCGAAAGCCGCGCATAACACAGCCGATACTGAGTTTAGTGCAAAAAGCCTTATACTCGTGTTACGCAATCTGCATGCCTGATTGGGTATGCACGGGCAACAATCGCCAGGCTGACCGGCGGGGTGCGGGGAGGGGGAGGCAAAACCTGCGCCCGCCGTCGTGGCCGGGCGCGTGGTGGTCTGAATTGGCGCTCTGGCAGCGCGTTGAAATAGCAGGTCCCCTGCTGCCGCAACGTGCCGCGCTGAGAATGCTGTATCGACTGGCTACATATCAACCACTCATGGCGGTTGATTAATGGCGGTACATCCCTGTACCGCCTGGCAGGTTGCCGAAAATCGGCTTTTTCAACAGCCTGCTAGGCCGCATCCTCGGCGACGTTTTTGTCGGCGTTTTCTTCGAACTGCGCTTCTTCTGTGGAGCCGGTCAATGCCGTGAGTGAAGACTCACCGCCGGCTATCACGTTAGTGACCGCGTCGAAATACCCGGTACCGACCTCGCGCTGGTGTTTGGTTGCCGTGTAACCCTGGCTTTCCGCGGCAAATTCCGCTTCCTGCAACTCTACGTAGGCGCTCATATTGCGTTCCCGATACCCCTTGGCCAGCTCGAACATGCTGTAGTTCAAGGCATGGAAGCCGGCCAGGGTGATAAATTGGAATTTGTAACCCATGGCACCCAATTCTCGCTGGAATTTGGCAATCGTCGCGTCGTCCAGGTTTTTCTTCCAGTTGAACGACGGCGAACAGTTATAGGCTAGCAGCTGCTCGGGATATTCCTTGCGGATGGCCTCCGCGAAGCGACGCGCGAACTCCAGGTCGGGCGTGCCCGTCTCGCACCACACCATGTCGACGTATGGGGCATACGCCAGACCCCGCGAAATCGCCTGCTCAATACCATTTCTCACGCGAAAGAAGCCTTCCGCGGTGCGCTCGCCCGTGCAGAACTCTCGATCGCGTTCGTCCACATCGGATGTAACCAGGTTAGCCGCCTCCGCGTCGGTACGGGCCAGCAGCACGGTCGGGACACCCATAACATCGGCGGCGAGCCGCGCAGCGATCAGCTTCTGCACAGCCTCCTGGGTCGGTACCAGTACTTTACCGCCCATGTGCCCGCACTTTTTCGCCGATGCCAACTGATCTTCGAAGTGCACACCAGCGGCACCTGCCTCGATCATCGCTTTCATCAGTTCGAAGGCATTCAGCACACCACCGAACCCGGCTTCGGCATCTGCCACGATGGGTGCCAGCCAGTCGATATCATCATCGCCTTCCATGTGGTGTATCTGGTCGGCCCTCAATAGAGCGTTATTGATCCGGCGTACCACATCCGGTACGGAATTAACCGGATACAGTGATTGGTCGGGATACATCTCACCGGCGATGTTGGCATCACCGGCCACCTGCCAGCCCGACAGATAGATGGACTTGAGCCCGGCCTTGACCTGCTGCATTGCCTGGTTGCCGGTCAAAGCGCCGAGCGAGTTTACAAACGGCAACTCGTGCACCATACGCCAGAGTTTCGCGGCACCCTCACGCGCCAGTGTGTATTCGATGCGCACACTGCCCCGCAGGCGCTCCACCTCGGTGGCCGGATAGCCGCGTCGCACACCTGCCCAACGGGGATTTTCCGCCCATTCAGATTCTATTTGCCCGATCTGCTCTTGCTTGCTCACCTTGTTGCTCCTGTCGATATCGAATGCTTAAAAAAATCTGCCTCAGCCCGACGAGTCCCGCGGTCACACACTCAGCCCACCTTTTACCCCGCTTAAAAAACAAATCTTAATATAAATTTTGCCAATATTAGTGAGCTGTCAATATTGATTTCATGCATACTTAATACCAACCTGAAGCATTCAACAAGACTATTAATTTTATTTTTAACATTAAATTTTCTAATATGATGTCTCGTCATGGCCGAACGATTACACAAGCAAAACCGGTTGCGCCAATTGCGCGCTTTCTGCCATGCCGCGCAACTGGCGTCGATCTCCAAGGCGGCGGAACGCCTGTCGCTGAGCCAACCGTCAGTGTCACTGCAAATCCAGGCACTGGAAAAAGAACTGGACACGTTGCTGTTCGAGCGCCGCGGGCCGCGCATCCGCCTCACGCCCGCCGGCGACGTGTTGCTGGAAATGGCGCTGCCGCTGGTCGACGGTATGGACAAGCTGCCGGATTTGTTCTCATCCCGCCTCGGCGAGGTCAATTCCGGCTCGTTGGACATTGCGGCCGGCGAATCCACGATTCTTTATCTGCTGCCGGATTTCGTCGGACGCTTCAGCGAAATGTATCCGCAGATCAACCTGCGCCTGCACAACGTGACCGGGCGCGACGGCATGACCATGCTACGGGCGGACGACGTTGATTTTGCGGTCGGTTCGCTGATCGACATTCACGAGGATCTGGTCTACCACCCGATCTTCACCTACGATCCCACCCTCATCGCCCCACTGGGGCACCCGCTGGTGCAGAAAGCACGGATCTCGATGCGGGACATCAGTCCGTACGGCCTGATTCTTCCGCCGCGGCATTTGAGCACCTGGCAAATCGTTGATCTGGTATTCCGCCAGCACGACGTGCCCTACAACGTGGTGCTGGAAGCCGGCGGCTGGGAGGTGATAAAACGCTATGTCGAAATCGGCATGGGCATCAGCATCGTCACGAGTATATGCTTGCGGGGTCATGAGAAGCTGGAAACACGTACGCTGAACGAATATTTTCCGCAACGCAGCTACGGCGTGGTGATGCGGCGCGGAAAATTTCTTTCCGCGCAGGCGAAAAGTTTTCTGGAAATCCTGGATCCACAGTTTTTCGAGAAGCCACCCCGCGACATCAGCGACAACGTCGGCGAGTGGGTGCTGCCGAAACGCCCGGTGCCTTCGGGCATCCCGATTTAGCCGGTCACCGCGTGCTGTGGAATTACGTGCCGGAATCGGATCGCGTGAGTGGGCACCACATGTCACTGTCGCCGCCGTTGCGGTGCGAGACGAGCGCTTCCTGATCGTGGAAGAACTCTCAAGACGGCAAGGCCGCGTACTGAACCAACCAGCCGGGCATCTGGAGGACTGCGAAGCGCTGGTGGATGCCGTAGTGCGCGAAGTGCGCGAAGAAACCGCCTGGGCGTTCCATCCCGAGCACATCGTCGGCGTATATCGATGGCGTAACCAGGCAAACGACAGAACGTACCTGCGCGTTGCCTTCTACGGCAGCGTGACAGAACATCAGCCCGAGCTATCGCTGGACCATGGCATATTGAACGCGCAATGGCTGAGTTACGCTGAGATCAAACAACGCGAGGCGCAACATCGCAGTCCCCTGGTAATGCGCTGCATAGACGACTATCTGTCGGGACGTCAGTACGAACTGGATCTGTTGCGAGATATTTATTCGTAATACCGGCGGTTGTATTACCCGCCACAGGTTGCATCAGGATCACCTGCGCACGAGCAAAACCATGCCAACCAATAACGCTGCAGAAATAGTCGTCGGTCTATCCGGCGGCGTCGACTCCTCGGTAAGTGCGTTGCAGTTGTTACAGCAAGGCTATCGAGTCGAAGCGCTGTTCATGAAGAACTGGGAAGAAGACGACACGCAGGACTATTGCGCGGCGGCGGAAGATCTCGCCGATGCGCAGACGGTTTGCGAAACACTCGGCATCGCGCTGCGCACCGTGAATTTCGCGAGCGAATACTGGGACCGGGTATTCACGCATTTTCTTGCCGAATACGAGGCCGGGCGAACACCCAACCCCGACGTGCTGTGCAACAAGGAGATCAAATTTCGCGCGTTCCTGGATTTCGCCATGTCCCGGGGTGCCGACTATATCGCGACTGGGCATTACGCTCGCCTCGCGCGCGGCCGCGAATCGGTGAGCCTGTTGCGCGGTGTCGACCCGGGCAAAGACCAGAGCTATTTTTTGCACACGCTTGGTCAGCAACAACTGCAGGCCGCTCTGTTTCCGGTCGGCGACCTGCACAAGAGCGAAGTGCGCGAAATAGCGAAATCCGCTGGCCTTTCCACCAGCGAGAAAAAGGACAGCACGGGTATCTGTTTCGTGGGCGAACGGCGATTCAGCAAATTTCTACAGCGCTACCTGCCGGCACAGCCGGGTGAAATCGTAACCGAGAGTGGCAGCGTAATCGGCATGCACCAAGGTCTGATGTTCTATACCATAGGTCAGCGCAAGGGCATGGCAGTCGGCGGACTGGCAGACTACACGGACGCGCCCTGGTATGTCGTGGCGAAAAACTCCTCGCGCAACCGGTTGATCGTCGCGCAGGGGCACGATCACCCGTTGCTGCTGCGCGACACTTTAAGCGCGCAGCAGGTCCACTGGATTGCTGGCCGTGCGCCACCTCTGCCACTGGACTGCACTGCCAAAGTCCGCTACCGCCAGCTGGACGTGCCATGCCGCGTCACCGCCGGTACGGAATCCGACGTGAATGTGGCGTTCGACACACCAGTGCGCGCTATCACGCCGGGCCAGTCAATCGTGTTTTACGCGGATGATGTCTGCCTGGGCGGCGGCATAATCGAGTGAACCGGCGAACTGACCACGTATTCGAGATGCAGGCATAACCAGCGAACATTGCATGCACACTGACACTCGCAACCAGGTGATCGCTCTATCGGGATTGTTTCAGGCCACACAGCTCGTTAAGCAGCTCGCGTGGGAAGGTCATGCGGAGCTGGATGCGCTGGAGCAGAGCCTGCGCTCGGTGTTCATCCGGGATGCACAAGACGCCAGCGAGGTGTATCCGAGCGGGCAGGGTTTCGGTCTGCGGGTGCTGCGCGGGCAACTGGGCGGTGATCCGCAATCGCGTGACGTGGAGGTCACCCGCTATTCCGCCTCGCTATTGCAGCTGGAGCGTAAACTGGCTCGCCGTGGCGACATGCGGAACAAGATCGGCGAGCGCATCACCGCTGCTGCCGGGTTACTCTCCGAGCACCCCGTAACGCATGCGGCCGTAGTAGCGCAGCTGGCAGCCGGCTACCAGGATACGATCAGCACGTTGAGTCCGCGCGTCATGGTCAACGGTGAGCACAGCTACCTCGTCAACGAAGAGGTCGCGGCACAGATTCGCGCCCTGCTGCTTGCCGGAATACGCGCCGCGATACTGTGGCGTCAATGCGGAGGCTCGCGCTGGCGCCTGCTGTTTGGACGCAGTTCGTTGATGCACGCGACCGACAAGATCATTCACTCGCAGCTGCAGTAAAGTGCATTCCCTGCGCTGAAAACAGCTCGCAACGGCGTATCTTACCCGGCAGCGGCCCCGATAGCGGTTTCGCGCAACGCCGCGATTTCATCACGCAAGCGCGCCGCCTCTTCGAATTCGAGATCCCGGGCATGGTCGAACATGCGCTTTTCCAGCGCCGTGATCTTCTTCAGCGCCACTTCGGGCGCCAGTTGCTGGTAGTTCTCGTTGGTTTCGGCCACCTTACGCGGCGGCGAGTGCACACGCCGACGCCCATCGTAGCCGCCTTCCATGATGTCCTGCACGGCTTTGCGGATGCTGGTCGGACGGACCCGGTGTTTCTTGTTGTGTGCGATCTGCTTGTCGCGGCGGCGTTCGGTCTCCTCGATCGCCCGCTGCATGGAGCCGGTCACCCGATCGGCGTACAAGACTGCGCGCCCGTTGACGTTGCGGGCGGCACGCCCGATGGTCTGGATCAACGATCGATCGGAGCGTAAGAACCCCTCTTTGTCGGCATCGAGCACCGCGACCAGCGCCACTTCGGGCATATCCAGACCCTCGCGCAACAGATTGATGCCCACCAGCACATCGAAGGTACCCATGCGCAGCTCGCGGATAATCTCAACCCGCTCCATGGTGTCGATATCGGAATGCAGGTAGCGAACACGGACACCGTGCTCGTGCAGATAATCGGTCAGGTCTTCCGCCATGCGCTTGGTAAGTGTCGTGATCAGCACGCGCTCGGAATTGTCCACGCACGTATGGATTTCCGATAACACGTCGTCTACCTGCGTGGAGGCGGGACGCACCTCGACCTGCGGGTCCACGAGGCCGGTAGGTCGTACAACCTGCTCGGCCACCTGGTCGGCGTGCTCGTCTTCGTACGGTCCAGGCGTCGCCGATACGAATATCGCCTGCGGCATCTGCCGCTCGAACTCGTCAAACCGCAATGGCCGGTTGTCCAGTGCCGAAGGCAGCCGGAAGCCGTACTCAACCAGCGTCTCTTTGCGCGAACGATCGCCGCGGTACATGCCCCCCAGCTGCGGCACGGTGACATGGCTTTCATCGATGATGAGCAACGCGTCGCCCGGTAGATAGTCGAACAGGCAGGGCGGCGGTTCGCCCGGCAGGCGCCCGGACAGGAAGCGCGAGTAATTCTCGATCCCGGCGCAATAACCGAGCTCGCGGATCATCTCGATGTCGAACAGCGTGCGCTGCTCTAGGCGCTGGGCTTCCAGCAGCTTGCCGGCCTCACGCAGCTGTGCAAGACGCACCTGCAGTTCCTCGTGTATTTCGTCGACCGAACGGTCGAGCACCTCACGCGGCGTCACGTAGTGTGTCTTGGGATACACCGTCAGGCGCGGTACGCGACGCAACATCTCGCCAGTCAACGGGTCGAAAAAACTCAGCGATTCCACCTCGTCGTCGAACAATTCGATGCGCAACGCCTCGCGGTCGGACTCCGCAGGGTGCACGTCTATCACGTCGCCCCTGACCCGGTAGGTGCCACGGCGCAGATCCACGTCGTTGCGCGTGTATTGCATCTCGGCCAGGCGCCGCAGAATGGTGCGCTGATCGATCAGATCACCGCGCACCAGGTGCAGTACCATTTTCAGGTACGACTGCGGATCGCCCAGCCCGTAAATCGAGGACACCGTGGCGACGATGACCGTGTCCCGTCGTTCGATGAGCGCCTTAGTGGCCGACAGGCGC
>JAOTYY010000270.1 GCA_029861595.1 Gammaproteobacteria bacterium
GGTGTTGGCCGACGACCCTTCGTTGAACGTGCGTCTGGGACCTCAGGATCTCGGTGGCGAAAATGCGCCGCGGCAGCCCTTGCGAGTGGTCCTGGATACACGGTTGCAGACACCGCCGTCGGCGCGCCTGTTGAACCTCGATGGCGACGCACTGTTATTGTGTGATCAACAGCATGAACGGCAACGCTACGAGCAGGGGTCGGTGACCGTGCGCGCGGTAAAGCGTGGCGGAGCGCTGCTGGATCTGCGCGCGGCTCTGGAACTGCTGGCAAGCGAATACGAGGCCAACGAAGTGCACGTGGAAGCGGGTGCCACCTTGAACGGGGCGTTTCTGGCCGGCGGCCTGGTCGATGAAATCCTGTGCTATATGTCCACCGATCTGCTGGGCAGCGATGCGCGGGCGTTCGCGAATCTGCCGCTGCAGAACATGGCGGCGCGCAAACGCTGGCGGTTGCACGAATTGCGCAAACTCGGCGACGATCTGCGGTTGCGATTGCGTTGCGCCGAGACGTTCGGTGTCGAGGAGAATTGAGTGTCAACCATCGTCGCGGTACGAAAACACGATCAGGCCTGCATAGCTGCGGACAGCCTGACCAGCTTTGGCGAAATGAAACAACCGGCACATTACGACCCGCATCATGACAAGCTGCAGCGTTTCGGCGATACCTGCATCGGCATTGTCGGCAGTGCCGCGCACACGCTGGTTATTGAGAGCGTGATGCGGCGTAAGACATTCACCCCGGAGTTCGATTCACGAGAGGGAATTTTCGATACTGCCGTCGAGTTGCACCGACTGCTTAAGGAGCACTACTTCCTGAATGCCAAGGACGATGAAGACGATCCCTACGAATCGTCGCGTATCGATGCGCTGATTGCCAACCGCCACGGCATATTCGCTTTGTACGCGTTGCGCGAGGTGTATGAATATTCTCGCTTCTGGGCGATCGGTGCCGGTGCCGAGTATGCGCTGGGGGCGATGTTCGCGGCATACGATGCCCGGGAGACTGCTGCAGACATAGCGCGTGTGGGCGTCGAGGCCAGTGCCGAATTCGACAACGCCACAGCACTGCCGCTCACCATGCAGAGCTACACGCTGGACGCTGCCTGAGCATGTTTACCGGACTGGTGCAGGAAATCGGTGAGATCGTCAGCAGCGAAACGCTGCAAGGTGATCGGCGGTTGCGGGTGAGTGCGCCAATGTTCGCGGGGCAGGTTCCCGGCGAGAGCATTTCCGTCAGCGGAGTGTGTTTAACGGTGACGCCTGCGCTTGCAGACGGTGCGGCATCGCAAGCCGGTCACCCGTGTGCGGCCTTCGACGTGTCGGTGGAAACGCTTTCCGCGACTACGCTCGGTGATCTGGTGCCTGGCAGCGAAGTGAACCTCGAGCGAGCCCTGACCCCTGACTCGCGCCTTGGCGGGCATCTCGTCAGCGGCCACGTGGACGGCATCGGCGAAGTGGCCAGCGTCGAGTCTGCGGCGCGTTCGACCGTCGTCCGCTTTACCGTCCCGCAGTCCCTGCTCGGCTACATCGCGCGTAAGGGTTCGATCTGCGTCGAGGGCGTTAGTCTGACCGTGAACAACGTCTACGACGACGGTTTCGACGTCAACCTGGTGCCCCACACGCTGCAGATCACGACCCTGCACAACCTGCGCGCGGCGACACGGGTTAATCTGGAAGTGGACCTTATTGCCCGCTATGTCGAACGCCTGGTGTTGCACAATGACGAAGTGGCACAACGCCTGCGCGGCAACTGACAAGGCGTTGCAGCAGCCGGCGACCTGCTAGAATTTCCCTGTTGCACGCGCGCGAATCCGGCAGAACGAAAGCATGGCACTGAATACCATCGAAGAGCTGGTCGATGACCTGCGGCAAGGCCGTATGGTCGTGGTCATGGATGACGAAAGCCGCGAGAACGAGGGCGATTTGATTCTGCCGGCAGGTGTGGCGACCGCCGAAGACATCAACTTCATGGCAAGTTTCGGGCGCGGACTGATCTGCCTGACGCTGACCAAGGAACGCTGCCAGCAGTTGCGTCTGCCGCTGATGGTAGCCGATAACCGTGCCCCTCATTCGACCAAGTTCACCGTGTCCATCGAGGCGGCGGAAGGTGTCACTACCGGTATCTCGGCGGCTGACCGGGCGCGCACCATTCGCGTGGCAGTAGCGGACACTGCGAAACCCGAGGACCTGATACAACCCGGCCATGTGTTCCCATTGATGGCTGAACCGGGTGGCGTGCTGACGCGTGCCGGTCACACCGAGGCCGGTTGCGATCTGGCGCGCCTTGCGGGGTACGAAGCGGCGGCGGTGATCGTCGAGATTCTCAATCCCGATGGCTCCATGGCGAGGCGCGCGGACCTGGAAGGATTCGCCGCGCAGCACGCGCTGAAAATCGGCACCATCGAAGATCTGATCCGTTACCGGATCGAGAACGAGCGCACCGTGGAAAGAGTTGCGGAGGCCGACTTTCCTACCCGGCACGGTGATTTTCGCCTGTTCGCCTACCAGGACGGTATAACCAGCGCGCTGCATCTGGCGCTGCAAATCGGTGAAATTGACAGCGATCGACCCTGCGCGGTGCGTGTGCATGTCGAAAACCTGCTGTGCGACACACTTGGCGCGGCGCACGGCTGCGGCTGGCCCCTGCAGGATGCGCTGTCGCGGGTAGCGGAAATCGGCGAGGGCGTGGTGGTGATCCTGCGCCATGCCGAGGATCCGAGTTCACTGGTCCGGCGCATTCACGAGTACCAGTTGCAGGGCGGCAAACCGGCCGCGGACCACCAGGATCGGCCCGAGGATATCCGCACCTACGGGATCGGCGCGCAGATTCTCTCCGATCTCGGGGTAGGGCGGATGCGGCTGCTGTCGGCGCCGAAGGTTTTCCATGCGCTGGGCGGCTTCGGTCTGCGAATCGAGGACTACATCCAGTAACGCGGCCGCCGCTGCGCCAGCCAACAGCACGCTAGAGTCTTTGTGAAAAACATTCGCTAACTTCTTGTAAAAAATGAAGTTTCGTTTACACTTCCAATGATCGCGCTGCATTACCGCAAGCGCGCAAGAGATTTCGCAGAGCGCTGACGTCAATGAGTGATGTAACGACCGTTCAGGGTGACTTGCAGATTGCCGATGCACGCATCGGTATCGTGGTTGCCCGTTTCAACAGCTATATCGTCGACAGCCTGCTGGCCGGCGCGATCGACACGCTCACGCGGTGCGGAATCAGCCTCGCGCAGATTACCGTGGTGCGGGTGCCGGGCGCGTTCGAACTGCCGCTGGCGGCCGACAAGCTGGCAAGCAGCGGCAAGTTCGATGGACTGGTTGCGCTGGGCACCATAATCCGGGGTGCCACGCCACATTTCGACTACGTTGCCGGCGAATGCAGCAAAGGATTGGCGAACGTCGCGCTGCAACGCGCCGTGCCCGTAGGCTTCGGTGTGCTGACTACCGATACCGTGGAGCAGGCGATAGAACGTGCCGGCACCAAAGCCGGCAACAAAGGCGCCGATGCGGCTTTGTCGACGGTGGAGATGATAAGTTTGTTGCGCAAACTTACGTAGCCGGTCCGCGGCATGCAGGCCGGCCTGAGAAGCGAACCCCCATGAAACAAGCAGGCTAAGCGGCAATGCCGAACCAATCCCAACAACGCAGACAATCTCGCCGCCGTGCCCTGCAGGCGCTTTATCAGTGGGAAATGACGGACGGCGACGTGCGTGACATAGATGCTCAGTTTCTCGCGACACAGGACATGAGCAAGGTCGATGTCGGCTATTTTCAGGAACTCTTGCACGCCATACCGGCAACCGTCACCGAAATCGATGCCCAGCTGCAGGAGTGCCTGGACCGTGACGTATCCCGGCTGGACCCGATCGAGCGCAACGTGCTGCGCATCGCGGCACACGAATTACGCGCCCGCCAAGACATTCCCTATCGCGTCATCATCAACGAGGCGGTGGAACTGACCAAGGCCTTTGGTGCCGAACAGGGGCACAAATACGTCAATGGAGTGCTCGACGCAGTCGCGCAGCGGTTACGCGCAAGCGAGACCGCGGCGCACGTTGGTGCCGGACGCTGACTTCACTGGCGTATGGGCATGGCGCTGGATGAATTCACCTTAATACGCCGCTACTTTTCACCGCCAACTGCACGCGGTGACGTCACTCTGGGTGTTGGTGACGATGCGGCGCTGCTGACGCCGGCGCCCGGACAGGAATTGGCGGTGACCACCGATACACTGCTGGCCGGCGTGCACTTCCCGGATGACCTCTCCCCCGAGTCGGTGGGTTACCGGGCCCTGGCGGTCAATTTGAGCGATATTGCGGCAATGGGAGCCGCGCCGTGCTGGGCCACACTCGCATTATCGCTGCCGCGCCCCGACGAGATCTGGGTAGCGGCGTTTGCTCGCGGGTTTCTGGAACTCGCCGACGAGTTCGGCGTGGCACTGGTGGGTGGCGATACGGTCAAGGGACCGCTCGGGATCACCGTTCAGGTGATCGGCCAGGTACCGGTCGGCAAGGCACTGAGGCGTGCCGGTGCGCGCCCCGGTGACGCGGTGATGGTGTCGGGCGTTACCGGCTTGGCCGCCGCGGCCCTGCAACTCCGCGCCGCCGGACGGCCCGTCCCCGAGTCCTTGGCAAGGCGCTTCGACCGGCCGTACCCGAGAATCGCACTGGGTCTGGCGCTGCGGGACCGGGCAAACGCCTGTATCGACGTATCTGACGGCCTGGCCGCTGATTTTGTGCATATTCTGACAGCCAGCGGTTGCGGGGCCACGCTGGATGTCGAGAAACTTGCCATTCCCGCCCAGGGTGATGCGTTTACCGTAGATCAACGGCTGAGCCTGGCACTGGACGGAGGCGACGACTACGAACTGTGTTTCACCTGCACGGCGCAGTCCGCCGCGACCTTGAAAGACGATCCGGTATTTGCCGGGTGCCGCCGGATAGGGGTTGTCGAAAGCCGGCCGGGGCTGCGGCTGCGTACCGCAGACGGCGGTTGCAGTGAGAACCGAGGACACGGTTAT
>JAOTYY010000060.1 GCA_029861595.1 Gammaproteobacteria bacterium
ACCTCCAAGGCTGAAGCGCTGCCGGGCGTCAAATCGGTGGTCACCAGGGACGACTTCAACGACCTGCCCTCCGAGATGGTGCCCGCCGGCGAGATGATGATCAATTACCGCGACGTCGTGCGCAACGTCATGGCCCGGGAGAAAGTGCTCTATGAAGGCCATGCCCTGGCGGCCGTTGCGGCCACCAGCGAATCCGTTGCCCGCAAGGCGCTGGCGCTGATCGAGGTGGAGTACGAAGTGCTGCCCCACGTCATCGACGTCGTGGAGGCAATGCAGCCCGATGCACCGCTGCTGCACGAGGACATGATTACCCAGGGTGTCGAACCGGCACCGACGCAGCCATCCAACGTTGCCAAGCGTGTCGAATTTTCCAAGGGTGACGTGGACGCCGGCTTTGCCCGGGCCGATGTGATCATCGAGCGCGAGTTCACCACCAAGGCGGTGCATCAGGGTTACATCGAACCCCACGCCTGTCTTGCCAGGGTCGGCGAAGACGGCAAGGCCGAACTGTGGTGCACGACCCAGGGGCATTTCATCGTGCGCGGCCACTGCGCCAAGCTGCTGGGCATGGACATCTCCAAGTTGCGGGTCACGGCTTCCGAAATCGGCGGCGGTTTCGGCGGCAAGACAGTCGTTTACCTGGAACCTGTGGCACTGGCGCTGTCGCGCAAGTCCGGTCACCCGGTAAAGATGGTCATGACCCGCGAGGAAGTATTCCGCGCCACGGGTCCGACCTCCGGTTCCCACATGCGTATCAAGATAGGCGCTACGAAAGACGGACGCATAACGGCGGCGGACGGGTTGTTCCACTACCAGGCCGGCGGCTTTCCCGGCTCACCGGTGCAGATGGGCTGCATGTGTTCCTTCGCCCCTTACGACGTGGAAAATATCCGCACCGTCGGATACGACGTCGTCGTCAATCAGCCCAAGGTGGCAGCCTACCGCGCACCCGGTGCACCGATCGCCGAATACGGCGCCGAATGCGTGGTCGATGAACTGGCCAAGAAACTCGGTATGGATCCCGTCGAGTTGCGCCTGAAGAACGCGGCAAAGGAAGGCACGCAGACCGCCTATGGTCCGAAATTCGGTCCCGTCGGCCTGGTCGAGACGCTCGAAGCCGCCAAAGCGCATCCCCACTACAGTGCGCCGCTGGGCAAGAATCAGGGCCGCGGCGTGGCGTCCGGCTTCTGGTTCAACATCGGCGGTGAAAGCTGCGCCACCTTGAACCTGAGCGAAGACGGCACCGCGCAACTGGTGGTGGGCACACCCGATATCGGCGGCTCCCGCGCCTCGCTGTGCCAGATGGCCGCCGAGGAACTGGGCGTCGATCTCGACAACGTGCAGCCCATCATTGGCGACACCGCCTCGCTGGGCTACACCTTTCTGACCGGCGGCAGCCGCGCCACTTTCGCCAGCGGCATAGCCGTCATCGAGGCGGCACATGACGTTATCGACAAGATGCGCGAACGGGTGGCGAAAATCTGGGACATTCCGGTGGATGCAGTGGTCTGGGAGGACGGTCATGCGCGGCCCACCAGCAGCAACGCAGGCGCTTTCGAACCCATGTCGATCGCCGATATCGCCGCCATGGCGAACAAAACGGGCGGGCCGCTGGTCGGCAATGCCGCCATCAACGCCCAGGGGGCGGGACCCAGCTTCGGCACCCACATCGTGGACGTCGAGGTGGATCCCGAAACTGGTCACGTGAAAATCCTTCGCTACACCACTATCCAGGACGCCGGGAAAGCCGTGAATCCGGATTTCGTGGAAGGTCAGATGCAGGGCGGCGCGGTGCAAGGCATCGGCTGGGCGCTCAACGAGGAGTACATCTACGGCGAGGACGGCAAGCTGCAGAACCCCGGTTTTCTCGACTATCGCACGCCGGTGTGCTCGGACCTGCCGATGATCGATGCGGTGATCGTCGAAGTCCCCAATCCAGCTCACCCGTATGGCGTTCGCGGGGTCGGCGAAACTCCCATCGTGCCGCCCATGGCAGCCATCGCCAACTCCGTAGAGAACGCAACGGGTATCCGCTTCAACGAGCTTCCGATGTCGCCCCCCAAGGTGCTGGCTGCGATCGAAGCAGCCAATGGCGGCACTGCGCCGGAATGAGCTGGTGGCACGGGTAGTACTGAACGGCAATCTCAGGCAGCTCATCGGCGGCACCGGCGAACTCGAGCTCGACGTCGACGACGTGCGCCAGCTGTTCAATCAGTTGGGCGAGCGTTACCCGGAACTCGCACCGCATCTCGCGGAAGGCATCGCCGTCGCTATCGACGGCGCCATCTTCCAGGATGCGCTGTTTGCGAGCATCGGACCCGACAGCGAGGTGCACGTGATCCCGAAGATTGCGGGTGGGTAGCGAATACACCGCCCGGGAAAGGCGACTTGTGACCGTTGTCGGCACAAATGCAGCGCTACCGGTTTTCAGAAGACGATGATCTGTCGCACCACCTCACCGTCGGCGAGGCGATCGAATCCGGTATTGATATCTTCGAGTGCGAGCGTGCCGCTGCGCAATCGGTTCACGGGCAGCCTGCCCTGTTTGTAGAGATCCATGAACCGTGGAATATCACGCTCGGGTGTCGCGCTGCCCATGTAGCTGCCCAGTATGGATTTCTCTTGCGAGACAAGGTCGTAAGGGTTTACGCCAAACCTCGCGTCGGCCGCGGTCAAGCCCGCGCTGACCAGCGTACCGCCGCGCCGCGTCAGAGCATACGCGGTCTCCCACGCCGCTACCGTACCCGCCATCTCGAATGCGAAGTCCACACCGCCGCCTGTCGCTTCGAGGACCTGCTCGGCACAGTCTGACTCCCGGGCATTGAACGTGTGGGCCGCACCCAGCGTGCGGGCGAGTTCGAGTTTCACCGTGTTCGTATCCACCGCGACGATAACCGCGGCATCCACCACCGTGCCGGCAAGCAGGGCATTGAGCCCTACCCCGCCCAGCCCGACCACGGCCATGCTCGCGCCAGCGGGCACCGCCGCGGTATTCACCACGGCCCCGACACCGGTGATGACCGCACACCCGAACAATGCGGCGTCCTGCGAGGGCACGTCCGGATCGACGACCACCACCGAGCCACGTGACACGACCGCGTATTCCGCGAAACAGGAGATGCCGGCGTTGTGGTTGAGCGGCCGCCCGTTCAGATGCAGCCGGCGAGCACCGCCCAGCAAGGTGCCTTCCAGCTTGGCGCGGGCGGAAACGTTGCACAGATGTGGTCTGCCACCGGTGCAATAGGCGCAGGTTCCACAGCTCATGACGAACACCATGACCACCTGATCACCGAGCTTCACGTCGTCGACACCCGGCCCCAGGGCGCGCACGATACCTGCTGCCTCGTGCCCCGGCACCTGCGGCACCGGGCGTGGACGGATGCCTTCGATGGTGGACAGGTCGGAGTGACACAGGCCGGCGGCAGTAATTTCGACCAGCAGTTCGCCGGCGCCCGGTTCATCGAGTTCGACGCTTTCGACCACCAGGGGGCGGCTGTCCCGGTAGGGGCGCTCCAGACCTTGCTGGTAGAGCACTGCGGCCTTCATGCGCAACTCGCTCAGAACGGATTGGTGACGATGCCGCCTTCGACCCGCAGCGCAGCGCCGTTCGTCGCGCCCGATGCCTTAGAGCAGACGTAACAGATCAGGTTTGCGACCTCGTCGGGTGTCGCGTAGCGCTGCAGCAATGAGGATGGCCGGCGTTCACTGAACGTACGCGCTTTGAGATCTTCAAGGGTAGTGCCCATCGCTTCGGCGCGGGCGCTCAGCCGGGGCGCCTGCATTTCCACCCAGGTCGGCCCGGGCAGCACCGAGTTGACGGTGACGTTAGTTCCTCTGGTCTGTTCCGCGGCACCCCGCGCAATGACGAGCTGGGCGGACTTGGAGAACCCGTAATGGACCATCTCCTTCGGTATGAAAATCCCGGATTCGCTCGACACGAATACCACACGGCCCCAGTCCTGGCTCTCCAGCATGCGAGCCAGGTAATACCGGGTCAGGCGCACCCCGCTCATAACGTTGACGTCGAACATGCGCTGCCAGTCCTCATCGGGAATCTCGAAGAAGGGCTTGGGATCGTAGATGCCCATATTGTTGACCAGGATGTCGACTTCGGGGAACGCATCCGTTACGGCTGTGCAACCGGCCGCATCGGACAGGTCGGCCGCTACTCCGTGGACCGCCGCCCCGGATGCCGCTTCACGCACGCTTTCGAGCGCCTGCGCGACGGCATCCTCGCCACGGCCGTTGACGATTACGTCGGCGCCCATGCCGGCGAGCCCACGGGCGGTCGCAAGTCCGATCCCGCGAGTCGATCCGGTCACCAGCGCCAGCTTGCCACTCAGGTCGAGATCCATCGGTCAACTTCACCTTGATTGATAGTGCGGTTACGGAGTTTGCCACACACGAAGCCCTGCTGCGTGGTGCAGTCATCGGCTGCCTCCGGTCAGCACACGCGGCCGGTATACTCATCTCCCTGCCAGAGACCTCTGAGTCGAGACTGACGCATGCGCCCGACCGTTACTGGAACCGTCGTTGTTGTTACGCTGTTGCTGTCAGCAGTCGGCGGCTGCGACCGCGCTGCGGCATCCGAGGGGTTGCGCCCCACTACCGCGACCAGTATCGGTATCTTCTACCAGCCCGGCGCGCCCGCAGTCACCACGCTGTGGCGACCCGGAGACCCCGGACAGCGCCTGCAGTTGCGGGGGCGCGTGCTGACAACCGGCGGCGCGCCGGTGAGCAACGCGCTCGTCGAGCTGTGGCACGCCGACGGTGCGGGAAGCGTCGACGAGAGCCGCTACCGGACGAGCCAGCGCACGGGTGAGGACGGCTATTTCGGCATCAAAACGGTTCTCCCGGGCCACATCGAGATGGCCGCAGGCAACGACGTCTTCGGCGCGCGCCACATTCACATCGTCGTCACGCATCCCGATCACGAGCGCCTGGTGAGTCTCATCTACTTCAAAGGGGACGAGCGCCTCGCGACTGCGCTGTACCCGGAGCTGGCCATAACGCTCGACGAGACTGGCGCGGGTGACGAAGCCTTTCTGTTCGGTGTGGTGGAAATTGTTTTGCCGTGAACGGTAACGGCGTCACGTCAGCGGTCGCAACGCCGTTACGGGAATCTCTATCGTTATCACGGCATCGTCGAGTGTGAGATATCGCGCCAGCCAGCCCGCTGGGCTACGTTCCAGAGTCAACGAGCCGCCGACGGGCGGCCCTGGCTCGCCGCGCCAGCGCTCGATCAACACACCCCCGGCCAGGCTGATCACGACCAGGCGTGTGCGGCCCTGATCCGGAAGTACTATGTCCGCGCCGCCATTGCGATCCAGATCGGCGATCGCGGCCAGATCGAGCCGGGTCGAACCCATAACGTGGTTCGAATAGCCGCGAAGTCGGGCCACAACGACAAGCTGCCGCCCGTGCGGACGCACGACAGTGAGGATGCCACCGATATGAGGTGTCTGAACGTAGGCCGCTTCACGGTGGCCATCGCCATCGAAATCCGCGACACCGACGGGATTCAACCAGCGGTAGCCCGATCCGATCGGTGGCGTTGCGAAGCGACGACGGAGCACACCGTCGACGAGCACGTAGGCCTCGAGACGAGCGCCGGCCACCGCGTCGGAGCGCACTGTCCAGATCTCGTCGCGGCCATCGCCATCGATATCCGCAAGCCGCGGCGTCAGGTCTTCGAAGACGGAATCGTCCGCCAGCTGCAGCGAGTAACGGATTCCATCTCGGTTCTGCACTCGAATCGCAGCGGCTTCGATGTCGTCGCCGAGCACGCCATGCGCGTAACGGCGGGTCGGTTCAGCCAGCCAGGCGGTGGCGATATCGCGGTTGCCCCGTACCACGGTGCTGTGCGGAATCGGATGCGGTGCCTGTCCCAGCGCGGGCATGGCAAGTAACAGGGCGAGCGCAGCCATTGGGCGCAAACGCCACGACCGTCGGCTGCAGATGCATGAGTCATTTACCACGGGACGCCAATCTTGGCAGATTATTGGCGACAAGTGACCCGTATCGTCGGGATTCCACCGCCAAATCCACGCGGCTCACCACGAGGTCAAAAAGTCACAGCAAATGAACCGGAGACGCTCGCCAGAAAAGCGCCAAACAGCACATCAATCGTGAATGCGTGACCGAACCGCGAAAACAACTGTCCTCGTGCATAGAGACCTCTCGCGGGCAACTGCCTCTCGAGATTGTTGAATGCTCGGAGATCGACACCGGTTCGTCACGGTGCTCGGTGATTTCGTTTACCGTGCCGATGTGAATTGCTCACCTGGTGCACGCCGGTTCCGGTCACCGGTTCGCCCACTGGCTGCCGTCGGTTTGTTTGCGCGACAAATATCGGGACAATACGCGGACCTGTTTTGCCGCCGGTGGAGGAAATAATGGCAGTCCTGGAACTGGGGCCGGAAGACGCCCTTTACTATGAATGGCAACCGCCGGTCCAAGACGGCGCGCCGAGCTTTGCATTCGTCAATCCGATCACGGGCGACGTGTCGATGTGGAATGACCGGATCGTGCCGGCGCTGAGCGAAGCCGGCTACGGCACCCTGGTGTACAACTTCCGCGGCCAGGCGCGCAGTCCCTGTAAGGCGGGAACCGCACTTGACGACAAACTCATCGTCACCGATCTGATGGCGTTGCTCGAGGCCGTGCAGCCTACGCGGCCGGTCTTGGCGGGCCTGTCGATCGGCGGCCTGTACGCGGCCCGGGCCGTGCTCGATGGCGCCACGGCCGCCGGGCTGGTGCTGATCAATACGTTGCGCCGGATTACGCCGCGCATCGCCTGGATGAACGACGTCGGCGTGCGCGTGATGGAACTGGGCGGCCCCAATCTGATGAAAGATCTCTACTTCCACCTGCTGGTGGGCGAACCTTACCAGGCGGCCCACCGGGCGGAATTCCTGGCCGATGAACCGGACTATCAACCGTTGCCGCGCGACACTGGTCTGTACAGTCTGTTGACTTGGATGGGTCACGCTGACTGGGACGTGGACTGGTCCGGCCTGGCGCTTCCCACCCTGGTAATCACCGGCACGCAGGACCGGGTCTTCTATGATCCAGCTGTCGTCGACGAGCTGTTCGCGCAGCTGCCGCAAGGCCGGCGGCTCGACGTAGCGCAAGCCGGCCACATGCTGCCGATCGAAACACCCGACCCGTTGATCGCCGCCCTGTTGGAATTCGGGCAGACGCTTTGAACGGATTGCAAGGCTGACCGCCCCTCGCCCTTGCCTGTCGGCTGCATATGTCGCGCGGATCGGTTACGAATCTGGCGGCAGTTTTTGTACTCGCGGCCATGAGACCTTGGTTCTGTGACAAGTGACAATTTTGCGTGTGAACTGCAGCACACTACCGCGAACGCGTGGTTTGTTCCTTGCTGCGTATTGGGCCGCCCCGAGGCATACCAATCCACGCAGACGAGAGGAACAATATGGAAACGGTTACCACATCTCTACAACAAGTCGAAGTCGCCGTCAGCGACCTCAACGTGGGTATGTATGTCAGCGAATTGGATATTCCGTGGCTGGAGTCGCCCTTCCTGTTCCAGGGTTTCGTCATCGAATCGCGCGAGGAGCTGGATCAGCTTCGCGAGGTGTGCAAAACGGTCACGGTGGACATGCAACGCAGCAGCGACAAGCCAGTCACGGATTGGGATCACGTGGCCGACGAAGACTACGAGGTGGCGGTCGAACACGAATTGAGCGCCGCCAATGGTGTGCGCACCACTGCGCACCACCTGGTAAGCGGAATTTTTCGCCAGATCGAACGGGGCCAGGGCATCGACGGCGACGCCATTAACGCGACCGTAAAAGACACAGTCGACAGCGTGATGCGCAATCCGGATGCCATGGTGTTGCTCACGCAGATGAAGAACAAGGACAACTACACGGCCGAGCACTGTATCAACGTCAGTGTGCTGACGGCGGCGTTCGAACGATACCTGGGCAAATCCAGACGCCAGATCGAGGAAGCCGCTTACTGCGCGCTGTTGCACGACATCGGTAAAATCCGCGTACCTGACGCGGTGCTCAACAAAAAGGGTCGCTTCAATACGGAGGAGCTGGCCCTGATGCAAAGCCACACCGAGCATGGCCGCGACGTGCTCCTGGCCAGCCACGCGGTGATAAAGCCAGCTGTCGACGTCGCCCTGGCACACCACGAGCGCATGGACGGAAGCGGCTATCCGCACGCGCTGCCGAGCGACATCATCCCCTACACCGCCCGGCTGGTGGCGGTGACCGACGCGTACGACGCGATCACCAGCGCCCGCTGTTACAAAGGGCCGTGTTCGTCGTTCGACGCGCTGCAGCTGATGTACAAAGACCGCGACCGGCAGTTCGATGCCTCGCTGGTGGAGCGCTACATCGAGTTCATGGGCATCTACCCGCCAGGCAGCGTCGTCGAAATGAGCAATGGCGAAGTGGGCATCGTGCTATCAGTGCATCCGCATCACAAACTCGATCCGCGCGTCCTGTTGGTGCGCAACCGCTACAAGGAACCCAGCAAGGAACGAATCGTCGATCTGCGCCGCAAGGCAGTCGACAGCACCGGTCACCCCTACCGCATCGAGTCTACGCACGCCAACGGCAACTTTGGCATCGACGTGAAGTACTACCTGAAACAGGGACTGCTTTCGAAGGGGTTTACGGCGGCGCGTCCCGCGCTCGTGAGCTGACCCGGTCCGGTAACGCGTTCAGACGCCCCAGTGAGTGCGGGCGTCTGGCTTTGCTTCAATTCCTGTCGGTTTCCCGTGCACGCAACTGCTCGGGCGTATCGATGTCGCGGTGTATCGACGCGTCCGTTACCGGGCACTCATGCACCCATTCATCGAACTCGCCGAGCAGGTGTCGGCCCCCGACGTCACCCTGGACGGCGCAAAGATCGGCGAAGAACCGCTTCGACCACAGCACCGGATTGCCACGTTTGCCGTTGTACACGGGCACACATATTTCCCGGCCCTGCTGCGGGTCGAAGCTCCGTGTCAGCCGTTCCAGTAACGGCGGATCGATATCGGGCATATCACCGAGCACGATCAGTGCAGCGTCGACCTCGTCGGGCAGCGAAGCCAGCCCCGCTTTCAGGGAAGTGCTCAACCCGCGGGCGTAGTCAGAATTGTGGACCAAGGCAACCTCGTAGCGGGCAACGCATTCTTCAACACGCTCGGCCTCAAAACCAGTTACGACCACACAATGTCTGATGGCACTGGCGGTGACCGCATCCAGCACTCCGTGCAGCATGGGAGCACCGTCGACCTCTGCAAGCAGTTTGTTGTCCGGCCCCATCCTGCGGGAACTGCCGGCGGCCAGCACCACCGCGGCGAATACTGGATCCCGATGCGGAACGGCATCGTCGCGCGGTTGCGGTCTGCCAGCGAACTCCTTCAGCAGGCCGCCCACACCCATGGTCATGATGTCGCGCGGCGTTACCGCAATATCCGCCATCAGGCGCGGCAGGACCTTGTCCAATCCGTTGTAAGCCGGTGAGCGGGCGCATCCCGGCAGACCCAGCACCACGCAGTCACCCAATTGTCCGAGCAACAGCAGATTTCCGGGATCCACCGGCATGCCGTAGTGGATGACCTCGCCCCCGGCCAATTCGATCGCCCGCGGTATCACGTCGCGGCGGTCGACAATGGCGGACGCGCCGGTGATCAGGATCGGAGCACACCCTTGCTGATGGAGCGACGTGAGTTCCTGTACCAGGGCTTTTTCGCTGTGCTCGCACCGGCGTTCCTGAGTTACGCTGCCGCCGATCGATTCGATTCGTTGATCGGTTATGCGACGGGTTTTGTCGAGCACGTTCTGCCGGGTGGCGGGCAATTCCGTCTGGATCAAGCCCACGCTCCCGTGTCGAATCGGTGCGATGTCGAAGACTTTGCCGGCATGCTCGTCCAGCGCCGCCATCACTGTTTGTAACGTGTCGTGCACAACGGCGAAGGGAATTATTTTCACCGTGGCGACCATCTGTTCTGCGGATACCAGAGACCATGGCTCTAGCGTGGCTACCGTCACTGCTTCGTCGATCAGATTGACACGGTGGACTATGTCTGCGTGCAGCGTGAGTACGCCGCCGATCCGGGCGATCAGATTAACGCGGCCGGTAAATGCTTTGCTCGCGACGATGTTTTCGTTGACGAGCCTGGCGGCAAGGCGCGTTGCGGCCTCGTCTTCCGCAACCTCGGATGGATCCAGCTGTGCGACGACCAGTTCTTCTACACCTGCCGCGAGCAGTTGTGCGATGTCATCGCCGCACAGGATTCGCCCTTTTTTGAATTTTTTCCCCGCCGCGCTCTGGCCGTGCGCAAGAATGGCGCCGGCGCCAGTTGCCGTGTCGACGCGCCGGAACTTCACCGGGTCGGCTGCCGTAACACCTGGGTGATTTCCGCCATGATCGCAATCGCTATCTCGGCGGGTGACGCCGCACCGATATCCAGTCCGACTGGTCCCTTTATGCGATCGAGATCCGCCGGCCCGAAGCCTGAATCGGCAAGTCGCTGCCGTCGCGCCTGTTGCGTTTTGCGACTGCCGAGCGCGCCGATATAGAAAGCGTCGGAGGCTAGCGCAACCTGCAGCCCGGGGTCGTCTATCTTCGGATCGTGGGTCAACGCGACGAACGCGGTGCGGCGATCCACTTTCACCTGCTCCAGCACCTGCTGCGGCCATTGTGCGAAGTATTCCACACCGGGGAATCGATTCTCGGTGGTAAACGCCCTTCTAGGATCGATGACTCGCACCTGGTAACCACACAGCGATGCGACCGGCACCAGGGCCTGGGTGATGTGGACGGCGCCCAGAACCACCATCGTCAGCGGCGGACTGAACAGGTGTATGAACCACTCCTGGTCGCCCACGACTACCGTCTTGCTGCGATCGGCAACGACGGCATCGGCGATTTCCGACGCCAGCTCAACGGGCCAGTCCTCGGGGGCGTCGGCAGACAAGAGCTGCTGCTCGGAAGTACTTAAACGAGTGACCAGTATTGCGCCAAGCCCTTGCTCGATCTGACTGGCGATTTGCCCGGCGGTGACTATTCTACGTTCGCACAACGGCTCCACATATATCCTCACTGTGCCGCCACACGCCAGGCCGACGTCCCAGGCCTGATCATCGGATACCGAGAACTCGGCGAGCTCCGCACGACCGGATGTCATCACGTTTTTGGCCGTGCTGATCACCGCACCTTCGACGCAGCCGCCCGATACCGAGCCCTGAAATTCTCCCGCTGCATTGACGGCCAGTTGACTGCCGGTTTGGCGCGGCGACGAGCCCCACGTCTGAACCACGGTGGCCAGCGCCACCCGCTCTCCTTGTTCCAGCCACCGCAACGCCAGCGGCAAGACGTTATCGACGTAAGTATCCATGGATGGTTTGGTGCTCTGCGAAACCCGGCAGTGTAGTCGCTATTACCGGAATGATCATCCGGTGCCAGCAACGCTTGCGAAGCCCGTCCTACCGTTGGCAGGCCGGGATTCGTCTACAATCAGCAGACCGCTGACACATGATCGAACGCTACGATGCCGTGCGTCGTGCACACCAGGAAAACATCATGCAGGAAAAGCCGTTCTCCGATCCGCAGGTCCAGCAGGCCCTGGACGGACCCGCCACCGCCGTGCTCGCGACCATAAATCCGGACGGCAGTCCGCTTGCCACGCCGATGTGGTACGTGCACGACCTGAAGGGCATCGGCATGGTGAGCGTTGATGGGCTGCAGAAAGTTCGCAATGTGCGCCGCGACCGGCGGGTAAGCATGGTAGTGGAGACCAGTCCCCGCACCGGGCTGCAGTGCGTCATCGTGCAGGGCACGGTGGAATTCCTCGAAGCATCGCGCGACCGCGCAGCGCTCGGTGCCGCGTTCGTGGATAAGTACGGCGAAAGCATCGAGAAGCGATGGGACGGGCCAACGGTGCCGAATGACCGGGTCCTGTTCCGTCTGCATCCCACGCGCGTGAAACTCTGGGGATAGTGGTCGCCCCGTTCGACCTCACGCAGACATCCGGTTCGAGATGAGTTTTGCCACCCCGGGCGGTCCGAGGATGGCGACGATCTCGCCCTGTTCGAAGAAGTGGCAGACTAGCCCCGCTCGCTAGAGCAAGAGCGTCACAATCGACGGCCATACGAGCAGCACGCACAGCGCCAGCAACTGCACCCCGATGAATGGCAGAAAGCCACGGAAGATATCGGTCAGCGAGATCTGCGGCGGCGCAACCGATTTCAGATAGAACGCCGCTGGGCCGAAGGGCGGCGACAGGAAACTGACCTGCATGTTCATACAGAACAGCACCCCGAACCAGATGGCCACGTGATGCGGCGCCAGTTGACCGATGAACCCGATCTCCTCGATCGGCAGGCGCTTAACAATCGGCAGGAATACGGGAATGATCAGAAGGACGATTCCCACCCAATCCATGAACGCGCCCATGAAAAGCAGGATCACCATCATCGTCAGCAGGACCAGCACCGTCGGCATCTCCGCCCCGACGATCAGTTCCGCGATATACGACGGTCCGCCAGACAGAGTATAGGCTCCGGACAGGGCCGCAGCACCGACGGTCACCCAGATGATCGTGCCTGTCGATCGCAATGTCCGCATGAGGCTGTCCCATACCAGGCCGACGGAGGCTTCTCCTCGAAGCAGGGCAATAACGAACACCGCGAGCGCTCCCATACCGGCGGCTTCGGTGATACCCGTGATCCCGCCGTAGATGGAGCCCAGCACGATACCGATAACCGTCAGCGGCGGCACCAGACCCTTGCCATGTTCCCAGCCGGCTCGTGATCGCTCGCGTCCAAAAACAAACCATATGAGGACGAGCCCCAAGACGGCCACGCCGCCGAGCCACGGCAAGTGGTAGGTCATGCCGAGAAAAAGCGGCTCTTTGTCCTCGGGAAGGTTTGTGCTCACCCCGGTAACCGCGTAGAGCAGCGCCCTGAGAAAGAGAAACGCCGACACGCCAGTCGCCAGAATGGTCAGGAAACCTGCGAACATGCCGAGCTTCTGCAATCCACCCGGATCATCCGGTCCGGGTTTGGGCAACGGGGCGAGTGAAGGGTTCATCTGCGTACGCACGACGATGTAGATGATGATGAAGCTCGCCAGCATGAACCCCGGGACGAAAGCTCCGGTGAACAACGCCTTGATCGACGTCTCGGTGATCAGGCCGTAGATGATCAGGACAATCGAAGGCGGAATCATCGTCCCCAGGGAGCCCGAGGCACAGATGGTGCCGATGGCGAGGTTCTGGTTGTAACCGAGGCGGAGCATCTGTGGCAGGGCAATCAGCCCCAGCAACACGACCTCGCCTCCGATAATTCCCGACATCGCCGCCAGCAGTACGGCCATCAGCGAGGTTACGATGGCGATGCCACCGCGAACCCTGCTCAGCCAGAAATCCAGCGAGTCGTACATCGCCTTGGCGATGCCCGAACGCTCCAGTAGCGACGCCATGAAGATGAACAAAGGTACCGATATCAGCACATACTCTGTCAAAAGATCAAAGATCTTCTGCGTCAGGATGTACAGCGGCCCGGTGCCCGGCCGGCTGGTCAGTAACCCTTCCCCGAAGCTGAACGGGTCGGTCAGCAACGTGGGCTCGAACTTCATCACCAGGACCAGCAGCGCCAGCACCGCCGACGCAAAGCCGAGCGGCATGCCGATGGCCAGCAGGAAAATCAGGCCGAGGACCAGGACGATTGAAATGGTTCCGACGTCCATCAGTTTTCACCCACAGCGCGTTTGATGGCCTCGAGTTCGTCTTCGTCGATGTCGTCCGCTGCGGTGTGCACGGTCGGCTCGAGGTTCCAATCAGCGAACAGGTTGATGGCGGCCTGCACGGCGATAAGCGCGATGATGATCAGAATCATCGGCTGCACGGTCGCCGGGATTGGCGGGTCGAATGCGGTCCCGAACATCTCCCATTTGTAGAACTTGACCACGAAGACCTGGCTGAAACTGCCGAAGATCAGAAAAAACGCAAAGACCCACAGCAGAAGAACCGAAATCACGTCGAACGTGTGCTGCATCCATCGAGGCACGACGTCGTAGAGGAGGAAAATCCGTATGTGGCAGCGCTGCTGCATGGCGTAGAGGCCCGAGAACAGAAACACGAATCCGGCGATCCAGAGCGTCAGCTCGTTCGCCCAGAGGGTCGGTGCTTCCACGACGTAACGAAGGAAGACCTCGTAGAGCATGACCGCCGTCATCGAGATGATCAGGATCATTGTCACCCGGCCGACAAACAATGACACCCGGTCGATCGGGCGCCAATGCTGGTATTCCATATGCGCGCAGCGCACGGTCCAGGCGCCGATAACAAAGATGATCGGAATCAGGATCAGCGCAACCCAGTCAAGCGGGTCGGCATAACCGCCAAACAGGCCGGGCAAGCCCGGCGTCACGTCCTTGCGCGCGTGCAGTTCGCCCATCTGGTCGAGCAAGCTCGGATTGTCGGACGGAATGAAATCGAGAATGAATGCGGGTGCATGCCAGATCGTCCAGCCCGCACAGATGGCAAAGGCAAACGGAACCAGCCACTCCCACAGGCTGCCTGATTCATCTCGCATTGGCTTTCCCCCCTCTAAGGAAATCCATAAGAACGGACACAGGTACCGTCAGGTGGCATGCGCAGACCCGGTCCCAATGGTGCCGTAGCCTTTACGACGCCCGTGTGGATTTCGGCGAAATGCGTGTTCTGCGTGCCGCATTGTTGTTGTGAATTACCAAGCAGTTCCGGGCGATTGCTATGGAGCACGTGGCCAGGTGATCCCGGTGACCGTCATCACCCATCCGGTCGATCGGAATCCGTTTACCGGATAAAAACGGCGGCAGGGTCATAAAGCCCTGCCGCCTAGCGTGGAAACGAATGCGTCTCCGTTACTTCATCGCACCCATCTGTTTGAGGAAGGCGACGTGGCTCTTCAGCAGCGCTTTGGCTTCCGGCGTCGTGGCGAAGTCGGTCCAGCCCTTCTGTACGGCGGCACGGTACTTGGCCAGCTCTTCCGGCGACCACTCGTAGAGGTTGATACCTTTTGCCCGCAGGTCTTTCGCGGTCTGGGCGTTCTTGACCTCGTTGGCGGTCGCGTTGCGTAGCGCAAGCGCCTGCATGCCCACCTTCAAGATCGCCTTGTGGTGCGCAGGCATCTTGTCCCAGACGTCCTTGCGGCAGGTCAGGTGGTCCGCCGGCATCGAGTGGAAGCCCGGAAAGTTGGTGTGCTTGGCGATGTCGTAAAGACCGAGGCCCACGTTGTTCGTGAGGTTGGCCGCGTCGGCACCGTCAATAATGCCCGTTTCCAGCGCCGTGAAGATCTCGTTGAAGTCCATCACGATGGGCGATGCACCCAAGTTCTTGAATACCAGGGTCTCCAAGCCCGGAGGCGAGCGGAACTTCCAGTTCTTGAAGTCTGCTGTGCTGCGAATCGGTTTGGTCGAGGCCAGCGACTCCGGACCCGGGATCCACCAACCGATGAATTCCATGTTGTGGGCGTTGTACAGCCCGTTGAGCGAATCGTAACCGCCGCCATGGAGCAGCCAGGCCATTTGCTGGTACGGATTCTGGTAGCCGCCCAACAGGTCACCGGCGAATTGGAAGGCCGGATTCTTACCGGTCTGATAGGCACCGCCCGTCATGTCGCAGTCGAGAATCCCGGTCGCCGCAGCGTCGAAGGTTTCGGCTGATTTGACGACGGCGGACGAGTAAAACATCTCGACCTTGATCTCGCCGTTCGACATCGCGCTGATGTCTTCGATGAACTCGGCGGCCATCTGGCCGGACAGCGTTTCCGGCGAGAAATGCGTTTGGATGCGCAGCTTGGTATCCGCCGCGCTTACCGCTCCCGCCGCAAGTGCGCCGAACACAGCGGCAAGCCCAATACCGTAAAGACGTTTAGAAACAGACATTGTCATTTTCCCCTCATTAGAACTGGCCTTTGGTGAGGCCCTTGAAGATACCGCGCCAGGAGTATGGCGCCTGAAACAAGGTGTTAGTCGCGATGGTCGATAGTTTGTTTGGTCGTACCATATTGCGTTCTATCTTACAATAATTTTCGAACTGCATAGACTGAAATTAGGAAAACACGAGTAACATATTGAATAATAGCTTATTATTTTCGCGTCGTTGTCAAACGAGCAGCTTGTAGTTTGATCATACCAAACACCGCATGATAGGGTGTCAGGATTGGAGAGTACCGTAAAACCAGCGCTGCGGACATGACTGCCAAAGAAAACGGTATGACGTTCCCGAAGAAGCCGCCAACGCGTGCCGCGGATGCGGTGATAGCTACGCTCGAAGTGCAGATCATGTCAGGCGCGCTGGTGAGCGACACGCCGCTGCCAACCGAGCGTGAACTGATGAAGCAGTTCAACACCAGCCGCACGGTCATTCGCGAAGCGATCGCAACCCTCTCGAATCGCGGATTGCTGGAAAGCAAACCGCGCTTCCGGCCCATCGTGAGAAAACCGGACTATACCGCCGCACTCAACGCTGTCAGCGGCGCGGTAGGGCATCTGTTGTCGGAACGGGGTGGAGTGAAAAACCTCTACGAAAGCCGCGTGTTTTTTGAGCGCGCGCTGGTTCGCGAAGCCGCCTCGGCCGCTCGCCGGGACGATGTTCGCGAACTTAGAGAGGCACTCGCCGCGAACGCACAGGCGATCGACGATTCGGACAGGTTCCATGCAACTGACGTCGCGTTCCATGGCGTGCTCTACCGGATTCCTCGCAATCCGATATTTCCCGCGGTGCAGAAGGCCTACATCGCCTGGCTGTCACCGCACCGGGAAAAGATGTTGCGTTCTCCCGACAGGAACCTGGTGAACTACAAGAGCCATGAACGTATTTTCCTGGCAATCGAGGAACGGGATCCGGACGCGGCTGAGGAAGCCCTGGTCAGTCATTTGCGAGCGGCCTGGGAATACGTGCGCGTCACGTTAGATCAGGAGCCGCTGTAAAGCGGCCGGGAAACCTTGCACCAGAACAACCATCGACGATATGACCGACTCCCGCATCAACCGAATCGATACACGCCTGTTCCGTTTCAGAACACGCCATCTACTGGTTCGAGGAACCCATCGATCCCGATGACTACGACGGCTACGCACGCATCTCTAACGACACCGGGGTCCCCCTCGCCATGGGCTAAAACCTGCATACAATCTACGAGTTCGAGTTCGCGATGGAGCGCTCGGCGTTGTCATTCATTCAGCCCGATGCCTCCAATTGTGGTGGCATCACGGGCTGGCTGAATGTAACTCGGCGTGCACGCGAACGAGCGATACCAGTCTGCAGCCACGGCATGCAGGAACTGCATGTGAGCCTCGTTTCGGCACAGCCGAACCCCGGCTGGATTGAAGTGCACAGCTTCCCGATCGACCAGTACACGACCCGTCCTCTGGTTGTGGAGAATCATCTCGCCGTGGCGCCCCAGATTCCCGGGACGGGCGTGTGCTTCGATTGGGATAAGCTCGCTCCTTACCGGGTAGACGCCGCGTAATGCGCGGCGCAATAGCGAATCGAACCGGCCATTGGCAGTATGTAAACAGCAATCCCGGTCATTTCTGATGTTACCAATGCACGGACGTCCCACATGAAGATTGCCGACATCACGATTTATCGGATCGACCTGCCGCTGGTCACACCGTATCGTCTCTCCTACCGGACGTTCGAATCGTTCGAGCCGATCCTGGTCGAGGTGCGCGATACCGATGGCCGTGTCGGCTGGGGCGAGGCGCATATTTCGCCTGGCTCGAGCGCGGAGACGCGTGATGGCGGGTGGGCTTTCACCTGCAGGCTCGCAGAAACGCTGGTAGGCGCCACGGTCGAAAGCGCGAAGGCGTCAGTCGCAGCGGAAATGGAACAAAGCAAAGTTGCCGCAACCGGGTTGCGGAGCGCGCTGGAGATGTTGCAGAAGCACCCGCTGCTCTTGGTCAACGCGCCGTTGCGACTGCGGCTGTTGAGCCCGCTCAATGCGAACGAACCGGCAGCCATCGCGGCAGAGGTCGAAGATCGCCTAAGTGAAGGTTTTCGCACTTTCAAGATCAAAGTCGGCAAAGATGTGGACTCGGATCTCGCCCGGGTCGCCGAAATTCAGACGGCGGTGGCTGACCGCGCGACCTTGCGTATTGACGCCAACCGCGCTTACGACAAGGCGCAGGGTTGCCGCTTTGCCGCCGCGCTGGACCCCACGGGCATCGAACTGTTCGAGCAGCCCTGCGCGACCGAAGACTGGGAGGCGAATGCCGCGGTGGCCACCGTCTCCAGTGTGCCATTGATGCTCGACGAACCGATCTGCGCGATCGGCGATATCGAGCGGGCGGCAACGATCGCCGGCGTCGGCTTCTGCAAGCTGAAGCTCAAGCGCTTCGGCGGTTTGGATATGCTGTATGACGCCCTGACCAGGGTGCGCGCGCTCGGCCTCGAACCGGTGTTGGGCGACGGGCTGGGTTGTGAGGTCTCCTGCTGGATGGAAGCTTGTGTCGCGGCTGCCACGATCTGCAATGCCGGGGAGTTCAACGGTTTCCTGAGACC
>JAOTYY010000271.1 GCA_029861595.1 Gammaproteobacteria bacterium
TACTTACGTACGCGGGCGTAAAGCCGCAGCCGCGCAGTTTCAGCATCCCGGCCTGTTCCAGACGCGCGAAATCACGCTCCCCCGCGATCACTGTCTCGGCCGTCTCCAGCAACGTCTGGCGCAGCATAGGTGCCTGGTCGCGTTCGCTGGCCGTCAAGTAGTTATTGCGTGAACTCATCGCCAGACCGTCTTCTTCGCGTATGGTGGGGCCCGCCACGATGCGCACCGGAAAATTCAGGTCTTCGCACACACGGCGTATCACCTGCACCTGCTGGTAGTCTTTTTCACCGAACACTGCGACGTCCGGTCGCAGGATGTTGAAGAGCTTGCTGACAACCGTGGTCACACCGGTGAAGTGCCCCGGTCGATGCGCACCGCACAAAATCTCCGTTACCCCCGGCACTTCGACCCGCGTGATGTGTTCCGTACCGTGAGGATAGATGACGCTGTTGTCGGGACAGAACAGCAGATCGACGCCCTTCGCAATCAGCTTCTCACAATCCTGCTGAAACGTTCGCGGGTAGCGCGCTACTTCGTCACGCCTGTCGAACTGCATCGGATTCACGAACAGTGTGGCAACCACACGTTGCGCGGTCTGCGCGGCGATATCCAGCAATGAAAGATGTCCGGCATGCAGATTGCCCATAGTCAGCACCACCGCCACGCTGTGCTGGTGGTGGCACCATTCGGCGAGCGTTTTACGAACCGTTGGAATATCGCGCACTATCAGCATTGGCACACTCCAAGGCATGTTCCAGGTCGGCGGTGTGACTGCGTTACCTGCTCACAACTGCCAATACCAGATAAATTCAGACAGTTACACCAAATTTTCTGTTATCCGGGTTCCCTGGATCGGGCCCCGGGCCGGGCCGGGAGCACAAGGTACCGCCGATTTTGCTGCAATGCAACAAGCAAATTTCACCGTGCCACCGAGGATCAGCAGGGTATTTAGTGCACCTCGGCTCCGCAAAACCGCCGCGAATCAAGCTGTTGCGGTTCTACAACACTCTCGGATGAATTTTGGCAGTTGCGGAAGCGTCGGCGCTCAGCGATCCCCGGCCGCCGAGGATATCGGCAGCGGATTGAAATAGTGACGGCCGCCACGCATGCGGCTGAGAAACTCGAGCAGTTGGCCGTAGTCCGACTCACTGCGCGCGAAATCGACCGCCGCAGCATTGACGATCAGAAGCGTGGCCGCCTCGAAGCGATGGAAGAAGTCCGTGTAGGCAACCACCAGGCGGTGCAGGTATTCCTTACTGATGTTGCGCTCCGCGGCAATGCCACGCTTGAGGATGCGTTCGTGCAGAACCGGCACCGGCGCCTGCAGATAGATCACCAGATCGGGAGTCGGCACATCGATCGTCAGGTGCTGGTAGAGTTGCTCGTAAAGAGCCAGTTCATGATGGTCCAGCGTTACCTCGGCAAACAGCCGGTCTTTCTCCATCAGGTAGTCAGCGATGCATACCGGCCTGAACATGTCGTTCTGCTGCAGTGTCTGCAGTTGCTGAGTGCGTTGCAGCAAAAAATACAACTGCGTGGAGAGCGCTGCCTGCGACGGATTGGCGTAGAACTTTTCCAGGAACGGATTCTGCATCGGCGCTTCGAGCATCAGGTCGGAGCCGAGCGATTCGGCCAGTCGCTGCGCGAGCGTGGTCTTGCCTACGCCTATGGGACCTTCTACGGCGATGTAGCGCAACGACGTCGATCCCGTGATAGCAGGACTATTCATAGTGGTGCAGCGGCCAGATTCCGGTCTTGGGGCATGCCTTCAGCAATTGCTGCACGGTCCCCCTGCCCGGAATGTGCAGCCCGGGATCGAGGTCGAACAACGGATACAACACAAACGGCCGTTCGGCTAGACGCGGATGCGGAATCTGCAACCCGGGCCGATCGACCACGGAATCACCGTAAACAAGCAGGTCCAGATCCAGCGTACGCGCCGCCCAGCGCTGTTTGCGCACCCGTTTGTGCTTGCGCTCGATGCGCTGCAGGGCACATAGGAGTTCGTCGGGTGGCAATTCCGTGTCGATACGCGCCACCGCGTTCACATAATCCGGTTGCTCGCCGGGACCGATCGCTTTGCTGCCATACATTGGCGACACGCGCACCGGCTCGGTGCTCAGCTCCTGAATCTCCACCACAGCCGTGGTCACGTGCCGCAACGGATCGCCCTGATTGCCGCCTAATCCAACGAACGCTGCCACCGTCACGTAGGCGCAGCAGCAGACTCCACCGTTGGCCGGCGGCGGCGGCGGCGCCCGCGACCGCGGCCACGGCGCTGCTTGTTGGCGCCCACAGCCGCTGCCGTGCGCGCCTGCTGCTCCGGGTTCTGTTCCTGTATTTCCGTCCAGAAGGTCGCCGCTTTGCGCAGTTTTTCGCCCGCCTCTACCCGCAGACAGAGAAAATCATACGCGGCACGAAACCTCGGGTGACCCAACAAACGCAGTGCACGTTTGCCGTTGAGTTCGGTCAAACGATCCTGTAGCTGCCAGATCTCGCGCATCGGCACCGCGAAACGCCGCGGCAGCGCCGTCGCCTCGAGTTGCGCGGGCATGAGTTCGCTCGCCGCCTGCTCGAGTGCGGCGTTCGCCGGTTCGCCACGCTCACGCAGTTCGGCGGTGCGGCGCGAAACGCTGGGCCACAGAAATGCCGCGAACATAAACGCCGGCGTCACCGGCTTGCCCTCAGCGATGCGCGCATCGGTGTTAGTCAGAGCCTGCGTCATCAAACGCTCGGCAAACGGGTCGCGGCGCATTGCCGAGTCGGTCATCGGCAACAGATAAATCAACAAGTCGTACTCGCGCAGCAGTTCCATGGTGCGCTCGCCGTGTCCGGACTGGAACAATTTCAACACTTCCTCGAATAACCGCGCCGAGGAAATTTCCTCCAGAAGTTCGCCCAGTTCGCGTATCGCGTCAGCGCAATCCGACTGCAGCTCAAAGCCCAGTTTGGCAGCGAAACGCAACGCCCGCAGCATACGTACGGGATCCTCCCGGTAACGCTTTTCAGGCTCGCCGATCAGGCGCAGTACGCCATCGCGTAAATCCTGCATACCGCCGACGAAATCGATCACACTCTGGTCGGCGAAATCGTAGTACAGCGCGTTGACGGTGAAATCGCGGCGCCTGACATCTTCTTCCAGTGTACCGAAAACGTTGTCCCGAACGATTCGCCCATCGTGCTGTACGTGGCCGTCTCCCGCGCCATCGTGTTCGCCCCGAAACGTCGCAACTTCGATGATTTCGCGGCCGAATCGCACGTGCGCCAGGCGGAAACGACGGCCTATCAGCCGGCAACTGCGGAACAACCGCTTGATCTCCTCGGGTGTCGCATCCGTGGCGACGTCGAAATCTTTCGGCTGCCCGCCCAACAGTAGATCGCGCACACCACCGCCAACCAGCAACGCACGGTGTCCGGCGTCATGTAGCCGCGACAGCACCTGCAACGCGTTGGCGCTGATGTGCTTTCGGGAAACTGTGTGTTCGCTGCGGGGGATGCGTTGTGGTTCCGCAGCCACGTCCGTGGTCGACGAAGCGGGCGGCATCAGCTGATAGCTAGCATATTGTGTAAGACCAGATCAATAAAGAAAGCGCGGTGTGGGCGCCAGGACAATGATACGGCTGACGCGGCGCGAATCCAACCTCGGTTTTAAGGGTACAACGAGACAGCCCCGGTATACGGCCGGTAAAAACATTCCTGAGAGTCCCCTTCAATCGTTCAGCGAACGCCGCAGCCTGGCGAGATCGCGGCGCTGTTGTTTGTCCGGCCGCCCGCTGCGTGGTGCTTGCGGTTCCTGGCGGCGCGCCTCGCGTTCGGCGCTGCGCGCGGCCACGCTGCGTTCCGATTCCACATACAGCTGTTGTGCTTCCACGGCCGGACGCCGCTGGGTCGACAATCCAGTAACCGACACTTCGAAAGCGCTCAAACCTCGCTGAATATCCAGCACGTCGTTCGGGCGCAGCGCTTTTGCGGGCTTGACGCGCTGGCCGTTGACCCGCACCTTACCGCCGCTGACGGCAGCTGCAGCAGCCGAGCGAGTTTTGAAAAACCGCGCCGCCCACAACCATTTGTCCAACCTCTGCGAATCCACCTGCTGGATCAATCCGGCATGCGACTGCCGTACAAGGCTGCGTACGCGACCCCACAAGTCAATTCGCTCGCGCGCTCGGCGTTGATTCGGTGGTCTCCTACGCGGCCGGTTGCAAGTTTGCCCTTACTCAGTCCCCGCAGCGCGCGGTGTAAGTCGACCGGACGGTCCACATCATGCTGCCAGTCCAGCAACCGGTAGCGCCAGCCCAGGGCACGCATGCGGCGCTGAGTCTCGGCCAACACGTGTCTGGTTCCCCAGGGCACGCGTTGCAGCAGCGAGTCCGCGGGACGGGAGACCCCGAGCATTACATAGCCGCCATCGCGGGCCGGCGCGATGACGGCGTCCATCGAGCGCAGGCGTTGCACTGTAAACCGCAATTCGTACTCCGTCAGCGTCACGCAATCGCAGCCCAGGACCAGCACGCTACGGGATGTGCGCAGGGTCTGGCGGATTGCTTGCTGCATGCGCGCACCCAAACCAGCACCGCGCTGACGGCGAACACGCAACCGGTAGTGATTGCGCCATGCTGCCACGGTGGGATGTGCAGCTTCGCCATCCAGCCATAGCTCCACCGGCACCCCAACCCGAACCGCGAGCGCGAGCGTCCGCTCGACCAGACTTGTATGTATTTCGCAGGCTCCCTCGGCACCCAGCGCCGGAATCAGTCGCGTTTTCACGAGCCCCGCCTCCGGCACCTTGGCGAAAACCAGTATTCTTGCAGTGCTAGCCCGCATGTTGTACGAAGGATTCGCTTCTCAGGGGAAATGTGGCTAAGGAGATCGGACGATCGGCCGCAGAGTAATAGCCTGCCCTATTGCTCAATGCCGATCGTTCAATATACGACGCCAGATTTTTCCTGACTAAATTGCCGGGAGCAATTTGAACAGCG
>JAOTYY010000272.1 GCA_029861595.1 Gammaproteobacteria bacterium
ACGCGCATTTAGGGAAACACGACCTATTTGCAGCGGTTGAGCAAATGCGGCGAAACTTGGTATCTGCCAAAGAACGACAGATCCACTAGTATGGCGGAGGGCCGGGGATTCGAACCCCGGAGAGGGGTAAACCTCTACTGGTTTTCAAGACCAGCGCCTTCAACCACTCGGCCAGCCCTCCAAGAAGCGGAAGAATAACAGCGAATAGCGAGGCTTTCACGGAATGTAAAGTCACAAAATCGGTCACACGAAAAAAAATATAATAGAATAAACAATTACTTAAGGTGTCGAGCAGCGGATTTCAAGGCTACGACAACATCATCATTGCACGAATCCGGTCGACCCCTGATCGCTTTGGTCGAGCACGACCTCGATGTACTGGCGATGCGCCGCAACAAACGTCCTCCGATGGCCGTTTTGTCGGCTCAAGAGAAGGACGCTCCGCTAAGGCGCTGGCTGAATCGCCCCCGAAAGCTGACCGAGATCTCCGTTGGTTATCGGGGCCTGTCCAGCCAGAGGAAATGCCCGTTCTCCGGCCGAGTTGCACGACTTTTCGGACGGATCTCCGCGTGTGCTGCACCACAGCACGACGACACTATCGACCCTCGGAAGAACTTCGCACAAACGGCATTCCCGCTTGCCGGATTGGGGCTGGTACAAATCGCCCGGTGCTGCCTCGGCGCGTATCTTCGTCTACGCCGCGACCGACTTGAGCGGCAGTGAGAGCGAGAAGGTCGCCCCCGTACCCACCGCCCCTGTCGCCCAAACGCGGCCACCGTGGCGTTCGATGATGCGCCGAACGGTGGCCAGGCCGATGCCTGAGCCCTCGAATTCCTCGGTCGAGTGCAAGCGATGGAAGGGCACGAACAGTCTGTCGCTTTCTTCCTGCGCAAACCCGATGCCGTTGTCGCTGATCTCGACGATACACTCACCCACGGCCACTCTGCTGCTGACACGCACCCTCGCCGAGTTCCGATGCCTGGTGTATTTCCAGGCATTGCCGATGAGATTCTCGAGCACCAGGCGCAGCAGCACCGGATCGGCGTCCACGGCGATGGACTTGCCGACGGACCAGTCGACGTCACGGGCCGGTTCATCGCGGTGCAGGTCACTGAGAATCTCGCCAGCCATGCAGCTCACGTTGATCTCGCTTAGATTCAGTTCGTTATACCTGCCACGGTTGAGCTCCAGCAATCTGTCCATCGACATTGCCATTCGTTTGCTGGCTACGACGCAACGCCGGACGTGAGCCCGGCCGACCTCGTCCAACGATGCGCCGTAGTCCTCCAACAGAATCTGGGAGAATCCCTGGATACTACGCAGCGGGGCCCTTAGATCGTGAGACACGGAGTGGGTAAACGCCTCGAGTTCCCGGTTGTCAGCTTCGCGTTCGTCGAGCGCCTGCTGCCGGTCCTGGACAAGTTGATAGTTTCGCAGCACGTTCCCCAACACGCTGCAAAGAAGGTGAAGCGCGCTTTCGTCCCACGTCGGGAAGCTGTCGAGGTCCGCGTCATAGACGCACAATACGCCGACGGTGCGCGTTCCTGCCGGTATCGGCAGGCACAAGTAGGCGTAGGCGCCGGGCTGCCCCGGACCATCGGGCCCAACTGCCGGGCGGCGCAGTACCGACCCGGTTTCGACGACCTCGCGAGCGTTGTCCTCGATCGTCCCCGCCGTGCCGTCCTCACAGCGCAGCGATAGTAGCTTCGCAGTCTGCGGGTCGACCGCAGTGTGCCAGTTCTTGCTTCCTATGTACTCTGTTCTACCCTCTCTCACCAGATACAAGGTGAAGTTGGCAAGGTCCTGGTGGATCAACAGGATCTCCAGGATTTCACCGATCAGTGCGCCATCGCTCATGTGCTCGATACTGAGCGTGTTCAGGAGGCGCACTGCCGAGAGCGTGTCGATCACCCCGACCGGCTGGGCCGGAACCGCGGCAACGAGGTTATTTACCTCCAGCGGCGTAGGCGGCAGCTTGTTCAACCTGCGGATTGCGCTGGGCAAGCGGCCACCGGGCTTCGCTGTGTAATCTCGCTCATCTGCTCGCATCTCCACCTCACATCTCCTGTTACGCGAGGGCCCCACACCGTGCACCCCAATCGCGCGCGGCGTCCGCCCGTCGCTACCCGGGGCGTCGCCCGGGTTGTACGACTGACGAGTGTTACCACGAACTATGCCAGTGGAAATTTTTTAAATTAAATCAATAAGTAATATTTTATGTACTAGCGTTCTGCGACAATCAGGGCGCCCGCAGACGCAGATTGCAACGCAACTTGCGGCCTTCATGAGACCCGGATCGCCCAATCTGTTCCACGCGAAGGGGCGAAAGTGCTGCGAGGCGGAACGCCGGGCCGCGCCCAGATTTCGGCGCAGAGCCGGTTACGTTGCAAACTGCCGTTGAACATGCGATTTGCACTGCAATTTGCGAAAACCCACCACCAGAAAAACACATCTGGCGTCGTACTTGCCGAAATTGCTGGTACGCGTTTTGCACTCAAGCAAAAACCGCGAGGAGGAAAGAACACGAAGAAGTGCCCCTCCGCTCAACGAATCCCATCAGCAAACCGATAAGGCAGGTATGGCATCCAACTCGAAACTTTCTGTAGAGCTACAAGACGGTACGGATCTGATCGATGAGACGGTGCTCGAGCAGCTCGCCCGGGACACCTCAGTTCAGGCTGTGCCTGCGATGATCGGTGTGTTTCTGGAAGAGACGCAGGGCAGGATGGCGCACATCGCCTCCGCGCACTCCGTAGGCGATCTCGACGCCGTCAAGGACGAGGTTCACGCACTTAAAAGCACCGCCGGCACGTTCGGCGCCCTGTACTTGCAACGCCTCGCCCGTTACCTGGAGCGGGCCTGTGGCGATAGGCGGGCCGAGGAAACCGAGCGCGCAATCGCTGCAATGCCAGGTGTGTTGGAGCAAACGTTCGGGCAGCTGCAAGCCTATTGCGATCGGCTGGACGTCGGCCCCGACTGATGGAGAGTTGTCCGTGAACCCGGAAAAACGCTCGGTGCTCTTGATCGAAGACAGCGCATCTCTCGCCACTGTCTATCAAAACTATCTGCGCTCAAGAGACTGTGACGTCACGCATGTCGACACCGGCGCCGCCGCCATGGAGCTGCTGCGCAGCGTAGCTCCCAATGTAGTCCTGCTGGACCTCAACCTGCCGGACATGACCGGGATGGAAATCCTGGAGCACATCAACAGGGAGCGAATCTCGACCGCGACTGTGGTGATCACGGCGCACGGCTCGGTGGAGATCGCCGTACGTGCCATGCAACTCGGCGCAGCGGACTTCCTGACCAAACCTTTCGATGCAAATCGTCTCGCGGTGACGCTCGAGAACGTGCTGCGGCGACGGCGGCTCGAATCCATCGTGCACGATTACGAGAAATCGTTTTCGGGCGAAGGCTTTCACGGTTTCATCGGCGCATCGCTGCCGATGCAGACGATCTACCGGATGATCGAGAGCGCAGCGTCGAGCAAGGCGACGGTTTTCGTGACCGGAGAGAGCGGCACCGGCAAGGAAGTGTGTGCTGAAGCCATTCACCTGGAGGGTGATCGGCGCGACAGGCCGTTCGTGCCGGTGAACTGCGCGGCCATACCCAAAGACCTGATGGAGAGCGAGATATTCGGACACGTGCGTGGGGCATTCACCGGCGCCGCTGCCAAACGCGACGGTGCAGCCGCCCGAGCCGACGGCGGCACATTGTTCCTGGACGAAATCTGTGAGATGAGCGTCGATCTGCAGAGCAAGCTGCTGCGTTTCATCCAGACCGGCACCTTCAACCGGGTGGGCGACGACGAATTGCGCAGCGTCGACGTGCGCTTCGTCTGCGCGACCAATCGTAATCCACTGGACGAGGTTCGCGCGGGACGTTTCCGCGAAGACCTTTATTACCGCATCAACGTGATCCCGTTGACCCTGCCGCCGCTGCGCGATCGCGGAGACGATGTGATCATCATCGCCCGCGAGCTGCTCGCTGCTTTCAATCGGGAGGAGAACAAGCGTTTCGAATGCTTCTCAGAGAACGCCGAGCGAGCGTTACGGGACCATACCTGGCCGGGCAACGTACGCGAATTACAAAACGTGCTACGCAACGCCGTGGTCTTGAACAACGGTCGCGAAATCAGCGAGGCGATGCTGCCTTTCACCCATGCAGGCGACGCGGGCGAGGATGACGCTCAGCGCGGTGAGGACGGCAGAACGAGTGTCGGATCGGCCGGCAATTCCGTACCAGAACGTACTGCGGGCTTGGTGCGGCCACTGTGGTTCGAGGAACAGACCCTCATTGAGCGCGCGATACAGCTGTGTAGCGGCAATATCCCGAAGGCAGCCGCCATGCTGGAGATCAGTGCATCCACGATCTACCGAAAGAGGCAGGACTGGCACAAGCGCCCGGGCAAGGCATGATGCGGCGCGCCGCCGCACCGGCGACAGAAACGGGGCGTCTGACAGCCTCATTTACCGCCGCCTCACCCGACAATCCGCTACACCGGCGCGGTGTTCAATGGTTCAGCTCGCGAATCGGAGCGGCCGTGACCGGTCTGCTCGTCCTGCTTATGGTGCTTGCAGGGGCGTTCGAATGGCAGGCACAGCGACAGCTGGTGGCACAGGCGGAGCAGGACAGGGACTTGGTCGAGCACCTCGCGATTCACCGCGCCAAGCTGGAATCGGTGCTCAACTCCAAGCTGCACCTGGTGCACGGCTTGGCGGGGTTCGTGCGCGCCGGCGCGCAGTTAAGCGAAGCCTCGTTCCAGCGCTTCGTGCCCCAACTCGCCGGTTCGTTGAGGGGAATCCGCAGCCTTCAGTTGGCGCCCGACGGTGTCGTCACCTACGTCTGGCCGCTCGAAACCAACCGCAAGGCGATCGGTCACAATTTGCTGGACGACCCGGTACGGCGGCGAGGCGCTCAGGCCGCCATCGACGCGCGCAAGCTGTGGGTCGCCGGACCGTTC
>JAOTYY010000061.1 GCA_029861595.1 Gammaproteobacteria bacterium
GTTACGTGGTTTCAATGGACTACTCAAGTATGTTTAGGCAAACACTATTATTGGTCCTTAAGGTTGCGATTGCGGCGAACCTGTTCTTGCCCTCTGCGGCAACTGCTGCGGATGAAGCTCCGCCGCCGCAGGTACTATTTAAAAACGTCAATATCTTCAACGGTACCGACGACCGGCTCTTTGAAAATCACCAGTTGCTGATCGAGGGCAACCTGATCAAGGCGATGTCGGGTGGCGAGAGCGAAACCCGCGCCGGAGCGACAATCATCGACGGCGGCGGCCGTACCCTGATGCCGGGGCTCACGGATGCCCACGTTCATTTGATGCTGAACGATGCGCCGGCGAAAGCTATTTACGAGGAAACCTGGGGATACGTAGGCGCGCAGTCCGTGGCGGCGGCGAAAGCGATGCTGTTGCGTGGCTTTACCACGGTGCGTGACGTCGGCGGTCCCGTCGGCGGCCTGAAACAGGCGATCGACGAAGGCCTGGTCGCAGGTCCCCGAATTCTGCCGTCGGGGCCGTATATTTCACAGACTTCCGGCCACGCAGATCTCGAAACGAGCAAAGCCAAGCTTTCGCCCTATTTCGCAGGTGTGCCCGATAAAATGGAAATCATGGGCTGGGGATTTGTTGCTGATGGCGTTCCCGAGGTACAGAAGGCCGCGCGCGAAGTCCTTCGCACCGGTTCGAGCCAACTGAAGGTCATGGCGGGTGGCGGCGTATCGAGCTATTACGATCCACTGGATACGACACAATATACGCTAGAGGAAATGAAGGCGGCGGTGACCGAAGCGGAAAACTGGGGCACTTACGTCGTGGTTCACGCTTATACCGACAGGGCCGTCCGCATGTGCATCGAGGCAGGCGTAAAAAGCATCGATCACGGTCCCTTTCTGACCGAAGAGACATTGAAACTCATGGCGGACAAGGGTGTGTGGCTATCCCCGCAGGCCTACTTATTCGGCCTGACTCCCGAGCAGCTGAATATCGTTGGTACCCCGAGTGAATCGAAAATGCGGCAGGTGAACGAGGGCTCAGCGAACCTTTTGAAGTGGGCTAAAAAGCACGGCGTTAGGATCGCATGGGGAACCGATCTATTCGGGCCGCCGGCCAAACAGGCTCAGCAGCCGCAGGAGTTTATCGCGCGTGCAGCGTTCTTCACTCCCTACGAGATACTAAAACAGGCAACCTCAGACAATGCCGAACTCTTCAAGTTAAGCGGTCGGCGCCACCCCTATCAACAGGGCGCGCTCGGCGTGGTCGAAAAAGGCGCCTATGCCGATCTTCTGCTGGTCGATGGCAATCCCCTGAAAGACATCGAGCTCATGGCAGATCCCGGCAATTTCCGAATCATTATGAAGGATGGCGTGATTCACAAGAACACGCTCTGACCTGAGCGCCGGTATTGGGCCGATCTCTGCCTGATGCAGAGCAGCAAAAGCTGCGATTCTCGCCGCTGCGCGAAGTCTGGAAAGTCGGCACTGCCGCCACCGACCGGGGCCGTCCGGCTGTCTGAGTCGGGAAGAGAGCGGACCAATGCGGCGTTCACGCTGATGGCAGGGAAGCCGACACAACGGACCTTGGTCCATGTTTGCTGCGATGCGATATATAAACTGCCGCACTGACCTTCAGGAGCGATTTCGGCGCGAGAGGCGCTCGAGGAACTAGTAGATCAACCCATTTGGCCCTAGACTAGCCGCAAGCGGTGTCCATCGGACGATCAGAATCCCTAAAGCACAGGAAACGACCTCGCTTCAGGGGGCCATGGCTCCAGATGGATCAGCGCGTAAGCTTGCGTCATCCTTCACGCCAGCGTGATTGGTTCGACCAACCTCGTTCACCGCCATGAGCAGCTTCAAGGAGCGTACCGGAACTAATTCACTTCGAGTCAATCGACGCATCTTGGGCAACCCGCAAAAACAAAAGGAGGATTCCATGAACCAAGTAAAGAAATACACGAGTACCGTTGCATTGCTGGCAACCCTCTTGATAGCGGGCCTTGGGTACGGCGTGGGCGTACATGCCCAGCAGCCGGAGATGACGTTCTTCATCACAAGTGCCGGCCCGGGGGACGGCGCGAACCTCAGGGGCCTGGAGGGGGCCGACGCGCATTGTGGGAAGCTCGCCGCTGCGGCCGGCTCGAAATTGACCAACTGGAGAGCCTACCTGAGCGTTAACGCGAAAGTTGATCGCTCAAGCGGCAAGCCAAAGGTGATCCCGGGGGTCAACGCGCGCGACCGGGTCGGTAGCGGGCCCTGGCACAATGCCCGAGGGTTGCTCATTGCCCGTGATGTGAACGAACTACATTCCGGCAACAATCCGATCAACAAGGAGACCGGCCTGGACGAGCGGGGAAACACAGTCAACGCCCGAGGCGACAAACCAAACCGCCACGACATCCTGACCGGTTCGGATCCGAACGGTTTTTATTCCACCGCTGGCGGCGACACGACCTGTGGGGGCTGGACGAGCAACGGCCAGGGCTCGGCCATCGTCGGTCACCACGACCGGGCCGGGTTGAGTCTGGACTGGCACATGCTCTCCTGGAATTCAGCGCACGGGACCGTCGGCTGCAGCCAAGCCGATCTCAGGAAAACCGGCGGTGACGGATTATTCTACTGCTTTCACGAGCAGTAACACCCCTTGAGTCATTGTGCCGCACTGGCTGGCGGCGCGGTGTCTGGCCGAACCCAATCATGCCGGCCGGTGGTATGAGAGGAAAAAGGACGGAGCGACCAACAGTACATCCTCCGTCCTTTTTTCTGACCACAAAGTCCGGGCAACCAACGCTACCCGCGATCGATCTCCCGAGGGGCTGAGCGACGCCGAGTTCGACGCCAAATTTCGTGAACTGGCGTCGCTGCGGTTATCCGCGTTGACAGATGATCGTTCCGATCACAGCCTGTGCGGCGCAGTAAAACGGCTGAGTTGTTTCGCTCTACGAAGTCCGCAAAGTCGGCTTTGCCGCCATCTCCGCGATCACAGCGTCGGTCGGAAGACGGCCCCAAAGCAGCCATTCCGATGTTCAGGAAACAGCAGCCGATACTTGAAATCCCCAGAAAATTGGGGCGGCACTACCGGTGCGTGCCCGCACTGAAAGGGGGGGGTGCCCCCTGCGGCATGGAGAATATCAAGCCCTGAGCCAGTAAGAGCAAGAAGCAAGCTCCGACTTTCGCAGCCCAAGTCGTGGCTGCCGATTTTATTTTTCACCGGAAAAGGGCTCGAGAGACTACCTATTCCCCTGAAACCCACCCCAAAACCGCCAACTAATGCTCTGAAAACTCAGCCAATTCCCTGGCCAACCTGGGGTTCGCTTGAAGTATCGACCTGATACGCTCATTAATCTCTTCAAGACTTTTCGGGCCGTCATCCTTCACCGTCTGCTCGACTGCCTGAAGGGATGGCAGGGTTTTGTCCAGCAGTAATTTAGCAGCGTTCAATTCGGAGTTCTTCATCTCGATCTCGCCCATGGCGGCTTTCTGGAGGCGATCGACGATCATGCCAACTTTTATGGCGGCACGGACGTTCTCCGCCTGGCGGCGGGTAATGTGAGGTTTCGCGTCTGATTTTGCCATTAACTAATTATAACGCCCTTATTGCTCCAGTTTAGTGTGAAGAGACGCGTTGCTGATGCGTGAAGAGGAGGAGGCGAATATTCATCTGCCCAGTTCGACTCGTGCGATTTCGCTACCTACAGCCTCGTTCCCAGGCTGGTGATCCGGGAATGTAAGGGAAAGTGTATTTAAAGGATTTCAAGGCGAGGACACTGGCATCCAAATCCCATTCCTCAGGTGTAGCTTGAATTTAGTTCCAGAAAGTGTGGCGTAACGAATCGGAAGGAGTGGATTCTGGAATACATATTTCCTTTTTGAATCCTTGCCTTCGCTGCACGGTGGAATAGGTGTCGATTACTCCCTCAAGGTAAGTCGTACATTTAATGTATTCAAGGGGATTCTTACTGTGTTTGGCTCTGAACCTGAGTCGCGCAGCGAGATTCTGTTCCTTCGACAGATCGGAATCTTCCGTGAATTCAGGTGCGTCTGGTGGAATGTACCATTGATTTTTACACCACTCCATCAGTGTCCTGCCGTCAACGTATCCGGCGGCCGTGACTACTGACGGCAATATCAAACAGAGCATGAGAGCGAGAAAGCGCATACCTCGCTGCCAAAACGAAACGGGCATAAGAATCCTCTCCACCCCAGCGGGAATGGTAAACGAAAAATCCCCCCAGAATATGGAGGCGGGACTACTGTAACTGTCGCGTGGAAAAGGGGGGGTGCCCCCGGTCTATGGCGCACTCGCTGGCAAATTCCGGCGACTGGGACTCGTCAATCGCGAAATGATTACCGTGAGACTACAGACGGACTACAGCGAACACCAAAGCAATCGATCAAGGCATCGAATAATGGATAACTAGTTGATTGTATTAGTGGCTATGGTTGGACTTGAACCAACGACCTCAGCATTATGAATGCCGCGCTCTAACCAACTGAGCTACATAGCCATCGGGGAGGGCCGCGGATTTTCTCGCGTTGCGGTCGGGGCTGTCAAGGAAGAGCCTCGGCTTAGCGGGCTTCCCTCTCACCCTACTACCCCTAACCCGGAGGAGCGTGAGGGGAACTGCGCCCGCAGCCCTAGCCCCATTCCTTACTTTGGACTACGCCCGCACGAGTCCAGGCACCGTTTGGCGCTGTGATTGGTTTGTGTGCCGACGGAAGGCCGCGTAGTACAATCGGTTGCCACTCACCTCCTCTCGATATGCCTTCTGTAAACATTCTCGGATTGTCTGCCTACTACCACGACAGTGCTGCTGCGCTGCTGCGGGATGGCGAAATCGTGGCGGCCGCACAGGAAGAACGGTTTTCCCGCAAAAAACACGACTCGCGGTTCCCCCTGCATGCGATCGAGTACTGCCTGAATGAGGCTCAGACAGAGCTATCCGAGCTCGATCACGTCGTGTTCTACGACAAGCCGTTGGTCAAATTCGATCGTCTGTTGGAGACTTATATCAGCTACGCACCGCGTGGGTTTCGTTCTTTTCTGGCGGCGATGCCGGTGTGGCTGAAAGAGAAGCTGTATCTGAAAACCACACTCAAGCGGGAACTGGCAGACCTGGGCGGCTGTAAGATCAAACAACTGCCGAGCCTGTTGTTCGCCGGGCACCATCAGTCGCACGCCGCGTCCGCGTTCTATCCCAGCCCCTATTCACAGGCTGCCGTGCTGTGTCTGGACGGTGTCGGCGAATGGGCGACCACCACGGCGTGGCTGGGTGAGCAGGACAAGCTGTCCCCACTGTGGGAGATCGATTTCCCGCACTCCCTCGGTTTGCTGTACTCGGCCTTCACGTACTACACGGGCTTCAAAGTCAACTCCGGGGAGTACAAATTGATGGGGCTTGCGCCCTATGGTGAGCCGAAGTACACGGATCTGATTCTGGACAAACTGCTGGACCTGAAGGCGGACGGCACGTTCCGGCTAGACATGCGCTACTTCAACTACTGCACCGGCCTCACCATGACCAACAAACAGTTCGACGGGTTGTTCGACGGGCCGCCGCGCAAACCGGAGAGCCCGTTAGCCCAGCGGGAAATGGATATCGCCGCATCGATTCAGGTCGTGACCGAAGAGGTGGTGATGCGACTGGCCAACACGCTGCATCGCGAGACGGGTCAAACCAACCTCTGCCTGGCGGGCGGCGTGGCACTCAACTGCGTCGCCAACGGCCGTATTCTGCGCGAAGGCCCTTTCGAGAACATCTGGATTCAACCGGCCGCCGGCGACGCCGGCGGCGCGATCGGTGCGGCCGCGGTTGCGTGGCATCAATACGAAGGCGGGGAAAGGCCTGCCAACGTTGACGGCAAGGATCGCATGCAGGGTGCCTACCTGGGCCCGCGATTCAGCAGCGAGACCATTTGCCACTATCTGGACAGCATCGATGCACCCTACCAGCGGCTGGAAGAAGATCAGCTTCTTGAGCTGGTCGCGGAACTGCTGGAACAGGAAAATGTCGTCGGCTGGTTTCAAGGACGCATGGAGTTCGGGCCGAGGGCGCTCGGTGGGCGCTCCATCATTGGCGATCCGCGTAGCGAAAAGATGCAATCGGTGATGAACCTCAAGATAAAGTTCCGTGAATCGTTTCGACCGTTTGCACCCTCCGTGCTTGCAGATTGCGTAAGCGAGTACTTTGAGCATGACAGTTCAAGTCCTTACATGCTGATCGTAGCGCCGGTGAAAGAGACGCTGCGCGTGGCGATGACCGAGGAGCAACAGCGCATGTTCGGCATCGAGAAGCTGCATCTGAAGCGTTCGGGAATACCGGCTGTAACCCATGTCGACTATTCGGCGCGAGTGCAGACGGTGCACGAAGATACGAACCCACGCTACTACCGATTGTTACAGGCGTTTCGGAGACGAACGGGGTGCGCGGTGCTGGTGAACACCTCGTTCAACGTTCGCGGCGAACCGATCGTCGGTTCACCGCAGGACGCCTACCGGTGTTTCATGCGTACCGAGATGGATTACCTGGTTCTGGAGGATGTGCTTCTCAGCAAGGCCGAACAGCCCGCCTGGGAGGAAGACCAGGCCTGGATGGAAGAGTTCGAGCTCGATTGACATGCAATCAGCCGTCTCCGTGGACGACGCACCACTCGACAACAAGACGCTGCGGGATTTCGGTCTATTGCTTGGCGGAATGGTCGCCGCGCTTTTCGGCGTCTTTTTTCCCTGGTTCTTGGAGAGATCGTTCCCGCTATGGCCATGGGTGGTGCTCGCCGTGCTGGCCGGCGCGGCCCTCCTCGCGCCTGGCACGCTGCGAATCCTGTATCGGGTCTGGATGCGATTGGGTGTGTTGCTCTCCAAGATCACAACGCCCATCATTCTTGGCGTTGCGTTCGTGACCACCATCATTCCCGTGGCCGTGATTATGAAACTTATAAGGCACGACCCGATGGCGAGGCACTGGAACCGGGACATAGACAGCTACCGTGTGCCAAGCGAGGACACGGACAAAGACAGTTTGGAGAAACCGTACTGATGCTTGATCTCATCAGAGACCTGTGGGGCTTTATGCGTGACAGGAAGAAGTTCTGGCTCGCGCCGATTATTGTCGTCATGCTGCTGCTGGGCGCGCTGATAGTGCTGGCCCAGGGCTCAGCGGTTGCGCCGTTCATCTACACCCTTTTCTAGGGCAGAAAGAAAAACCCTCGCCCCCTCTCCCTCTCCCAGCAGAGGGAGAGGGGAAAAGCTGAAGGGAGCCCTTCCCCCTCCCTGGAGCAGAAGGGTTTTGGGATGAGGGGTCAGACGTTGAAGCGGAAGTGCACAACGTCACCTTCGGCGAGCACGTAATCGCGGCCCTCTAGGCGCCATTTGCCGGCGTCCTTGGCGCCCTGCTCGCCGTTGCAGGCAACGAAGTCCTCGTAGGCGACGACTTCGGCGCGGATGAAGCCTTTTTCGAAATCCGTGTGGATGCGCCCGGCGCCTTGCGGGGCAGTAGCACCGCGGGTCACTGTCCAGGCGCGCGCTTCTTTTTCGCCGGCGGTGAAAAACGTCTGCAGCCCCAGTAATTCATAACCCGCCCGAATCACCCGGTTCAGCCCCGTCTCCTCGAGCCCGAGCTCGGCGAGAAACTCGGCCTGCTCGTCGGCCTGCAGTTGCGCGAGCTCGGCTTCGATCGCAGCGCACACGTCGACGACCACCGCACCTTCCTGCTCGGCATACTCGCGCAGCGCGGCCAGGTGCGGATTACCGCTCTGGTCACCCTCGGCGACGTTGGCGATATACATGACCGGTTTGATCGTGATCAGGTGCAGTTCGCGCAACACCTCTTTGCCCACTTTATCGGTGACAAAACTGCGCATGCCGAGTCCCTCGCCGGCGTGCGCTCTGGCGGCCTCCAGCCGCTGCAGCCGGGCCAGCGCTTCCTTGTCGCCGGAGCGCGTCTGCTTGGTCACCCTCTCGACGGCTTTCTCGAGCGTATCCAGATCGGCCAGCAGCAATTCGGTGTTAACGGTTTCGATGTCCGCGGCCGGATCGATACGCCCGCCGACGTGCGCGATATCGTCGTCTTCGAAACAGCGCACCACGTGCGCGATGGCGTCAGTCTCGCGAATGTGTGCAAGAAACTTGTTACCCAGGCCCTCCCCCTGCGCCGCGCCCGCTACCAGCCCGGCGATATCGACGAACTGCATGGTGGTGGGGATCGTCTTCTGCGGCTCGACGATGGCCGCCAGGCGTTCCAGGCGCTGATCGGGCACGGGCACCACGCCGACGTTCGGATCGATGGTGCAGAACGGGTAGTTCTCCGCCGCGATCCGGGCCCGCGTCAGCGCATTGAACAGGGTCGACTTGCCGACATTGGGCAGCCCGACGATGCCGCACTTAAACCCCATCCGGCGCCTCGGTTTTCGGTGCCGGACCGGGACCGGCACTCGCGTTGCTGGAGTGCAGCACGTGCATAACGCGCTCCAGCTCGCCGGCCAGCAGCGGTTCCGTTTCCGCGAGACCTTTTTGCAGTGCCTCGTCGATAGCCTGTTGCTCGACAACCGATGCACGATGCAGCACATAGTCGATCACGTCGTCACGCTGCCCCGGGTGGCCGATGCCGATGCGCAGGCGCCAGAACTCCCGCTCGCCCAGCGCGGCAATCACATCGCGCAGCCCGTTGTGCCCGCCGTGTCCGCCACCACGCTTGAGGCGAACAGTGCCGGGCGGCAGATCCAGTTCGTCATGAGCGATCAGGATTTCGCCGGCCGGCACATCGTAGTAATGCGCTACCGCCGCCAGGGCGCGGCCGCTGTGATTCATGTAGGTCCCGGGTTTCATAAGACGCAGTTTCCGCCCGTCCACGAGTACCGCGGCCAGGTGCGCCTGAAAGCGCTTTTCGTAGGAAAACCGGGCGCCGAGGCGCCCGGCCAGCTGGTCGATATACCAGAAGCCGGCGTTGTGTCGGGTCTGGTTGTATTTGTCGCCCGGGTTCCCCAACCCGACGACCAACGTCAGGTTGGCGGTCGCAGACTTCACGTCTATGCGTCGTCGCCGCTCGGCTCTTCGGGTGCACCGGCCTCGGGCTCGGCACCTTCTTCGCCGATTTCGCCCTCTTCGAGCCCCTCTTCCTCTTCGACTTCTTCGGCCATGCGCAGAATCTGCACCGTCGCAACCGCGGTATCGTGCTCTTCGCCGTAGGTCAGCTCGGTAATCGTGACACCCTCGGGCACCACGATATCAGACAGGTGCACGGAATCGCCGACATCCAGACTACTGACATCGACTTCCAGGTATTCCGGCAGATACCTCGGCAAACAGGTGACGGCCACCTCAGTCTGTACATGGCTCACCGTGCCGCCACCCGACTTGACGCCGACGCACACGTCTTCGCCAAGGAAATGGACGGGCACGTTGACGCTGATTTCCTGGTCCGCGAGTATGCGCTGGAAATCCAGATGCAGCACCGAGCGCCGATAAGGATGGCGCTGCACGTCCTTGATAATGGCCTGCTCGTCCTTGCCGTCGACGTTCAGGGTCAGAATATGCGAATAAAACGCTTCGCTCGCCAGACTCTTGTCGACTTCGTTATGCGACATGGTGACCGACTGCGGTGGTTTGTCACCTCCGTAGATCACCGCGGGCACCAGACCTTCGCGGCGCAGGCGGCGGCTCGCACCTTTCCCTACGTCCTCGCGAGGCTGGGCCTCCAACGTGAAAGTATCACTCATTTTGCTACTACTCCTGCGAGGAAACCGGCGCCCGCTTGCGGCGAGTTGGAGGTTTCCGCTAAACAAACACGGCGCCCCGCGACCAGAGCGCCATGCGGTAAAAACATGTCAGCCCACATGCTGCACGGAGGAGCAGTATGTGGGCTAGTCCATGTACATGTTGCTGACAGATTCCTCGCGGTGTATGCGGCGAATCGTCTCGGCAAGCATACTGGCGACCGTCAGCTGCCGGATGCACTTGCATTCGGTGGCGTCCACCGACAAGGGTATCGTGTCGGTGACGACCAGCGCGTCCATCTCCGACTCCGAAATGTTGTCTATGGCGGGGCCCGAAAGCACCGGGTGGGTGGCATAAGCCACCACGTTCACCGCCCCGTGCTGCTTCAATGCAGCCGCCGCCTGGCACAGTGTGCCGGCAGTATCCACCATGTCGTCCATGACCACGCACGTCTTGCCGGCGACTTCGCCGATGATGTGCATGACTTCGGCCTGGTTGGCTTTCGGCCGGCGTTTGTCGATGATCGCCAGATCCGCATCATCCAACCGCTTCGCCAGCGCCCGGGCCCGCACCACGCCACCCACGTCCGGCGACACCACGATGACGTCCGGATACTTCTGCCGCCAGATGTCGGCCAGCAGCAGCGGCGATGCGTACACGTTGTCCACCGGGATGTCGAAAAATCCCTGGATCTGCTCGGCATGCAGGTCCACCGTCAGCACGCGGTCCGTGCCGACGCTGGTCAGCATGTTGGCGACCACCTTGGCCGTGATCGGCACGCGTGCGGAACGCACCCGGCGATCCTGCCGCGCATAACCGAAATACGGCACCACTGCAGTGATGCGCTCCGCCGACGAACGCCGCAGCGCATCGATGATCACCAGCAACTCCATAAGGTTGCGGTTCACCGGCGCGCAGGTCGACTGCACGACGAATACGTCCTTGCCGCGCACGTTGTCTTCAACCTCGACGTTTATCTCGCCGTCGCTGAAACGGCCCACCGCGGCCTTGCCCACCGGCAGGTGCATCTCGGCCGCCACCCGTCGCGCCAGTTGGGGATTGGCGTTGCCGGTGAACACCATGATGTTGATATCGGTTTCGGCCACAGAGTTCGCCTGACGTGTAGATATCACGGTACTGCCGACTCTAATATTATGGCTGGGGTGGCAGGATTCGAACCTGCGCATGCGGGGATCAAAACCCCGTGCCTTACCGCTTGGCTACACCCCAACGGTTCGCGATTCCGTCGGGATTCCCGGGGAATCTCCGATTAACCATCTGCGCGCGCTGAGGCAACTGATCGCTCCCGGCCTTGCTCGCGACTCGCGCTACCGTGCACGCGGCCTGCAGACTGGATCCCGGCCCAGCCGCAACCCCTCTGTAAGGCGGCGGTATTGTGCGTTCGCGCCGGTAGAGTGTCAATCTCCGTGGCGCTGCAGACGGACATGCAGCGGCGAAACGTTGCTGCCCCGGGCGACAATTCCCGTCCAGTCCTCTGGCAACTTGGCGAGTACCTGCCGGGCATCGGCACGCGTCGGAAAAGCGGCAAACAAACACCCTCCCGTGCCGCTCAGGTGTACGCTCGCATAGTTCGACAGCCAGGCGTGCGCCTCGCGCACCGGCTCATGGTCGGCCAATACCAGCGGTTCGAAGACGTTGCCACAGCGACCGGCGGCGAAATCGTCCAGTGTCACGCTGGCACAATCGCGTTGCAGGCGGGCGTCCGCGTACATCCTTGCACTGGATACGGTAACGCCGGGATCTACCACCAGGAACCACGGCTCATCGGGCGCGGCGGAACTCAGCCGGTCGCCACGCTGTTCGGCAAACGATGCCCGCCCGGACACGAACACCGGGACGTCCGAGCCGAGTTGCAAGGCAAGTTCCGCGAGGGCCGGCGTCGGCAGTGCCGTTCGCCACAAGGCGTTCAGTGCGACCAGCGTCGTCGCGGCGTCGGAGCTGCCGCCCCCCAAGCCGCCGCCGGCGGGAATACGCTTGTCGATGTGCATGTCGACGCCGAGATGCGTGCCGGTCACCTGCTGCAGCAGTAGCGCCGCGCGCACCGCGAGATCGTCCTCCTCCCGCAGGTTCGGCAGACCCCCGCTGCGGTGCACCGTGCCGCGGTCGTGCACGCGGAAATGCAGGTCGTCGCCGTAGTCGAGGAATTGAAACAAGGTCTGCAGATCATGATAGCCGTCCGCGCGGCGCCCGACGATGTGCAGAAAACGGTTTATCTTGGCCGGCGCCGGCCACGGAGGGCTGTCAGACATTCGTAGTTCGCACCTTCCTCCCCTCACCCTGACCCTCTCCCCAAAGGGGAGAGGGGACGAAACAGTTAAGCCCTTCTCCCCAGGGGGAGAGGGGATCAATTATGCGGCGCTCTCCCCTAGGGGAGAGGATCATTGAGCATTGTTCAACTGGGCAGGCTAAGGGTGCAGCTGCCACTCGTGGACCACCAGTTTTATATTCAAACCGTCCGTGTGCATGGCGAGCTTGCGCGGCAGATCGAAACCCTCCACGTCGCGGTAAGCCAGAAAGTTCACCTGCCAGCGGTCGTGGGTAAGAGTAGCCAGGCGGCCCTGGCGGTCGAGTTCGAAGGCGTCGTTCGCGTCGCTGAGGCCCAGCACCCAGCGGCGCAGCGGCTCGACGGGCACCGGCCAACCCAGGCCTTGTTCGAACAGCGCCTCCGCACTGCCCGCATACAGGGCTTCGCCCTCGGAGGTTTCCAGCACCGCAGTGGTATCGTTACCGTACAAACGCACGCGCCCGCTGCCGAACGGTCCGAACAGCTCGATTTCGTAGCTCTGCGGCGACTGCTGCCAGTGCAAGGTGGCGGAGCCGCCATCTTCTTCGGTGACGACGCCGATGCGGCCTTCCAGACGCCAGGTCTCAAGGGTCGCAAGTTTTGCGTTGCGTGCCTGCCAGGCGGCCGCGGGATCCGCCACAGGCGGCAGTTCGCGCGTCGCGGTGCAGGCGCCCAGCAGCATACACAGCAACAGCGTCCGCGGCATGTGGGCTGTCCGACCGCTCTCGCTGCAACCCCTCAGCAACCGGCTCCCTGCGCCTGCGTACGCGGTGAATAGGGACAAGGGGCCTTCGCGCAATACGCGCTCCGAGAGCTATTGTTTGAAGCGCTGCATCACCCGGCGCAGCACGTTGTCTTCCGGTGACACTTCCAGCGCGCGGTTCCACACTTTGGAAGCCGCCTCGCGATCGCCCGTCACCCACAGCACTTCGCCCAGGTGCGCGGCGATTTCGGCATCCTCGAGTTTCTCGTAGGCGCGCTTTAGATATTCCAGTGCCTGCTCGTGATTACCCAGTCGGTATTGCAGCCAGCCCATGCTGTCGATCACCGCGGGATCGTTGGGCAACAGTTCCAGCGCCCGGGTGATGTAGTCCTTCGCCTCCTGCAGCCGGTCGGTGTGATCGGCCAGGTAATAACCCAGCGCGTTCAAGGCGTGCGCATTGTCCGGTTCGCGACTCAGGACTTCCAGCAGATCTTGTTCGACGATGTCCGGCCGGTCAACTTTCTCGGCCGTCAACGCACGCGCGTACAGCAGATCGGTGTTGCCCGGAAACTCCTTGAGCGCTTCACTCAAAACGCGCATCGCCTCACCGTGGTGGCCGGCCTGGCGCAGAATCTCACCTTCGGCCAGGTAGAACCGCACCGCGTTGTTTGGCTCCGGATTCATGATCTGCAGCTTGCGCAGGTGCTCGCGGGCCTCTTCCATGCGATCCAGCCGCGCCAGCATTTCCGCGACACGGATCTGGGCATCGAGTTGATTGTCGCCACCGTTCACCAGCAGGTAGCGCTTGGTCGCTAGCACATAATCGCGCTGGCTCTCGGCTATACGCCCCAGGTAGTAGTTGGCGTCGTTGTTGCGGGTACCCAGTGCCAGCACCTGGATCATGTACTCGCGGGCATCTTCCAGGCGCCGCGATTCGATCGCCAGCAGGCCCAATGCATAGACCAGATTGGCGTTGTCCTTGTTGAGCACGTAAAGCTCGCGCAGTTGTTCGGCGGCGCGCTCGAACTGACCCGACTCGACCAGCAACCGGGCATACCCCAGCTTGATCGGCAGATCTTCCGGATTGTCGTCGAGCGCCGCCTGCATGCTGTCGAACGCCTCCTCGGTCCGCCCAAGGTCGACCAGCACTTTGGCGCGCAGAATAATTGCGTCGCTGTAACCCGGCTGCAGTTCGATCGCCCGGGCGGTGGCACTCAGTGCCAGCGCCTTGTCACCGACGCGATCGGCCAGAGTACCCTGTGAGTAATGGGCCACCGCCCGGTCCGGATAGCGCTCTACCAGGCGAGTGATGACATCGAGGGCGGCGCGGTGATTCTGCTCTCGCCCCAGCAGTGCCGCGACCAGCGTCAGGCCCTGGTCCGTGCCGCCGTCAGTCAGCCCGACGACCTGCTCCAGTTCCCGCTCTGCGTTGTCGATATCGCCGATACGGACGTATAACGTCGCGATTACCTGACGCGCTTCGATATTGTCGGGCGACAGCTCCACCCAACGCCGCGCGGCGAGCAGCGCCTTGCGATTGTCGCGGGCGTAAACCGCAATGCGTGCGGCGCGCTCGGCGACTCGCGGATCGGTGCTCTCGAAGGCCGCACTCAGGTAGTTATCCAGCGCCACATCCAGTTGCCCGCGGCGCCCGGCGAATTCGGCGACCAGCAGGCGGTACAGCATGTCGCCGTCGATCTCTTTGCGCTGCTCCTCGACCACCGGCTGCTGAGGCAACGGCGCCGGTTCGTCGCGTTTTGTCACGTTGCCGGACGTGCCTGCGCAGGCGCCCAGCATGGCCAGCAGCGCCGCAATTGCCAGCGCGGCCAGCGTCCTTCTAAGGTCCAAAGCTCTCATAAGCACTCCCGTAACCGCCAACTATAACCCAGCGCTCCAGGTCGTGCGCAGGCCTAACCGTTGCTTAAACAATTATCAAATCGTTGGAAAGCCCTATAATTCCCCACATGTCATTACTTGCGCTGGGACTGAATCACAAAACTGCCCCGCTGGAGGTGCGCGAGCGCGTGGTATTCGCACCCGAGCGGCTGCCTACGGCATTGCAAGAATTGTCCCAAGTGCGCGGCGTGTCCGAGGCGACGATCGTATCCACCTGCAATCGTACCGAGATTTACTGCGATGCGGCGCACGGCGCGAACGGGGAAATAGCCTCCTGGCTGGGCGCTTTCCACGCCATGCCGGCCAGCGATGTGGATCCCTATCTGTTCTCGCTGGCCGATCAGGAAGCCGTGCGGCATCTGCTCAGAGTGTCCAGCGGCCTGGATTCGCTGGTGCTGGGAGAACCGCAGATTCTCGGGCAGATCAAGAGCGCCTACGAGATAGCGCGCAGCAACGGCACCATCGGCGCGCAGCTGCACCGCCTGTTCCAGTATGCCTTTTCGGTGGCCAAACAGGTGCGTACCGACACCGAAATCGGCGCAAATCCGGTGTCGGTGGCGTTTTCCGCAGTGTCGCTGGCAAAGCAGATTTTCGGCGAGTTGGACCAGACCACCGCGTTACTGATCGGCGCGGGTGAGACGATCGAGCTGTCGCTGCGCCACCTGCAGGCGCAGGGTTTAGGCGCGGCAATCGTGGCCAACCGCACCCTGACGCGGGCCCAGGCGCTCGCCACCAGCGACAATGCAAGTGCGGTGACCCTGGCGGCGCTGCCCGACGTGCTCGGCCAGGCCGATCTCATTATCAGCTCTACCGCCAGCCAGCTGCCGATTCTCGGCAAGGGAGCGGTGGAACGGGCCCTCAAGGAGCGTAAACACCGGCCCATGCTACTGGTGGACATCGCAGTGCCGCGCGACATCGAGCCGCAGGTGAGCGAGCTCGACGACATATTTCTTTACACAGTCGACGATCTGCAGACGGTAATCGAGGAAAATCTGGCATCGCGCCGCGAGGCGGCCACCCTGGCAGAGGAAATCATCGACGGCCAGGTGGACCGATTCATGATCTGGCTGCGTTCACTGGATTCGGTGGGGAGGATTCGGGAGTATCGCCAGCAGGCGGAAGCCTTGCGTGTCGACGTTCAGAGCCGCGCGCTGGTTATGGCGCGGCAGGGTAAAACCACTGAGGAAATCGTCGAATTTGTCGGCAAGACGCTGTTGAACAAATTATTGCATACGCCGACGCGCCGAATGCGTCAGGCGGGGGAAGACGGGGAACAGGACCTGCTGCGTGCCGCGCAGGAGCTTTTCGGGCTGCCGGACGACGACTGATGAAAGCGTCGATCAAACGCAAGCTCGAGCATCTCGCCGAGCGGCACGAGGAAATTGCGGCCCGGCTGGCCGACCCGGAAACGATCGGCGACCAGGATCGCTTTCGCGCGCTGTCGATGGAGTACTCGCAGAACGAAGCGGTGGTGCGTAAGTTCGAAGCGTACCAGCAGGCGGAGTCGGCGCGCACGCAGGCCCTGGAGATGGTCGAGGACGGAGACGACGAGCTCAGCGCCATGGCCCGCGAAGAGGCAGCGCAATGTGAACAGACGTTGGAGTCGCTGGAAAACGAACTGCAGCGCATGCTGCTGCCGCAGGACCCGCATGACAAAGCCAATGTGTTCCTGGAAATCCGCGCGGGGACCGGCGGCGACGAGGCAGCGATTTTCGCCGGCGATCTGCTGCGCATGTACACGCGCTACGCGGAAGCACAACGCTGGAAGCTCGACGTACTGAGTGCCAGCGTAGGTGAGCACGGTGGCTACAAGGAAGTGATCGCGCGGGTCAGCGGACAGGGCGTTTATTCACGGCTGAAGTTCGAGTCCGGCGCGCACCGCGTACAGCGCGTGCCGGAAACCGAATCGCAGGGACGCATCCACACCTCCGCTGCAACCGTTGCGATTCTCCCCGAGGCAGACGAAGTCGAAGACGTGCACGTAAACACGGCCGATCTGCGCGTGGACACCTATCGTGCCTCGGGCGCCGGCGGTCAGCATGTCAACAAGACGGATTCCGCCGTGCGCATCACGCACCTACCCAGCGGAATCGTCGTCGAGTGCCAGGACGAACGTTCGCAGCACAAGAACCGTGCACGCGCCATGTCACTGCTCAAGGCGCGCATGCTCGACGATGAACGCAGCAAACAAGAGGCCGAGCAGACCGAGTCCCGCCGCCTGCAGGTCGGCAGCGGCGACCGTTCCGAACGCATTCGCACCTACAATTTTCCGCAGGGGCGAGTCACCGATCACCGGATAAATCTGACCCTGTACAAGCTCGACGAAATCATGCTGGGCGCCATGGATCAGGTGATCGATCCGCTGACCGCCGAACACCAGGCGGACCTGCTTGCCACGATCAACGACGCCTGAGGAAAAACCCTCACCCCCGACCCCTCTCCCAGGGGGAGAGGGGGGGAATTAAGAGGGAAGCCCCTCCACCAGGGGAGGGGGAACAAGAGGGAAGCCCCTCTCCCGGGAGGAAAGGGAAAACATGGAGCCCTTCTCCCCTCGGGGAGAAGGGTTGGGATGAGGGGGCTCACTTCAGGGTGTACGGCGCCCCGGGCAACCGGTAGATTGCGTGCATGCCGAATCTTGCCGCCGTGCTGCGCGATGCCGAACAACGTCTTGCGCACAGCAGTCCCTCCGCTCGCCTGGATGCCGAGGTGTTGCTTGCACACGTGCTACAAAAACCGCGCAGTTACCTCGCCGCCTGGCCGGCGAAAACGCCGCCACGCGACGCGCTGGCCTATTTCGGCGAACTGCTCGAGCGGCGCGCCGCCGGCCAACCGGTGGCGCACCTGACCGGCGAACGTGAATTCTGGTCGCTGTCGTTGCAAGTCAGCGAGGCGACACTGATTCCGCGCCCGGAAACCGAACTGCTGGTGGAACGTGCAGCGACAGCCATCAGGCGCAACGCCGCGTCGCGCGTATTGGATCTAGGCACCGGAAGCGGTGCCATCGCACTGGCGCTGGCGCTGAAATTCCCGCGTCTGAAGATCACCGCCAGCGATGCGTCCACGGAGGCGTTACGGGTGGCGGAACGCAATCGCAAGATGCTCGGGGCCAGCAACGTCAGCGTCGTGCACAGTGACTGGTTCCAGGCACTGAACGACGACTACGAAATCATCGTCGCTAATCCGCCCTACGTGCCGGGTGACGATCCGCACCTGCGGGAGGGCGACGTGCGCTTTGAACCACGCCTGGCGTTGGACGGTGGCGACGATGGTCTCGAGTGTTTGCGCTACATTATCCGGCTTGCGCCGCGGCGCTTGTTGCACGGCGGCTGGTTGTTGCTGGAGCACGGTTTCGATCAGGGTGCGGCGGTGCGCGAACTGTTGAGTGCCGCGGGATTCTCCGCAGTCGGCACTCACCGTGACCTCGCCGGCCATGAGCGCGTCTCCGAAGGACGCCGGCAGTGAGCACGAAACTGCGCACCGAGAGTGCGATCCTGTGGCGCCTGGCCGGCCCGTTGATCGTCGCGCAACTGTCGCAGGTCGGCATGGGGTTCACCGACACGGTGATGGCGGGGCGGTTGAGTCCGCTGGATCTTGCCGCCGTCGCGATCGGGTCGATGCTTCTGCTGTCGGTGTTCCTGCTGTTTTTCGGCATTCTCAATTCGGTCTCGCCGACCATCGCGCAACTCAAAGGTGCCGGCAGAGATCGCGACATCGGCCGTGTTTTCC
>JAOTYY010000273.1 GCA_029861595.1 Gammaproteobacteria bacterium
GGTACTTGTCGCACGACAATTGGGTTGACGCGATCCGCAGCGGAGCGTATCTGGATTTTTATGAGCGGCAGTACGCGCACCGAATCAAGGGGGCTTCATGAAGGGGATTGTTCTTGCTGGCGGTGCTGGAACGCGGCTACATCCGGTTACCCAATGCATATCGAAGCACCTTCTCCCCGTTTACGATAAACCGATGGTCTACTACCCCCTATCGGTGCTCATGCTGGCGGGGATCAGGGATATTTTGCTGATCTCGACGCCGCAGGATCTTCCTCGTTTCCAGGAGCTTTTGGGTAACGGCGAGAATACTGGAATTTCCTTATCGTACGCCGCTCAGGCTGAACCCAGGGGTATCGCGGAGGCATTTGCTATAGGTGCCGAATTTGTTGGCAGTGACAGTGTGTGTCTGATTCTCGGCGACAATATATTTTACGGCCAGGGGTTCGTCGAGAAACTAAGATTGGGCGCCGAGCGGAAAACGGGAGCGACGGTCTTTGCGTACAAGGTTCGTGATCCAGAACGCTTTGGAGTGATCGAGTTTGACGGGAATCTGCGAGCGTTATCCATCCGGGAGAAGCCCAAATCCCCGCGTTCCGACTGGGTGGTGACTGGACTTTATTTTTACGACAATGACGTGATCGACATCGCGAGGAATCTCGAACCCTCGGCCCGGGGTGAATTGGAGATCACCGACGTCAACAGAGTGTATCTGGAGCGCGGAATGTTGGACGTCCTGTTTCTCGGGCGCGGCTTCGCCTGGCTCGATACCGGCACTCACGATAGCCTATTGGAGGCGAGCGAGTACGTGAAGACGATCGAACACCGGCAAGGAATGAAAATCGCCTGTTTGGAGGAGATTGCCTTCGAAAATGGTTGGCTGACGGCCAGTGAAGTCAGCGCCAGGGCGGCGTTGATGGAGAAATCGGATTACGGCCGCTATCTTATCGATGTTATATCGGCTCCGAAATACTAAGTGCGGGCGTAATCTTGGGTGCTTCGAAAGAATCGGTGCGACTAATTCGAGATGGATAACGGAAGCAAAATGATGCAGATTTCGCTCGTCACACCATTCTATGACTTGGAGAACTGGATCACGAGGAAGTCGACGCCGTGGGCGGGCTGGTGATGACGACACTGGGAAATGTGCACAAACGCGACGAAACCGTGGAGATCAACCATTCCGCCTTCCGCGTGCTTGCTGCTGATTCGCGGTGCGTTTACCTGCTGCGCGTGACGCCGTCCGGCAATGTCGATACCGCGGATGCCCGTTAGCCTGCATGGCGCACGAAGGCGAATCCGGATCGCAGACCCCTCTGCCAAAGGATGTAGGGGAACCCTCACCCCCGACCCCTCTCCCAGAGGGAGAGGGGTGTGAAAAACAGCCCTTCTCCCCCGGGGAGAAGGGTTGGGATGAGGGCGAATCTTTACCCCCAGCGCCTCTCCCGGAGGGAAAGGAGAAACGCGAGCGGTCCGCAAGCATCCATCCTCGCGTTGCCGAGTTGCTCGCGTTAGCAGCGGGCGCGTTGCAAGTCTGCGCCTATGCGCCGCTCGACTTGCCGATCTTTGCGGTGCTCGCGCCCATGTCGTTGTTGCTGCTGCTACGCGATGCCACGCCCGCGCGTGGCGCCTGGCTGGGGTTATTGTACGGCCTGGGCCTGTTCGGTGTGGGCATACATTGGATTTACTTCAGCCTGCACCTGTTCGGGGAGGCGATCGCGCCGCTGTCTGCGCTGCTGACCGGCGGATTCGTGCTGGGCATGGCGCTGTATCCAGGTGCGCTGGGCTACCTGTTATGCCGTCATAAGGCGCCGGTTGGGGTGTGGATGCTGGTGCTGGCGCCGGCCGGCTGGACCTTGGCCGAATGGCTGCGCGGCTGGGTGCTCAGCGGATTTCCCTGGCTGTTGCTCGGACACACGCAGACCGACTGGCCGCTGGCCGGCTATTTCCCGCTGTTGGGAGTGTACGGCGTCAGTTGGACGTTGGCTTTGACGGCGGGCGCTATGGCGTTGTTGCTCGGTACGCGCATGCTGTCAGTACAGCGCGTAGCTGTACTGGGATTGTGCGTACTGATGTGGATTGGGGGATTCGCGTTGCAGCAGGTGCGCTGGAGCACGCCCGTGGGCGAACCCGTGCGTGTGCGCATGGTGCAGGGCAATGTTGGGCAGGAGGAAAAATTCATCGCCGAGATGTTGCAGCGTTCGCTCGATGTGTACACCCGCTTGAGTATCGAGGGTCCGCCGGTCGACCTGGTCATCTGGCCGGAAACGGCGATTCCGACTTTCTACCACCGTGTAGCAGAGCTGCTCGAGGCGGTGGCGGGTGAATTGCGGGCGGCCGGTGCCGAACTGGCGATCGGGGTGTTGGAGTATCGACAGGAGGAGCGACGCTACTTCAACGCTGTGCGTAAGGTGACGCCAGAGGGTGGCCCCGGGCAAATGTACCTGAAGCGCCACCTGGTACCGTTCGGTGAGTATATGCCGTTGCGCGACCTGCTCGAGTTTATCGCCCGCTATATCACGATTCCGATGTCGGATCTGGATGCCGGTGCTTGGCGGCAGGCGCCGCTGCCGCTGGCCGGATACCTGGCGGGTGTGTCGATCTGCTACGAGGATGCTTTCGGCGAAGAAGTAATCACGCAACTGCCCGCGGCGAATTTTCTCGTCAACGTCAGTAACGACGCCTGGTTTGGCGACTCCATCGCGCCGCATCAGCATCTGCAGATCGCCCGTGTGCGCGCCCTGGAAACGGCCCGACCCATGGCGCGTGCGACCAATACCGGCATCAGTGCGTTTATCGACCACGATGGCCGAATTCTTGCACGATCCCCGCAATTCGCAGCGCATGCATTGGATGCGAGCATCCAGCCGCGCGCCGGTGCGACGCCCTACGTACGCTATGGCAATTACATGGTCGTCGTGGCACTGCTGCTAGTGCTGGGAATCGCCATCGTTGCGGGACGTTCGAGCAGGAATCGACAATGACAGATACACGCTTGGTGCCGGTGATCCTTTCCGGAGGCACGGGTAGCCGCCTGTGGCCGCTGTCGCGAGCGCAGCATCCGAAGCAGTTCATCGCGCTCGGGCATGCCACGTTGAGTATGTTACAGGCGACTGCAAAGCGCCTGCAGGCGTGCGGGTCCCAGGCGCCGATCGTGGTCTGTAACCACGAGCACCGCTTCATGGTGGCCGAGCAGTTGCGAGGGATCGATGTACCCGCGGCTGCCATAGTGCTCGAACCGGTGGGCAGAAATACGGCACCGGCGATTGCGGTGGCGGCTCTGGAAGCCATTCGCGATGACCAGGATCCTCTGTTGCTGGTGTCGCCCGCCGATCATGTGATCGATGATGACGCGGCGTTTTCCGCTGCCCTGCGCACGGCTCTGCCCGCCGCGCGCGACGGCAATCTGGTTACTTTCGGTGTCACACCAACGCGTCCGGAGACAGGCTACGGCTATATCAAGGCGAGCGGTCCCGGGGCGGCTCCGGTGGCATCGTTCGTCGAGAAACCCGATCTGGCCACCGCGGAACAATATCTCGCTTCGGGGGACTACTACTGGAACAGCGGTATGTTCCTGTTTCGCGCGAGTGTGTATTTGCGCGAGCTGCAGCATTATGCGCCGGAAATTCTTGCGGCCTGCCAGGCCGCACACGCTGCCATCGTGCGCGATCTGGATTTCTTACGTCTGGACGAAGCAGCATTTGCCGGCTCACCGTCAGATTCCATCGACTACGCGGTAATGGAAAAAACCGAACGCGCATACGTTGTGCCACTGGCAGCAAATTGGAGCGATGTCGGCGCATGGGATTCTTTGTGGTCCATCCTCGACAAAGATGACGACGGCAATGCGGTGCGTGGCGATGTGGTGTTGCAGGAAAGCAAAAACTGCTACGTGCATGCGGAACATCGCCTGGTGACGGTGGTTGGTGCAAAGGACCAGATCATCGTGGAGACCGCTGATGCTGTGCTGGTTGCGTCAAGGTCGCACGCCCAGGATGTCAAACACATAGTCGACCGGCTGAAAACACAGCAGCGCGAAGAAGTCACTACACACAAACGCGTTTATCGCCCGTGGGGCTACTATGAAAGCATAGACGGCGGCGAACGGTTTCAGGCCAAGCGCATTTCCGTCAATCCGCAGTGCAGCCTGTCTCTGCAAATGCATCACCATCGAGCCGAGCACTGGATCGTGGTGAGCGGCACGGCGCGCATCACTCGCGGCAACGAAAAATTCCTGCTCGCCGAGAACGAGTCGACCTATATACCTGTCGCGACCCGGCACCGGCTGGAGAATCCCGGCACCATTCCGTTGGAAATCATCGAAGTGCAGTCAGGCAGTTACCTGGGCGAGGACGATATCGTCCGTTTCGAGGACGCATACGGGCGCGAGGGCAGGACCGACTGAAGCCGCTTGCGTTGCGGCGAGGTTCGTAGCGACTGCTCATACAGCTGGCGGGCCGGGACGCCGGAACACTTTGCCGTCACATATCGCGCAAGCGGGAATCGAGCTGGGGCGGTCGAACTCGAGCAGATTGCCGCACGCGACGCACTCCAGGCGGCCGGGACCAGTGACTTCGTCGGCCAGATAGTCCTTGCTATGGAATCCTGCGGCGATCAACTCGTCCAGTTCCACGCGCGTGGGATCAGCAACACAGGTGAATAGATCGAGCAGCCCCCCCTCCACCAATGACAAATCGATCCGCAGCCAATCGGCCAGATCACGCTCGCTGTGTCTGGCGTGCTGCAGCATGTCCTGCAGATCGCGCTCTATGTAGTAGCGCGTTTTTTCAAACTCCAACTGCGAAAACTGCTTGACGTCGTCGACGGTGTGCCGAGCTTTGTCCAGCCACTCGGCAAAGGTGAGGCGCACCGGTGAAGATTCGACGACCACCG
>JAOTYY010000274.1 GCA_029861595.1 Gammaproteobacteria bacterium
GGCATCGACTGGGACGCATTGCCAAGCTATCCGGCGCTTGCCTGTGACGAGGACTCGGATATCGTGCGTTTGGTGAAACGCTTGAGTCGCAGCAACGTCGTGGGCACTGTCAGTTTCGGAACCGAAGCAGGATTGTTCCAGGACACCGGCATACCCGCGGTCATCTGTGGTCCGGGCAGCATAGAGCAAGCTCACAAGCCGAACGAGTACATCAGCGTGGCGCAGGTGGAGGAGTGCGAACGGTTTTTGTCCAGACTACTTGACGAAATGGCCAAATAGGCGCAAGTTACCAAGTGTAATCGCTTGCAGTCGTTTACCGCTACGACGCAACGTACGACCACCAGTTACAACACGACGTATAAGTAGTTTCATGGCAGGCGATCCCGAAAACGGTACTCGTCGCGAAGTAGATGACAAAGAATGCATCTACTATGACGGTTACTGGATCCGCTACTACAGCCCCCCGGACGACACGCTTACTGCGCGCAAACGGCTGATCGATCACCTGACCCGGCGTACGTTTCATCACACCGAACCTGGGATCAATACGCCTGGAGACAATCTGGACGCAGCACGTGCAGCGTACGATCAGGAAACCGATCCGGCGCGCAAACGGGTCAACGCGGCGATGCTGGCGGGTGCGCTGTTCAACCGGGCTACCGATATATTCACCAGTGTCGTGAGCCTGGCCGAGAAAGGTGTGGAAATCAGTCCGACCAACGAACTGATGCGCCAGTGCGGGCGATGCTTCAAGGAAGCGCTGGAACTGGGTAAGCAGGTGAAGCACTACAGCGGCGAAGAAGGTATCGACGAGTTATGGGGGGAGCCACTGAAAGCTTTCACCATGCCGATCGCGTCATTCTATGAGTCGCGATATGTAAAAATCTCTCAGGCCATGCGAGACATTGACCGTATCGCAAACGCGCTGGCCGATGTGTTCAGTGGTAACGAAGGGTATAACGATTTCGCCCAGAACGTCTACGAGTATGCGGCTTCTGCCAAAGAAGAAGCAGAAACGATGCGCAGCGATAAAGTGATTTTCCATGTATGGCCGCGCTTCGTGGCATCCGGCGAACGCCTGGTCGGCTACCGGCCCAAGCGTGCCGCGCAAACCTCGGTTATCTCCAAGCAGCGCGAAATCGAAGAACAGCGCCTGATCAGCGATGCGCGTAACCTGATTTCCTACTTGTCCGGCGCGCGCGTGCCAATGCCCAAGAGCACCCACGACTTCATCGAACGCTGCGCCGCGTTCAAGGCGTGGCACGACATACCGCTTGCTGCCGGATCCTGAAAAAGGCGCCCTGGTCCCTTTCCCGTTTGTAGTCCATCAACTATTACCTTGCGCAACTGAATGTCGCTAAGATGATTGCGCCGCTCGACCCGGCGATGGTGAGAAAATATTCGGGGACAGTTTACTTATTTCGAAAACAGGGCCGGCAATCGTTCGCCACGAAGTAAGTAAACTGTCCCCGAATATTTATTCCTCGCGCATCTCCACCCACACGGGACAATGATCCGACGGCTTTTGCATAGCGCGTATGTCGTAGTCTATGCCGGCGTCGACTACGCGCTTGGCGAGAGAGCGGCTTACCAGAATATGATCGATTCGTAATCCACGTTTAGGTTCGCGCTCAAAACCCCGGCTGCGGTAGTCGAACCAGCTGAAGCAGTCCCCTACATCCGGTTTCACCAGACGATAAGTATCCACCAGGCCCCAGTCGAACAGGCGCTGTAACCAGATACGCTCCTCGGGCAGAAAGCTGGTTTTTCCAGTACGCAGCCAGCGCGCCGCATTGTCTTCGCCGATGCCGATGTCGTGATCGACAGGCGCTACGTTGAAATCACCCATCAACACCAGATGCTCATCCGGTGTCGCCGTTGACTGCAGGTAGCCCAGCACGTCTGCGTAGAATTTTTCTTTGGCCGGAAACTTGACTGCGTGGTCGCGGCTTTCGCCCTGCGGGAAATAAGCGCTGATCACGCGCAATTCCTCGCCGCCGGGCAAGCGGTAAATGGAGTCGATGAACCGCCGTTGAGCATCCTCCCCATCCGGCGGCAGACCGCGCATCACACGCAGCGGGCACGCTTTACTCAACAGCGCGACGCCATAGTGGTTTTTCTGCCCGAATGCCTCCGTGGTGTAGCCCAGCATCTGCACATCTGCCCGGGGGAACTCCTCGTCCGCGACCTTGGTTTCCTGCAGACCGATGATTTCCGGATCATGCTTGTCCGCGATCGCCTGTAGCTGGTGCAGGCGCACGCGCACGCTGTTCGCATTGAAAGATACTATTTTCATCGCCAGGGATTATATATGCCCCGTGCATTATGCCTACTGTGTCGCGTGTGGAAGCAGCTCGCGCCCTACAGGATGCTTGATGGCTCAACAAACTCGTAACCCAGTTCGTCGGCAACTTCACGAATGGTTACCGCGCCGGCATGCACGTTGAGGCCGGCCAGCAAGTGCTCATCTTCGCGCAGCGCCTGCTTGTAGCCGCGGTCGGCAAGGTGCAGTACGTGTGGCAGCGTCGCGTTGTTCAACGCGAACGTTGAGGTACGCGGCACACCGCCAGGCATGTTGGCAACACAGTAGTGCACGACCTCGTCGACAACGTAAGTCGGTTGTTCGTGGGTCGTCGGACGTGATGTCTCGCAGCACCCGCCCTGATCTATCGCTACGTCGACGATCACCGAACCGGGCTTCATGTGTTTCACCATATCCGCGGTGACCAGCTTGGGCGCAGCTGCGCCAGGGATCAGCACGCCGCCGATCACCAGGTCGGCCTCCAGCACGTGCCGCTCCACGGCGTCGCGCGTCGAAAACACAGTGTTGGTCGAGCGCCCGAACTGTTTCCAGTGAGCTTCCAGCACCTCGCCGTTGCGATCCAGCACCCACACGTCGGCACCCATTCCCACGGCGACATGCGTGGCGTGCGTGCCGACCACACCCCCGCCGATCACCACGACCTTGGCAGGATCGACGCCCGGCACACCCCCCAGGAGCATGCCCAGACCATTGTGCGGTTTCTCCAGACAGTAGGCGCCGGCCTGGATCGCCATGCGCCCCGCCACTTTGGACATGGGTGCGAGCAGCGGCAACCCGCCATGCGGTGACGTCACCGTTTCGTAGGCGATGCAGACAGCGCCGCTGTCGACCAGGTCCCTGGTCTGCTCGGGATCGGGCGCCAGGTGCAGGTAGGTGAACAGCACCTGCCCGGGACGTAGCATGCGTCGCTCGACGGCCTGCGGTTCTTTGACTTTGACGATCATTTCTGCGCTGGCGAATATCTCCGCCGCGGCGTCGACGATCCGGGCCCCGGCGGCTTCGTATTCGGCGTCTTGGGCGCCTATGCCGACGCCGGCGTTGGACTCGACAATCACCTCATGACCGTGATACACGACTTCCCGGACACTGGCAGGGGCGAGCCCCACACGGAACTCGTTGTTCTTGATCTCTTTAGGGACACCGATCAGCATAATGACGACTCCTCACAGTACGCTCACGCTGGTGAAAAGCGCGTAAACTTAATAGCCCGCGGAAAGTCATTGTAGTACCAGTGTTTCCTATTTCGTTGAGCCAGAACACGTGGCGAGCGCAGAAACCGACCAATTGATACGTGACCCGAAGTTCGGTGTCTACGATACACCGGCGGAACGCGAGTTCGGGTTTCTGCTGGTGCCGACTTTTTCGATGCTGGGATTCGTTTCGGCGGTAGAGCCCCTGCGTGTCGCCAACCGCTTGAGCGGGCGCGCGTTGTATGCCTGGCACGTGATCAGCGTCGCTGGAGAGCGCATTGCGGCGAACAACGGGATGCAGCAGAGCGCTGAATTCAGCATAACCGACGCGCCGGGATTCGAAACCGTGGTCGTGTGCGGCGCACACGAACCCAGCAGCTTTCAAGACGCGAGGGTGTGCAACTGGCTGCGCAAACTCGCTGCGCAAGGTGTGCGCCTGGGGGCGATCGAAACTGGCAGCCACGTGCTGGCGCAGGCTCGGCTGCTGGACGGGTACCGATGCACCATCCATTGGGAGAACATGCCGGGTTTCAGGGAGGCTTTCCCGCATATCGATGCTTCCAGCGAACTGTATGAATTCGACCGCAACCGCTTTACTTGCGCGGGCGGCACGTCCGCTTTGGACATGATGCTGCAGATCATCGAGGAGCAGCATGGCTATGATCTGGCCGTGGCCTGTGCGGAGAATTTTATCTACAACGTGATTCGCAAACCGACCGAGGCGCAACGCATGACTCTGCGCGAGCGCACCGGGATTACCAATCGCAATCTCCTGGAATGCCTCGAGTTGATGGAAGCGAACCTTGAGCAGCCCCTGACACCGGCTGAACTGGCCGACGCGGTAGGGGTATCCAAACGGCAGCTTGAGCGGCTGTTTCAGCGCTACATGGCGGCTACGCCGGCACGCTACTACACCGAACTGCGACTGCGCCAGGGCCGGCGCCTGCTGGAGCAGACCAGCATGCCGATCACGGATGTGGCCTTGGCTTGCGGGTTCCCCTCGCCGGGTTATTTCAGTCATCGCTATCGCGCGCTGTTTGGCCTGTCGCCGCGCGAGCAGCGGGCTACTCACCGGCACCGCGACAATCGCGGCATGCCGCTGCGGTAGAGGTCGATGATTGTGTCGCCAGCGACCCACTAATCGTCGCTAATGCGGGTGAGACGCTAGTGTGCTGTCCCGTAAATACGTGCAGAATTACACGTTACTTACGGGGCAGCACACTAGGGGCAGTGGCGATACTGCACGCGGTAAACAATTCGAGGAGGCGGCTCGATGACACGTCGAATGGGTGGCCGGACGGCGCGGCGCGCAATGCGTGCGGCGCCACTGAAGGAAGAGGACAAGGCAGTCCGCCCGGGAACCAGCGGTG
>JAOTYY010000062.1 GCA_029861595.1 Gammaproteobacteria bacterium
TGGATTTCAAATACGAACAGGACTTTGCGGCAGACCAGGGTCTCAAGGACGCATACTTCGAGGGCCAACTGTTCCGGTTCTCCCGCTGGCGCCTGGGTCGATTTAAAGAATCCTTCAGTCTCGGCAGGCAGACCAGTTCCTCCAACGCCGGATTCCTGGAGACCAGCCTACCGGTAAGTGCGTTGACGCCGGGTCGCGGTCTCGGTGCGATGATCAAGAGCAACGAACGCGCGCGTTATTCCTGGGCGCTTTCGATGACGACCAGTGCGATATCGAACAACAACGAGGACGACCCGACTAAAGCGTCGCTGGCCATAACGGGACGTGTCACTGGAACGCCGTTGTATGGCAATGGGGGTAAGCAGTTGCTGCATATCGGCGCGAGTTACAGCGCACGCAAACCGAATGACGATACCGTGGAGTATGCAACCCGGCCCGAGGCACGCTTTGCGCCGGTGATTGCGGCAACGCCGGAAATTGCGGCCGACCGTGTCACGCTCACTGGTGTGGAATTGGCCGCAGTTTCCGGAAGCTATTGGGCCGCCGCCGAATGGGTAGGTTCATCGGTGGAGGCCGAAAATCTAAGCAACCCCGCGTTTGACGGAGCTTATTTACAGGGCGGGTGGTTTCTTAGCGGGGAAAGTCGATTTTACAAAACGTCCAGTGGAACTTTCGGTCGTACCCGCCCCAATAAACTCTATACCGGCGGCAACCCATTTAATATTGTTGCGAACGGCGGCGGGCTCGAGCTCACCGCGCGTTATTCAGCGCTCGATCTTTCGGGTGGTACTATCAATGCTGGCAACGTACGGAACATTGGGTTTGGATTGAACTGGTATCCGAACTAAGAGATACGAGTAATGATGAACTATATTCACTCTACATTGCGCGACATCGGTAATGCCGACCTGCTGCTATTCCGCTTTCAGTACAGCCCCTAAGTCAACAACGAAATGTAAGGATTACGGTTAACACTTATTCTGGTGACGCGCGTGTCTTGTCTTCTTCGTTCCACACGCCGGAGTTAGTTCTAAATACATTTCAGCCCGGTGCAACGACCGCTCTCCTTCGGAGATGCGACAAAACGGAACGAAGATAATTAGTACTGCGATGCAAAAAAACTCGCAAGTTCGACCCAAATAAGTTGTCGTAGGGAGGAGTCTACCATCAAGCGACGGACTCTCTGTATACTAGAACAAACCAACTGTAGTTAGGGGTTCTTTTCAACATGCATTCGTTGAAAACAGTTGTTTCGGTGTTGCTTTTTTGTTTTGCAGGATCGGCCGCGTTCGCTCAAGAAAAGCCCAATATCGTGCTTGTATTGATGGACAACTTTGGCTGGGGAGAACTTGGTACTTACGGTGGTGGTGTCATCCGTGGCGCGCCTACGCCGCGAATCGACTCACTGGCAGACGAGGGCATGAAGCTTTTGAATTTCAATGTCGAAGCGCAGTGCACACCTAGCCGCGCAGCGATACTGACAGGTCGATATGCGGTTAGAACCGGCAACGGCTCGGTACCGGTGGGAGTCGGTGTCTATGGGCTGACACAGTAGGAATACACCCTGGCCGAGATGCTTTCGGACGCCGGCTACGAAACCGCCATGTTCGGCAAATGGCATCTGGGAGACTCGACGGGCCGCTACCCCACCGATCAAGGCTTGATCAGAGTGAATTTTTCCTCGGCAAGCAGGCAAAATCCAACCGCGAGTCCGTGATCATTTACGTTGGCGACGACATTACGGCGTAAAGTGGCGCAACTGGAAGATGGTTACCGCAGAACTCGATTCCGGCTTTGGCATTCCAACAAAGAACTACTCTATTCCGCTGTTCTACAATCTTCACCTTGATCCGAAAGAACAGTTTCCAATGCAGGGGTCGGAAAAATCTTTCTGGGTTCGCTACCCAGCAGGCCAGGCGCTCGTTGATCATCTGACAACATTCCAGAAGGAACCAGCGATCCCGCCCGGCACTCCAGACCCGTACAAACCTAAAGGATAAGCGCCCGCGGAGCACAAGAGCTTCTCGATCCAAGCCGGTGCGCGTTAGCGGCAAACGGTGTCCCTTGTGCGGTGCGACACAAACGCGATGCAGCACACTCGCGGTTGGTCTCTTATGTCGGGATACTCTCTGAAGCGTGCGCTACTGTTTCGTTGCGCGTGCCAACCTTGGTTTCATGTCACTGCCGAACGTGAAATTTCTCGCAAATCTAGCACCAATTCCGGGGAACCGAGTTATTCAGCAGCATCTCGGTAAGTCAGCCAGGCGATAGTTGGTTGAACGTGTCCGCTTCTACGTTTATCTGAGACATTCGGCGCGAGTTCGTCTGACAACCTAAGCGCCGACCGGGTGCCAGGTGGTCTTCGTTTCCTGCGTGTCTTTGATGAAGTAGGGTCCCTGGCCCGTTTCGCCCACCCAACTGGTTTGAGTTCTGACGATAGTGCGCTTGATATTGTTTGCTGCCAGCAGCTGCACTTCCTTGATTCTTTCACCGTCTGATCCCGCATGGATAACTGCATTGACATCCATGTGGGACGCAAACTGTCCGGCGAGCTCATCCTGCGAGCCCGTGAGTATGTTCACCACTCCCGGTGGCACATCGGAGCTTTCAAGTACTTCGGCAAAACTGATTGCGCACAACGGCATCGAGGTGGACGCCAGAACCACGCATGTATTGGCACCGGTAATTGCCGGCGCGATATTCGACACCAGTCCCAGCAGCCCGCTGTCCTCGGGAGCCAATATGCTAATAACGCCCATGGGCTCCAGTACCGAAAAGTTGAAGTGCGAAGATGCCACGGGGTTCACCGCACTGAAAACCTGCTGGTATTTATCCGCCCAGCCCGCGTAATACACGAGCCGGTCTACGGTTGCGGTCACTTCGGTAGCCGCGCGCTGCTTGGACACACCCTGAATCACGAGTTCCGCGACAAACTGCTGGCCGCGGCCTTCGAGCATCTCGGCGATGCGGTACAGGATCTGACCGCGCAGGTAGGCATTGGTGCTGGACCAGTTAGCGAATCCACCGCGCGCCGCAACCACCGCTTCACGAAAATCTTTGCGGCTGCCGCTGCAGATGTTGGCGATGACCTCGCCGCTTTTGTCCCGCAGCGGGTAGTAACGACCGGATTCGGTGCGCGGGAACTTTCCGCCGATATAGATTTTGTAGGTTTTCGCCACGGTCAGGCGTGCGCCTGCCTCCGGCTTCGCCTGTCTGGTTGCCTTCTGTGTTGCACCAGCAGTGTCGTTGCCGGCGTGACGTGCGCTAACCCTGGGGTCTTTATCCATAGTAAATATCTAACCTAACGACAAATAGGCGTCCAGTCCGTGCAGACCGCCTTCTCTACCTACGCCACTTTCTTTGTATCCCCCAAACGGGGAAGTGGGATCAAACTTGTTGAATGTGTTGGCCCAGATAACGCCGGCGCGTATTTTTTGCGTCATGTGAAAAATTTTCGCGCCTTTGTCGGTCCACACCCCACCCGATAAACCATACGGCGTGTTGTTGGCTTTATCGATCCCTTCCGCCATGGTCCTGAATGTCTGTACCGCCAGCACGGGGCCGAAAATTTCTTCCTGCACCACGCGATTCGACTGGGATACGCCGGTAAAGAGTGTTGGCCGGCACCAGTAGCCAGTATCCGGTACGGCCACGCTGCTCTGGTACATCTCAGCGCCTTCGGTCCTTCCCAGCGCAAGGTAGGACTCGATCTTTTCCAGCTGCCGCGGCGAGTTGATTGCGCCGATATCTGTGTTCTTATCCAACGGATCGCCGACGATCAACGTCTCCATGCGGTCTTTGAGTTTACCCAGTACTTCGTCGGCAACGGACTCCTGAACCAGCAGCCGTGACCCCGCACAGCACACGTGACCCTGATTGAAAAAGATGCCGTCGACGATACCTTCGACCGCCTGGTCAATCGCGGCGTCTTCGAAAATAATGTTGGCGGCTTTGCCACCCAGTTCCAGCGTGTACTTCTTAGCTGTGCCGGCAAGCGCTTTTTGAATCTGCCGGCCCACGTCGGTTGAGCCGGTAAACGCAATTTTGTCTACATCGGAATGTTCGACGATTGCAGCACCCGTTTCGCCCGCACCGGTGACGATGTTGACTACCCCGGGCGGTACATCGGCATCGCGGATAACTTCTGCCAGCTTCAGCGCAGTCAAAGGTGTGGTCTCCGCCGGCTTCAACACCACCGTGTTGCCACACGCCAATGCGGGCGCGATCTTCCAGGCTGCCATCAGCAGCGGAAAATTCCACGGGATTATCTGTCCGGCCACGCCTAAAGGGGCAGGGCGTTTGCCCGGGAATGCATACTCGAGCTTGTCTGCCCACCCGGCGTAGTAGAAGAAGTGTGCGGCGACCAACGGCAGGTCCACGTCTCGGGACTCGCGTATCGGTTTGCCACCGTCCATGGATTCAATAACCGCAAACTCGCGCGCCCTTTCCTGGATGATCCGCGCAATGCGGTAAATATATTTGCCTCTTTCGGCGGGCTTCATTCTGCCCCACACGCGGCAGGCCCCGCGAGCGGCTTTGACTGCCCGATCCACATCCACGTTGCTGGAGAGCGCCACGCTGGCAAGTACTTTTTCCGTCGACGGACTGATCGTGTCGAAATACTTGCCTGCCGCCGGTGCGACGAAGTCGCCATCGATAAACAGGTCGTAGCGGTCACCGAGTTGTACGTGATCGGTGCTCTCGGGTGCGGCGGCATATTGCCAGGTCCCTTTGAAGTCCAATTTACCCAGTTCACGAACCATGGGCTCAGTCCTTGGAAAAGTAGTCAGGTGACTGGTAAACCCCGGTCGCTTGCTTTTGCAATTGCATCAGCACGTCATTGGCCAGGCTGCTGGCGCCAAATCGGAACAACTCCGGTGTCAACCACCGCTCACCGAGTACCTCTCGCAGCATCACGAGATATTGAATGGCCTGCTTGGACTTTGAGATCCCTCCCGCGGGTTTCATACCGACCAGGCGATCTGTCTCGTAGTAGAAATCACGAATCGCCTGCAGCATGACGAGGGTGACCGGCATAGTGGCGGCAGGCTGGATCTTACCGGTGCTGGTCTTGATGAAATCGGCCCCTGCATGCATGGCTATGACGCTCGCTCGCCGCACCCGATCAAGCGTGCCGAGCTCGCCGGTTTCCAGGATAACCTTCAGGTGCGCGGAGCCGCACTCTTCCTTGACAGCGCCGATCTCATCAAAAACGCGGGCATAGTTGCCTTGCAGAAACGCGCTCCTCGAGATGACCATGTCGATCTCGTCGGCACCCGAATCCACCGCCATTTTTATGTCGGCAAGCTTGGCGGCCAGCGGCGACTGGCCGCTCGGAAACGCGGTCGCCACCGAGGCGACCTTGATGTCATGACCGGCAAGTGCCTGTCTGGCCACCGCCACCATGGTCGGATAGACACATACCGCGGCGACGTGGGGTAAACCGGGCAACTGGTCGTGGAGATGCAACGCTTTTTGACACAGTTGTCTCACCTTGCCTGGTGTATCCTGGCCCTCGAGCGTGGTGAGATCGATCATGCTCAACGCCATCGACAGTGCCTGAACTTTGGATTGGTTTTTTATGCTGCGCTTGCAGAACCGCGCAACGCGTTCCTCCACGCCCACCTGATCCACGCGCATCTGGCGGCTGAGGTCTGGAAAACGGCTCGCGAATTCGGTGGCCGGGATGCTCATGGGGCCTCGGGCAGCGGCTTATTTGTTTGGAGTATACTGCAGCCGCTCAATTGGTGCGGACACCATTCGACTAAACTAAAAACACCCTCTCCAGCCCCTATGTTGCACGCTGCTTGCGTCCCCATGCGGGGAAGGCGGCTCCAAGAAACGGAGGTTCAATAGCTAGATCATGACGTTACGCGCGAATTTACGCAGACAAAGCAGGGGTACACTTTGTACCTATTCACTTTATTCCGAACATCCCTGTCCTCCACCCCTGCGGGGCCACAGTGGCGCAGAGCGCCACTGTGGCCCCGGCACCTTTAAGACATGGAACGGGTCAGGAAAAATCTGGCGTTGTATTACTCCATGCTGCCCCAGGAAACAATCCGCATAAAACGCGACGGCGGTGTGCTTACCGATGAGCAGATCACCGCCTTCGTCATCGGGATCGCCGATGGCAGCATCAGCGAAGGGCAGGTCGCGGCCTTTGCAATGGCGGTGTTTTTTCGAGGTATGTCGATGCCGGAGCGAGTCGCGTTGACACGGGCCATGACCGCCTCAGGCGACGTGCTCGACTGGCGGGATCTGGATCTGTCCGGGCCGGTTGTGGACAAACATTCCACCGGTGGCGTCGGTGACAAAATCAGTCTGATGCTGGCACCCGTCGCAGCGGCCTGCGGGTTATTCGTACCGATGATATCCGGGCGCGGTCTGGGCCATACCGGCGGTACGCTGGATAAGCTCGATGCGATACCCGGGTACGACACGGCACCGAGCAACGAACGCTTTCGCAAAGTGGTTAAAAACACCGGCTGCGCAATCATCGGCCAGACTGCCAATCTGGCACCTGCGGATAAACGCCTGTATTCGATTCGCGATGTGACTGCCACGGTAGAATCATTGCCGCTGATCACGGCGTCTATACTGTCAAAAAAGCTGGCGGCGGGACTGCAGGGGTTGGTGATGGACGTGAAAACCGGCAATGGTGCGTTCGCGTCGGAAGAATCGCAGGCCTGCGAGTTAGCGGAAAGCATTGTCGCCGTTGCCCGGGGTGCCGGCCTTCAGACCCACGCGCTGATCACCGACATGAACCAGGTGCTGGGGCGCTCGGTCGGTAACGCACTGGAAGTTATTGAAGCCATGGCCTATCTGACAGGTTCACAACGCGATGCGCGCATGCACGAAGTGACCACCGCGCTGGCGGTAGAGATGTTGCTGGTGACCGGTATGGAAGACGACGAGGGGGTTGCTGCGCAACGCGTGGAGCGCGCGCTGGATTCGGGCGAGGCTGCGGAAATCTTCGCCCGGATGGTGAGCGAACTCGGCGGTCCCGAAGACCTGCTCGAAACGGAAGGACATCTGCCGACGGCAACCATCGTCAAGCCTTGCATACCGTCCGACGGGACGCTGCTCGCAATCGATACGCGTCAAGTCGGTATCGCGGTCATCGGGCTTGGCGGTGGACGCGTACGTGCCGGCGATTCGATCGACTACAGCGTCGGGCTGACTGACGTGGCCGCAGTGGGCGAGGCGGTGGGTGCCGAGCGGCCGTTGGCCATGGTTCACGCCCGCAACGAAGCCGAGGCCGGGCAGGCGATTGGTACGTTGCTCGGGGCTGCGACAGTTGGTCCCGGGGCGGCGGAGATTCCGGCCACCGTGAAACAGCGATTCAACTGATGCGCGCATTCATCCTGGTAATGGATTCATTCGGCATCGGTGGTGCGCCGGATGCACAGGCGTTCGGCGACGTCGGCGCGGATACGCTGGGCCACATTGCGCAAGTCTGCGCGGTGGGCGAGGCCGATATCGAGAGCCGGCGACAAGGGGTGCTTGATCTGCCAAACCTCAGCCGGTTGGGATTGCTCGAGGCTTCGCTTGGCGCGAGCGGGCAGTATCCGCCCGGGATGCGGACCGGGCCCGTCTTTACCGGCGCCTACGGTCATGCCTGCGAAACGAGCCGTGGCAAGGATACGCCGAGCGGGCACTGGGAAATCGCCGGATTGCCCACCGAGTTCGACTGGGGGTCTTTCCCGCAGACCTCGCCGTGCTTTCCGGATGCGCAGATCGAAGAACTGGTCCGCAAAGGCGATCTGCCCGGTATTCTGGGCAACTGCCATGCTTCCGGCACCCAGATAATCGAGCAGCTTGGCGAACAGCACCTGGCCAGCGGGAAACCGATCTGCTACACGTCCAGCGATTCGGTTTTTCAGATCGCGGCGCACGAAGAGCGCTTCGGCCTGCAACGACTCTACGATCTCGCGCAGATAGCGAAAACTATTTTCGCGCCGCTCAACATTGCCCGCGTGATCGCCAGGCCGTTCGTCGGCGACAGGGCCGGAAATTTTACCCGCACCGCCAATCGCCGGGATCTCACCACGCCGCCGCACGGCGTTACTTTGCTGGACAGGGTGGCTGCACACGGCGGCCAGGTCGTCAGTATCGGTAAGATAGCCGACATATTTGCCGGGCGCGGTGTTACGCGACGCCTGAAAGGCGCGAACAATATGACGTTGTTTGACTGCCTGCTGGAACAGGCGGACACGGCGCCCGACGGGAGTCTGGTGTTCGTGAACTTTGTCGATTTCGACATGCTGTACGGTCATCGCCGTGACGTCCCCGGGTACGCCGGGGCGCTGGAAGCGTTCGACCGCCGCATACCGCAATTCGAAGCGAAAATGCGTGGCGACGACCTGGCGTTGATCACAGCCGATCACGGTTGCGACCCGACGTGGCCTGGTCACGACCATACCCGAGAGCAGGTGCCCGCATTGTTTTTCGGGCCGCACGTGAACAGCGGGAATCTCGGCCGCTGTGAATCGTTCGCCGACATGGGACAAACAGTAGCGGCATGGCTGGGGCTGCCGGCACTGGAAACGGGCAGCGTGTTACCAGTGGCCGATCATCTGGAACGTTCCGACGCGAGAATGCCGTGATTGAAGTGGTTGCTTTCGATGCGGACGACACGCTGTGGCATACGGAGACCCATTACCGGGAGACGCAGGCGCGCCTCGCAGAGATCCTCGACAACTACGCGGCCCATGAACAGGTGCAGGAACAGCTGGATTCTGTCGAGCGTAAAAACATCAAGCTGTTCGGTTACGGCATCAAGGGCTTTACACTCTCCATGGTCGAGGCGGCGATCGAAATATCGGCCGGGCGTATATCCGCAGGCGATATCCACGAAATAATCGCGCTTGGCAAAGCCATGCTGGACGCACCCATGGAGATCATGCCCGGTGTGGAGGACGTGCTGGCACAACTCGGTGCGGCGCATCGGCTTATGCTGATCACCAAAGGCGACATGCTCGATCAAACCAACAAGATCGAGACGTCGGGATTGGCGGAGCACTTCCAGAAGATCGAGATCGTTTCCGAAAAGAACACCGGTACTTATGCCGGAATATTCTCGCAGCATGGCGTAGCGGCCAGTGCGGCAATGATGGTAGGTAATTCGCTGCCGTCAGATGTATTGCCGGTGCTGGAACTGGGCGGCTACGGTGTGCACATCCCGTATACGGTGACGGCGAGTTTCGAACAACATCCGCACCCGGTCGAACACCCGCGCTTTCACGAATTGCGGGAGATAGCGCAATTGCCGTCGCTGCTGAAGTCCCTGTAGTGCGTTGTTCAGGCTTCGCATGGGCGCGGTGCGCCCATCGCATTGGCTAGTTGTGGCTGCTGGGATGTAGCAGGGGACTGTATCCCGCCCGCAATACCGCAACCGTCGAGAACGGCGTTAAAACCCGGACATCTGCCAACTTTCCGGATTTCTGAGGTGCGCTGTACCCTTGCGCATGCCAGCGCAGCAGGCGGTTTTCTTTCAGCAGGTAAGCATGCCCGTCGATCGCTATAAAAGCGCCGTCCGGCAAGTTGTCGAGCGGTGCGGTAAAGGTGATTTTCTTCCGCTGGCGCGTAACGCGTTCACGATGAAGCTGCCGGTCGATAATCGGTGCCCGAGGTTGGCTCTCACCAGTTGCGATAGACCACGCCCGTTTGAATGTATTGAACGCGCGCCGCCGGCAGTAAGCGCAGGGCCGGTGGCCCGCAGCCAGTGCCGTAGCCTCGTCGAGAAAAAACAATTCGGTGTAGGCCCCCGCGCCCATAATGGGATGCTGATAATCTTTGAAATCGAGCACGCAGCAAATCCATGCAGGGTGCTGCCAGCGACGGGTAAGCAGTTGTCTGGTCCCGGGTTCGTGAATGATGCCGCGATTGCCCATGAGCGTGCCACGGGCCGTGGTGGCGATGATTTCACCGAATGGGGTGACGCGATTCTGCAGCGGCGAATTGCCCATCAGGGCAAGGGCGGGAAGCTGAAGGTGTCGTCACGTTCGAGTTTGTCGAGCAACTCCTCCTGCCACTTCAGCATGCGCCGCCGGGCTGCCAGCGCGGTGGTCCGATCATCCCCGGCACGCACGTTCAACTCTGCCAGGTTGTCGTCTATTTCTCCCAGCGCGCGCGTCATGCCGTTCACCAGGGCGAAGCCGCCTTCGCGCCAGGCATTGGTTCCTCCCGCAAGCACCGCAACCGGTGTCGCAGTCAACTGACGCAGATCGAGCGCTGTCAGCAGCGCCAGGCGACCTTCTTCACTCGTCACGATGTATTGTTGCGCTGCCGGGAGTTTATGGATCAAAGCTGGCAGCCTGGCCCGGATCGTCCACCACGCGCCCGGAACGTGGCCCGACTCGTACTGGCTGCTGGCAGCAACATCGAGCACCAGCGTTGCGTCCTTCGCTATGCGATTGGCCAGGGCCTGTGCGTCGATGCGCGGGATGTGGTGCGCGTTGTCCAGTTCCGGGACATCCTGCACCTCGGGTCCCGTCACCAGTTCGTGTTCGTGGATGCCGCCTTCGAGGACTACGACATCCGGCCAACCCATGCGCAGTAACCAGCTCGCCGTAACGATTGCGCGCGAGGTGTCATCGTCCACCAGGCAGACACGTGCGTTCCAGGTGCCGATATGATCCTCGTAGAGGCCGATAAGTTCGCCGCCAAGCACCCAGATCGCATCGTGCAGATGACCGGCTTCGTATTCTTCGCGGGTTCTGACGTCAATCACGTACAGCGTGCGCGTATCGTCAGCGCGCCAGCGCTGCAACGTTTGCCCGGCAATGAACGTCACACCGTAGTGGTTTTTCACATGCTGCGCTGCGGCGTGGGCCCAGTCAATCGCCTCCCTGGAAGATGGACCCGCGCTGCGGCGAACACCGTGTTGTGATTCGTAGCCGGCCAGCTCCCAGCCACGCACGCCGTTGGTCAACACGGCGACCGGGTTCTCGACGCCCGCTTCGATCAGGGTGCGGCCACCCAGTACGCCACGGGCCACTGCGCCGCAGGTTATGATTACCTGGGTTTTCGGATCAGGGGCTACATCGCGGATGCGGTAGGGAAGTTCGGCGAGCGGTACGTCGATTGCCCACGGGATGCTGGCGTCGTGAAAATCCCAGATGGGGCGCGCGTCCAGCACCACGAGCTCTTCACCTGACGCGCGTTTTGCCTGCAACGATTGCGGTGTGATCGCCGGCGGGCGGTAGTGACGATCGACGTACAAGCCGAACGCGTAGGTCACCGCGTAGTGAGCGCGGTACATCTCCATGCCGGCGGCGGCACAGGCCGGCGCGCCACCCACGATCACGAATACGTCTGTGTAACCGGCGCTTTCCAGTACGCGCCCGGCACGTTCCGACAGCCCCGAACCGTCGTCGCAAATGATGACGCGCACCGTACGGCGCGGAACGTAACGCCGCAGACGAAGTTCGAGGTGGCTGAGCGGCAGGTTGATGGCGAGGAACAGATGCCCTCGAGCGTACTCGCCGCGCTCGCGCACATCCAGCAGGGCGAATTCGCCACCGTCGGTAAGCGCGCTGCGCAACGCATCGGGCTGCATCGAACCGGCCATGGCCCGAACTCTAACAAAAAGGCTTCTGGGGGGGTGTTGGTGCGATGAAAATCGCGGCCCTGGCCGGATTTCTCTGCTGACCAGAAGGGGCATTGCCGCTCATCGTCAAGTAGTGGAAAATGAGCGGTTTTTTGTAACGCTAAAAGCGCCTGCCCACTTGTCCGCTCCGCATTCAATCGAATCCAGCCAGCCGCTCGCGCTGGTGCCCGAGTCCAGCCGGGTGCGCCGCCGCGCCGTCGGTTTTGATGCGACTACCTTGTGGCGCATCACCCGGATGGCGTTTCGCTATCGCTGGCGCATGGGGCTGGCCATCACTGCGACGATACTGGCGGCGATCGCGCAAATCGTCATCCCGCAACTTATTGGCAGCGCCGTCGACAATGCGCACGGGTTGCTTGCTGACGTTCAGGCCGACACTGGCGCTACGCGGTCCGCGCTCTTCCAGGCCGCACTGCTGCTGCTCGCAACATCGTTGTTTCGAGGTCTGTGCACCCTGGTGCAGAACTATCAGGGCGAGGCCGTGGGACACCTGATCGGTTACGAGATGCGCCTGAGGTATTACGCGAAGCTGCAGCGTCTGTCGTTCAGTTATCACGATCAGATTCACACCGGGGACCTGATGACGCGCGGTATTCTCGATATCGAGGGCACCCGTATGTGGGTGAGCACGGGCGTGTTGCGCGCCATTCTATTGAGTGTGCTTATTGGTGGAGGTGCCTGGGTATTGGCCGGCATCGATGCGGAACTCACCGTCGTGACTTTGGGATTCGTGCCCGCTGTCGGCGTCGCGGCAGCGGTGGTGCGCCTGAAGCTGCGGACCCTCTGGTATGCGCTGCAGGAGGAACTCGGTGTCCTGACACGTGTGATGGAAGAAAATCTCGGCGGAATTCGCGTGGTGCGCGCGTTCGCCTCGCAGGTTTTCGAAATGGCGCGCTTCGACATTATTTCCTCGCGCGCGCTGGCGGTGCTGCACAAACGCATCTCGGTATTCGTTACCGGCACGACCAGCATGACCTTCATCTACTTTCTCGCCATGGCCCTGGTGCTGTGGATTGGCGGCGAACGGGTGCTGGAAGGACGTATCACGCTCGGCGACCTCGCGGCTTTTCTGACGTTCATCACCATTCTGCAGATGCCAGTGCGGCAGATTGCCTGGATGGTGAACTCGGTGGCCCGCGCCTCGACGTGCGGCGCGCGGCTGTTCGAAATCATCGATCTGGAGCCGGAGATCCGCGATCGGCCCGGCGCCGTGGCATTGCAGGCGCAGGAGGGCGTTGTCCGGTTCGAAAACGTGTCCTTTGCGTACGCGGACGAAAACGGCGAACTGCCGGTGTTGCATGGCGTGAGCTTCGAAGTTCGTCCGGGGCAGGTACTGGGTATCGTGGGACCACCGGGCAGCGGAAAGTCTACCATCGCACACCTGCTGCCACGCTATTACGACGCGACCGATGGACGCATAACCATCGACGGTCAGGATATTCGCGACGTCACCTTGGAAAGCCTGCGCCGGATGGTGAACGTCGTGCAGCAGGATCCGTTCCTGTTCACCGCCGCGATTGCCAATAACGTTGCCTATGGTGACCCATGGGCGGACCGCAGCACGATTCGCGCCTCGACCCAGGCAGCGCAGTTGCATAACTATGTGGCGCAACTTCCGGAGGGCTATGAAACCCCGGTTGGTGAACGTGGTGTGTCCCTGTCCGGCGGCCAGCGGCAACGCCTCGCGATCGCGCGCGGCGTGCTGCCTGAATCGCGAGTGATCGTATTCGACGACTCCACGGCTGCGGTGGACGCCGCGACCGAGCAGCGCATCCGCGAGGCGCTTGCCGATGTGACCGGAACCCGTGCCACGATCATCATCGCGCACCGCCTGTCCTCGCTGATGCACGCCGACGAAATCGTGTTCCTCGAGGATGGCCGGATCGTCGAAAAGGGCACGCACGCGGAGTTGCTGGCAAAGCGCGGGCGCTATGCGGCGTTGCATGCGTTGCAGTCGCAGGCCAGCGATGCCGAACTCGCTGACCTGGATTCGCAGGGAGATACTTCGTGATGCCGGTCGCCAACGGAACCAGTACCGGGCCGGCGCAGACAGATGCCGGCGAACGAAACGCACCACCGCGCGCAGTGGTCGGATCACAGGTTTCCTATGAGGAGGAAATGTTCGGTGCGGCTTTCGACGGGGTGGTGGTGCGTCGTTTCTGGCGATTCGTGCGGCCTTACCGGCTGCAGTTGGCGTTCGGAATTGCCGGGGTGCTGGCGTTCACCGTCACACAACTCGGGATTCCTTTGATCGTGCGCAGCGCGATCGACAATGCACTGGTAGCGGGTGCCGGTGCTCAAGCGTTATTACACGTTGCCGTGGTGGCATTTGTCGCGGTAGTGGTTTTCAACTTCGTCGCCAACTTCTCGCAGGAATGGGTGGTGGGGCGCATCGCCGGCCACCTGTTGTTCGATCTGCGCCGCGCCATGTACCGGCATCTTCAATTCGTATCGCTGGGGTTTATGGACCGTACCGAAGTAGGTCGCCTGATGTCGCGCCTGCAAGGCGATGTCAGTGCGTTGCAGGAATTTCTGGAAACTTCGATTTTTGCGATCGGCGATCTGGTTTTGCTGTTCGGCATCGTTTGCGTGCTGCTATGGCTGAATGCGGATCTCGGTTTACTCACCTTGTCGGTTGTGCCGATTCTGTTTCTGGTGCGTACTGTCTGGTTGCCGCATGCCCGGCGTGCTTTTATGCACGCGCGAGAAACCAGCTCAGCGGTCAACGGTGCGCTCGCGGAGAACGTGCACGGCGTGCGCACGATTCAGGAAATGGGTCGTGAAGAAGTCAATTTTGCACTGTTCGACGATAAAGCCCGCGACAATCTCAACGCTCATCTGAAAGCATCGCAGTTTTCCAATGTGTTGATCCCTATCGTCGACGGGCTCACCGGTGCCGCTATGGCTATTGTAGTGGTCGTGGGCGGCGGCATGGTGCTCGACGACGCTCTGGATGTCGGTGTCATGGTGGCATTCTTGTTTTATGTGCAGCGGTTCTTCGACCCGATTCGTTCGCTGACGATTCAGTACAGCATCATGCAGCGGGCGATGGCCGCCGGGCAGCGCATTTTCGAGGTTCTGGATGTACCGATCGAGGTCAGCGACAAGCGCGCCGCGATTGAACTCGAGCGGAGCGATAACGCCATTGAGTTCGACAACGTGACGTTTGGCTACGTACCGGACCTGCCGGTTCTGAAGAGGGTCAGTTTCCGTGTGGCCCCGGGTGAAACGGTCGCGCTGGTTGGTCCTACCGGCTCGGGTAAAACCAGCATCACCGCGTTGGCACACCGCTTCTACGACGTCTGGGAAGGCGCAGTGCGCATTGGCGGGCACGATGTTCGCGATGTACGTCAGCAAGCGCTGGGCCAGCAGGTGGCGATGGTGTTGCAGGACCCGTTCCTGTTCACCGGAACCGTGTACGACAACATCCGCTACAACAGACACGATGCCACCCGCGAGACCGTTATGGCCGCCGCACAGGCAGTTGGCGCGCACGAATTCATCGAGAACATGCCGCGCGGTTACGATACCGAGCTGGAACAGCGAGGCGGCAATCTGTCGATCGGCCAGCGGCAGCTCATAAGCTTCGCGCGCGCGCTGGTAGCGGATGCGCCGATACTGATACTCGACGAGGCAACCGCCAGCATCGACAGTTATACGGAACGCCGCATTCAACTGGCGCTGGCGCGTCTGCTCGAGAGTCGCACGGCGATTGTGATCGCACATCGTCTGGCCACTATTCGTGGCGCGGATCGGATTCTGGTGCTGCAGGATGGTGAGATCATCGAGCGTGGCACACACGCGGAGTTGCTGCGGCAAGCCGGTCTTTACGCACGCCTGTATCGTTTGAATTATGCCTCGTTCGACGATATGCAAAGTGAAGCGTAGAAACGTGGCGAGCACCGCACGGGCGCAAATCGACCAGACCCGCGGAGAGATGATGTGACAGGCACAACGCTGAAACCGGACGTTCAGGTGCAGGGCCCGGCATGGGATTTGAGTGACGAGTATCCGGCGGTGACCGCGGGCGAAGTCGATGCGGACCTGCAGGCGCTCGACGATCTACTGGACCGCATTGCGGCGATCAATCCCAGACTCTCGGCGCACGGGGAAACGCTGGAAACACTGGCAGTGGCAGACGCCGGTGACACGATAAGCTCGGCGTGCGAAGTATTTACCCTCGCGGAACAGTCCAACCGCCTGCTGGGTAACCTCTCGGTTTTTGCCAGTTGCCTGCTCAGCGTCGATGCCGAGGACGACGAAGCTCAAGTGCTGCAGGGCCGTCTGCTGGGTTACCGCAAACGCGTTGCCGAGTTGCTGCAGCCGTCTCAGCAGTTCCTGGATCGCGCCAGCGACGCGGTTGTCGATGCTTATCTGGATAACCCCACGGTTTCGGCGTCGGCGTTTTCCGTCAGGCACGACCGGCAACGGCGCCACGAGCGGTTGACACTCGCTGAGGAGAACCTCATCGCGGGATTGTCACAGGACGCCATCCATGCGTGGGGACGTCTGTACACGCAGCTGTCGGGCACGCTTAACTGCGAAGTAATGGTCGGTAACGAGGTGCAGATTCTGGGGATAGCCCAGGCCAGCGGACTGATGCAGAAACCGGATCAGCGATTGCGTCACGCGGCCTGGCAGGGCATCAATGCCGCCTGGGAAACACATCAGGAAACCTGTGCGGCGGCAATCAACGCGATCGCCGGCTGGCGACTGGAAACCGTCGACAAGCGCTCCGCCAGACAGGCGGTGCATTTTCTCGATGCGCCGCTGCACGTGAACAAGATCCGGCGTGCGACGCTGGATACGTTACTGGCTGTTTGCGAAGCTTCGGCACCGGTGGCGCGTCGCGCGGCCCTGGCAATGGCAAGAGCCGGCGGACGGGAAAAACTGGGGCCCTGGGATCTGCGGGCCCCGGCCCCTCAGTTTTCCAGCAGCGGCGAAGCGATGCCGTTCGATGAGGCGTTGCGACTGATTGCCGAGGCATACGCGCAGGTGCACCCTGAGATGGGTGATTTCGTAAACATGGTCGCGGAGCGGCGCTGGATCGAAGGCACTGTGACGCATCGGAAGCGACCGGGTGCATACTGCACGCGCTTTCCGAAGTCGAGAAATCCGCGGGTTTACATGACTTACACAGGCTCGAGCAGCGACGTCATCACGCTGGCGCACGAACTCGGGCACGCCTTTCATTCGTGGGTGATGCGCGATCTTCCAGAGTGCCAACGCAGCTATGGCATGTCGCTTGCGGAGACCGCAAGTACGTTCGGCGAAACCACCGTACGTGACGCACTGCTGACACGCGCGCCCGATGCGGCGAGCCGTTTCGACATCATGTGGGAAGAGATGGCGGCACTGCCGACCTTCATGCTGAACATACCGGCGCGTTTCAGCTTCGAGAAAACCTTTTACGAACGACGGGCCGAACGGCCGCTGCGTCCCAATGAGCTCAAGGAGATGATGGCGCAAGCCTGGAACGAGTGGTACGCTGATTCGATGTCCGAACCTGACCCGATGTTCTGGGCCAGCAAGCTGCACTTCTACATTTCGGGATTGTCTTTTTACAACTTCCCCTACTTGTTCGGCTACCTTTTCAGCACCGGGGTGTATCTCAAGCGCGACGATTTCGAAGGCGATTTCTACAGCAGCTACGTCGCTCTGCTGCGTGACACCGGACGGATGACCGCGGAGCAACTGGCCAGCGAACATCTCCAGGTGTCGTTGGATAAGCCAGCGTTCTGGGAGGAAACGATCGCGAGCCTGGAAAGCCGGGTTGCACGTTTCGAGGCGGTGGTGGCCGAAATCACCGAAGGCTAGCGCTGTTTTGGCACCCGCGCGTAACACCACTGAACTGGGAGACAGGCCACACCGATGACCAATGTTCCAACACGAATGCAGGCTGTTGAAATAACCGAGCCAGGAGGGCCGGACGTACTCCAGCTTACCGAACGCGGTACCCCACGGCCGCGAGCTGGCGAGGTGCTGATAGAAAATGTCGCCACCAGCGTGAATCGCCTGGACGTGTTTCAGCGCGAGGGCAACTACCCGCTTCCGCCGGGCGTCACCGATATACCGGGATTGGATGCGGCCGGACGCGTTGCCGCCGTTGGGGAAGGAGTCACACAGGTCGGGATCGGCGACGCCGTTTGCGCGTTGCTGGCGGGTGGCAGCTATGCGGAGTATTGCGTGGCACCCGCCGGCTCCTGCCTGCCAATTCCCGCGGGTCTCGATTTCATTCAGGCAGCCGCGTTGCCGGAAACGTTTTTCACGGTCTGGTCGAACGTTTTCGATCGCGGCGGGCTGCAGGCGGGCGAGACGCTGCTCGTCCACGGTGGCACCAGCGGCATCGGCACGACAGCCATACAGATCGCGACCAGTCTCGGCGCGACCGTGTTCGCCACGGCCGGGAGTGCTGAAAAATGTACGTTGTGCGAAGAGCTGGGTGCAACGCGCGCGATAAACTACCGTGAGGAAGATTTTGTTGCCGCGATCAAGGAGAGCACCGGCGGCGCGGGCGTCGATGTGATTCTGGATATGGTCGGTGGCGACTATCTTGCGCGCAATATCGATGCGCTGGCGGTAGACGGCCGGCTGG
>JAOTYY010000063.1 GCA_029861595.1 Gammaproteobacteria bacterium
GCATTCGCCCCCCCCCGAGAGCCGTGATTAAGAAACCGGACCACTGTGTAAGTTGCCGGATCAGCGTGCCATAATGCCTCGCATCAGTGAAATACTGATGAAAAAATCAATAGAACGAGGAGGAGTTCCATGAAGCGCAAATATCTGGGTTCCGAAAAGCGCTACATCCTTAGATCCGAGAAGGATTGGGCCGCGGAAACCCACGAGTATCTACCCGAACTTTGCGATCAGCTGCAAACGGCTAAAATCAGTCGCCGCGACTTCCTGCGCCAGGCCTGTCTGCTGGGCATGGCCGCCCCTGTGGCCTACGGGCTAGCCGGTGCATTGACCGGACGCGCCGCGTTTATCCCACCAGCCATGGCCGCGGCCAAGAAAGGCGGCATCCTGCGTGTCTCGATGCGCGTGCAGGAAATGTCCGACCCGGCCGCCTTCGATTGGACGGAAAAATCCAACGTGGCCCGTTTCATGGTCGAGTACCTGACCCGTACCAAAGCAGACAACACCACGGTGCCGTATCTTGCCGAGAGCTGGGAAGCATCGGACGACCTCAAGGAATGGGTGTTCAAACTGCGCAAGGGCATCACCTGGTCGAATGGCGACGAATTCACTTCCGAGGACGTTGCGCACACCGTCAACCGCTGGCTAGACCCTGATAACGGCTCATCCAACCTGGGGCTGTTCGGTGCGATGGTCGAAGAAGGCTCGGACGGCAAGAAACGCGGCATCGCAAATGCCGTGGAAGTCATCGACAAACACACCATCAAGTTCAATCTCAAGCAGGCCGCGCTGGCCATGCCGGAAAACTTCTACAACTACCCGACCTCCATAATGCACCGCGGGTTCGGCAAGGATTACAAAGCCGATCTTGCTGCCAACCCGATCGGCACCGGGCCGTTCTCGCTGGCCGATTTTTCGATCGGCGAGAAAGCCATCCTGAAACGCACGCGCGACTGGTGGGCCGGTGATTTCAATCTCGACGAAATCCACTACTACGATCATGGCGAAGATACCAACGCCTGGATCGCCGCGCTGGTCTCCAAGCAGGTCGATATGGTATACCGCGTACCCAACCAGTCGGTCGAGACGATCAAGCGTGTGCCGCACCTGGAACTGCATCCGGTGACCACGGCACAGACCGCGGTGATGCGTTTCCGCGTCTCGGAAAAGCCCTTCGACAACAAGAAGCTACGCCAGGCGGTTGCCGCCTGCATGGATCACGCAGAGATCCTAAAGGTCGCGTTCCGCGATGCCGGGGTGGTCGCCGAAAACCACCATGTGTGCCCGATCCATCCCGAGTACGCGAAGCTGCCGCCGCTCAAGCGCGACGTCGAAAAAGCCAAAGCTTTGCTCAAGGAAGCGGGACACGGCGGCGGCATCGCCCTCGAAATCGCCAGCGGCGATACCGATGGACCGTGGATGACCGACGCTTGCGCCGTGTTCAAACAACAGTGCGAACCCGCCGGCATCACGGTGAACATCAACAAGATGCCCTCCAACCAGTATTGGGAGGTCTGGGACAAGGCGCCGTGGGGTTACACGTCCTGGACGCATCGCGCGCTGGGTACCATGGTGCTGGGACTTGCCTACCGCAAGGGCGTGCCGTGGAACGAATGCGCCTATGACAACCCGGCGTTCGATAAGGCCCTAGACGATGCCGAAGCGACCCTGGACGTCAACGAGCGCAGGAAGAAGATCGCCGTGTGCGAAAAGATTATTCAGGACGACGCCATCATCCCGCAGCCGTTCTGGCGAACCGTTTACAAGGCCACTTCCAAGCGAGTGAAAGGCCACGCGACGCATCCAACGTTCTATCATCAGTTCCACAATGTGTGGTTAGACGACGCCTAAGCGTGTAGAACCGCCGCGGGAATCTGTGTTCCCGCGGCAGGTCTTTTAGAAAAATCAAGATCTGACCGCCCGCGCCCCAAGCGCTCAAAGGGATTTGAGCCAGGCTGGTCGAACAGCGCACACGGCGGAGAGGAGGAGGCAATGCTCAAAGTGATCGGGACACGGCTGGGCGTGATGGTGCTCATCATGCTGACCGTCAGCGTGCTGTTGTTTGTCATGAACGAGGGCAACCCTCGACTGGTAGCACGCAGCGTTCTCGGACCCTACGCACAGCCCGAACAACTGGACGCCTGGGTCGAAAAAAACGGCTATGACAAACCGATGGCGGTGCGCTATATCACCTGGGTCGGGCGCATTTTCGCCGGCGATCTCGGCGATTCGATTATCTACAAACAGCCGGTTAACAACATTTTCTGGAAGCGGTTGGGCAACACAGGCATCCTGGCCGGTATCACGTTCGGCATCATGGTGGTGATTTCGCTCACGCTCGGCGTGCTGGCCGGTATGAAGGAGGGTTCGGCTCGCGACCGCTTTATCTCTTTCATCTCAATATTCACCACCTCGATTCCGGAATACGCCAGCGCGGTGATACTTTCCGGAATCTTTGTTTTCTGGCTGGCGTGGCTGCCAGGTACAAGCGCCATGACCGGCGGTTTCAATGCCGTCGAACTGGTGCTGCCGGTGATGGTGCTGACGCTGTACGGATTCGGTTATGTAGCGCGCATGACTCGGGCTTCCATGGCCGAAGTCATGACCTCGAACTACATTCGCACAGCCGTACTCAAAGGACTCCCCTACTGGCGTGTGATCATGAAACACGCGCTGCGCAACGCGCTGATCGCGCCGTTCACGGTCATCATGCTGCAGTTCAACTGGCTGCTCTCGGGCGTGGTCGTGACGGAATTTGCGTTTGGCTATAAGGGTTTCGGCGCATTGCTCCTGGAAGCTGCCCTGCGCAGGGACATTTTCGTGATCGAAGCGTGCGGGATCGTCGCCGTATTCGTCGCCGTTGGTACACAGACCATCGGCGATCTGGCGTACACGTACCTGAACCCGCGCATCCGGTTCAGTTGAGGGGATAGAAAATGGCTATTGCAGAAAGCTCAACAGAAATCCCGCAACCGCCACTGGCGATCGTTCGCTGGCTCAGATCCATCGCTCTATTGCGTGAGAGCTGGGTCGGCATGCTGGGTGGGGGCATCGTCGCGCTGTTCGTATTAATGGCGATTTTCGCGCCGTGGATCGCACCGTTCGATCCCAATCAACCGATCCTGCCGTTTGCCTTCCCCGGCGATGCGGCACCGGATGGCGGCACCTTTGTATTAGGCACCGATCACCAGGGCCGCGATCTTCTGTCGCGCATCATGTGGGGCGGGCAACGGGTGCTGTTTTACGCCACGGCGGCCACTGTGTGCGCATATACAGTCGGCATCTTCATGGGGCTGCTGGCCGGTTACTACCGCGGCTGGGCCGATGAACTGATTTCGTTCGTGGCCAACGTGATCCTGTCCTTTCCGGTGATGGTGCTTTACGTACTGATCATCGCTAAGTTAGGTGCTTCCGGCGCCAACATTATTTTCGCGGTGGTATTTGCCAGTTCTCCCGGCATCATGCGCATCGTGCGGGGACTGACCCTGGATATCGCCACCCGCGATTATGTAATCGCTGCGCAAACGCGCGGCGAGAGCACCATGTTCATATGCCTGATCGAGATCCTGCCGAACGCCAGAGGACCGTTAATCGTAGATTTCTGCCTGCGCATGGGCTATACCACTATCACCATCGGCGCCCTGGGGTTCCTCGGCCTGGGTCTACCGCCACCCGACCCTGACTGGGGCGGCATGATTTCCGACACGCGCGCGTTCATCACCGGCGGCTTCCCGCACATGGCCATCATCCCGGCTATCGCAGTGTCCCTGCTGGTGCTGGGCTTCAACATGCTGGCCGACGGTATGCGCGAGGTGGCTTCGCGCGATTGATTTCTGGCCCAGGCCACAGCGACAGCAGGCGACAGGGGCTGAACCCGCTACCCCAGTAAGGGAATCGGGACCAGGGAGTAGAGAAATGCAATTCGACGACAGCGCTCCGGTTCTCGAGATCAAGGATCTCAACCTGTCCTATTTCACCCGGGCCGGCGAAATCCCGGCTGTGATCGATTTTTCGCTGACCGTTAATAAAGGCGAAAGCATCGGCCTGGTCGGCGAATCGGGCTGCGGAAAATCCACTGTGGCCATGGCCATCATGCAGTACATGGGCAGCAACGGCGCGATCCGCAGCGGCAGCATCAAGTTCAAAGGTGTGGAAATGAACGAGATGTCGCCCGAGCAACTGCGCAACCTGCGCGGCTCGGAAATCTCGATGATTTACCAGGAACCGTTTGCTTCGCTGAATCCCAGTCTGCTGCTAGGCTCACAGCTGAAAGAAGTGCTGACTACGCACGAGGGCATCAGCGATCAGGAAGCGCACGAACGCGCCGTACAGCTGCTCGAGGACGTAAAGCTGCCCGATCCCGAACGCGTCATGGGCGCGTATCCGCATCAGATTTCCGGCGGTCAGCAGCAGCGCGTGGTCATCGCGATGGCGCTGCTGTCACAACCGTCGCTGCTGTTGCTCGACGAACCGACCACCGCGCTGGACGTAACAGTGGAAGCGGGCATCACCAAACTGATCGCCGATATCAGCAAGAAATACGGCACCTCGCAAATCTATATTTCGCACAACCTGGGTTTGATCCTGGAGGTCTGCGACCGCGTGTTCGTCATGTATTCCGGTGAAGTGGTTGAGGAAGGCACGATCAATTCGTTGTTTACCTGGCCGAAACATCCCTACACGCACGGGTTGTTCGGCTGCATTCCGCTGCCTACCGCGGATAAGAACGCGGCGCCCCTGCAACCGATTCGTGGGCAATTGCCGTTGCCGCACGAACGGCCAAACGGCTGCAACTTCGGCCCGCGCTGCGATCATTTCCAGGAGGGCCGTTGCGATCGCGGCATCATCGGCATGGACTACGTCAGCGGCGCCAGCGGCTCGGATCACCGGGTGCGCTGCCTGCGCTGGAACGAAATCGACTACGGTGCCGAAGTCGCGCACGGTGAGGCGAAGCCGCCGATGGAGTTCGGCGACGAGGTACTGGCCGTGGAAAACATGCAGAAGTACTACGAAGTGCACGACCGCTCGCTGGCGGCGATGATCAAAGGCAGGTCGGTGCGTTACGTGAAAGCCAATGAGTCGTTGAACTTCTCCGCACGCGAGGGGGAAACGGTGGCGATCGTTGGTGAATCGGGATGCGGGAAATCCACGTTCGCAAAAGTACTGATGGGATTGGAAACCGCCACCGACGGCGAAATCATGCATGCCGGCGAACCGATCGGCGAGGTCGATGTACATCATCGCTCGACCGAACAGATTCGCGGTCTGCAAATGGTTTTTCAGAATCCCTTCGACACCTTGAATCCCAGTCACACCGTCGGTGGACAAATAGCGCGTGTGATCCGAAAGTTTGGCGTCGAATCGGACCCCGACAAGATTCGCGAACGCGTAATGCGGTTACTGGACATCGTAAAGTTGCCGCGCGATTTCTTCTACCGTCGCCCGCGTCAGCTGTCCGGGGGACAAAAACAACGCGTCGGCATCGCGCGCGCTTTTGCCGGCAATCCGTCCATGGTCATTGCCGACGAACCGGTATCCGCACTCGACGTATCGGTAGCCGCCGCGGTCACCGAGCTGTTGATGGAAATCCAGCGTGAACACAAAACGACTTTGTTGTTCATCAGTCACGACTTGAGCGTGGTGCGCTATCTCTCGGATCGCATCGTGGTGATGTACCTGGGCCAGATTATGGAGCGAGGGTCCACCGATGAAATATTCGCGCCACCGTATCACCCCTACACCGAAGCGTTGTTGTCGGCGGTACCTATCGCGGACCCGGAAGTGACGAAACGCGAAATTGTGCTGGAAGGCAATTTGCCCAGTGTGTTGAATCCGCCGGCCGGTTGCCCGTTCAGCACCCGCTGCCCGAGGAAAATCGGCGCAATCTGCGACGACGAGCGGCCACCGGTACACCAGACCAACACCGGCCACGCGATCGCGTGTCATATACCGCTGGAAGAACTGCGTGAAATCGAACCGGTAATCAATGTCCCATCGCTCGACGAGCGGCTGCATGTGCAAAATCCCGAGGTCGTAGCGGATTAACCCGGCGGGCGGGCATAGGCCGTGCGCGCCCACCGTTTTCAGGAGTCCGATATGGGCACAGAATCTACCTGCGAGCTGGTCGAGTTCAAAATCGAATCCGCGCGCTTTCTCAATATCGAGCCGCGCCCGCGAGCCGATTCACCGCAGGATCTCGAGCAGACCCTGCTCGAACGGGTAAAGAACGAACTGGAAAGCGTATCGCACACCTGCGGCGATGGTTGCGACTGTGTGGTGGGCGAACCGGTGGCGGTCGCAAGCCGCGAGCAGATCAAGAAGGTTTCCGATGGAACCTACACCGCCTGGTATCAGGTGGTGCTGACGAAATACCGAACGCAAGGCGAGTGCATGCCGGCGCAGGACGAAGCGCCGAGCTGAACGTCTGCACACTGGGGATTCCCCTTCATCCCAACCCTTCTCCCCCAAGGGGAGAAGGGCATTCTAATTATTCCCCTCTCCCTCTGGGAGAGGTGCCGGGGGTGAGGGTTCCTGTCCTCGTGACTCATTCGTCAAATACCACCGCCACGCGGCGATTGTGTTTACCTTTTTTCTCTATCTTGTCGACCCGCACCGCACCTATCTCTCCGGTTGAGGCGACGTGCGTACCGCCGCAGGGTTGCAGGTCCACACCTTCGAAATGCACCAGACGCACGCGCCCGGAGCCGCTGGGGGGCTGTACCGACATGGTGCGCACCAGTTCGGGATTGCCGGCGAGCTCCGCGTCGCTGATCCAGCGCATGCTCATCGGATGATCTTCGGCAATGACCTTGTTCAGCGCGTCAGTGACCTGCTGTTTGTCCAAGGTCTCCTGCATGTCGAAATCCAGGCGGCCGCGTCCGTCGCTGATCGCACCGCCGGTCACTCCGTGCGGAATCACGGCGCACAGGACGTGCATGCAGCTGTGCATGCGCATCAGGCGGTAGCGTTTCTCCCAATCTATGCGCGCGGTGACCTGTGAACCCACGGCCGGCGGCGTCGCGTCTTCGGCTAGCAGGTGCAGGATTTCGCCCGTTTCACGATCCTTCCGCGTATCGACCACGTGAATTTCGTTTCCGTCGCTGGCGATCAACAGGCCCGTGTCGCCCGGCTGTCCTCCACCCATGCAATAGAACACGGTGCGATCCAGCACTACGCCCTGTTCTTCGACGCGTTGCACCTCAGCGGTGCACTCGCGCAAATAGCCATCTTCACGAAACAATTCTTCAGTCACACCGACACTCCAGAATAATGCGCCCGGCGAAGCGCAACCTTACCTATTTTCGCGGCGCGGATAAACGGCACTCAGTTACTGGGCGCTGATGGGGGGGACCCTCACCCCCAGCCCCTCTCCCAGAGGGAGAGGGGAGTAAGATTCTCACCCTGGCCCAAAAGGAGAGGGAATGACACCCTTCTCCTTGGGGAGAAGGGTTGGGGATGAGGGGCCGCGACACCGAAGGACCCAATGTTGAAGAATCAGGCGCTGCGCGCTCTATTGGCGACCATTCTGTTATACAACGCATCGATGCGGGCGCTGGCCGTGCGCTCGAACAGAAACGGCAGCAAGGCGTGCACCGCACACGCGACAGCGGCCAGCAACAGACTGGCGGTGAAGCCGCCGGCAGCGCAAAGGTGCTCGAAATAGCTCTCGCCGACCGAAGCGGGGTGGCGGGTAAACAGCTTGATCATGATCATCTCCCGGTATTCCTGAGTATGAAGAATACCAGCTGTTCACTGCTTTTTTATCCCATAATTTCTCTAGAATAGGTTAATTGTGGGATGATGGACCAAATTTATCAGCATCAATGGAAAAAATGACCATCGATCGTTTTGACAAGCGCATCCTCGCCATCCTGCAGGCGGATGCCGATATCTCTATCGCGGACCTGGCCGAGCGGGTAGGGCTGAGCAAGAATCCGTGCTGGCGACGGATACAGAAACTGCAATCGGCGGGCGTCATCACCCGCCGTGTAGCGCTGCTCGATGCCGGCCGTCTCAACGTCGGCACGACCGTGTTCGTGAAAATACGCACGGATCAGCACAACCTGCAATGGCTGCAACGGTTCACGGCGGCGGTCGCCGCACTGCCGGAAGTCACGGAGTTCTACCGCATGGCCGGAGACATGGACTATCTGTTGAAGGTCGTCGTGCCGTCTATAGATGCCTTCGACACCGTGTACAAACGCCTGATCGAACAAATCGATATCTTCGAGGTCAGCTCTTACTTCGCGATGGAGGAAATCAAAAACAGCACGCAGCTGCCGCTGGACTACGTGTAAAACCCGGCCTACCCGTCACGCGGACCAACGCACCCGCCATCAGCTGAGTTATCATCGCGCCAACAATCAGCGAGCCGCCAGTGCATGAATATTTTCGAACGAGACCTCGATAAGAACGCGGCGAACTACGCGCCTCTGACACCGTTGAGCTTTCTGGCACGCGCCGCCACGGTCTATCCGGACAAAACGGCCATCATCGATGGCGCGCGCCTGATTGTTTACCGCGATTTCTACGCACGCTGCCGCCGCTTCGCCTCGGCGTTGCGTAAAAACGGCATCGGTGTCGGCGACACGGTAGCGATAATCGCACCCAACACGCCCCCATTGCTCGAGGCACACTACGGCGTCCCGGGGGCAGGTGCCGTCATCAATGCGCTGAATACCCGGTTGGATGCCGGCACGATACGATTCATTCTCGAGCACGGCGAAGCCAAACTGATTGTGGTGGACCGTGTATTCGCTGACGTCGTGGGCACCGCACTGGACGGACTCGAACGCCGGCCGCTGGTGGTGGACATAGACAATCCGGGCAACGAAACGGGCGCCGCGCTGGGCGATTTCGAGTACGAGGCATTTATCGCGCAAGGCGATGAACACGACGCCTGGATTCTTCCCGACGATGAGTGGCAGGCGATTTCACTGAACTACACCTCGGGCACGACCGGCAACCCGAAGGGCGTCGTTTATCATCACCGCGGTGCCTATCTGAACGCGTTGGGCAATGCGCTGGCATTCGGCGTCAATTCGAGCAGCGTGTACCTGTGGACCCTGCCGATGTTTCATTGCAACGGCTGGACGTATACCTGGGCGGTGACCGCGGCAGGTGGCACTCATGTCTGCCTGCGAGCAGTCGATCCGGCCTTGATCTTCCCGGCGATCGCCGAGCACCGGGTAACGCACATGTGCGGCGCGCCGATCGTACTGAACATGCTGATCAACGCCCCGGACGAGCTGAAGCGCACGTTCCCGCACACGGTGGAAGCGGCCACCGGTGGCGCGGCCCCCCCCAGCACGGTGATAAGCCGCATGGAACAGATGGGGTTTCACGTCGTGCATCTGTACGGTCTTACCGAGACTTACGGTCCGGCGACGCTGTGCGCCTGGCAGGACGCCTGGGACACACTGGACACCGATGCGCAGGCGCAGAAAGTGGCACGCCAGGGTGTTCGCTATCAGACACTCGAAGATACGCAGGTTATCGACGCGCACAGCATGCGGAGCGTACCGCCGGACGGCGAGACGATCGGCGAATTGATGATTCGCGGTAACACTGTGATGAAAGGTTACCTGAAGAATCCCGCCGCCTCGCGCGAGGCCTTTGCCGGCGGCTGGTTTCATACTGGCGACCTCGCGGTAATGCATCCCGACAGTTACGCCGAAGTGAAAGATCGCGCCAAAGACATAATTATCTCGGGGGGTGAAAACATCTCCAGCCTGGAAGTCGAAGAGGTTCTGTACAAGCACCCGGCCGTGCTGGAAGCGGCCGTGGTCGCAAGGCCGGACGATTACTGGGGCGAGACACCCTGTGCCTTCGTCACGCTGAAACCCGGCAACGAAGCAGATGTCGATAACATCATCGCCTACTGCAAGGGCAATATGGCGCACTTCAAAGTGCCAAAAACGGTGATCTTCGGAGATCTGCCAAAAACCTCGACGGGTAAAATTCAGAAAGTGGTGCTGCGCGAACGCACCAGAGACCTTTGAGACACGTTGAGCCTGACTACCGGTTGGCGAGCGAACAACTATGGCGCAATACGATACCCAGCGCGACGAGCTGATCAACCAGCCGCCGCCACTGCAGGATTACAACATGTTCTCCTCGGACCAGGCGCTGGTCGAGGCGGTACTTCGCGAGGGCGGTAAACGGGGCGAAAAAAGGCTGCGCACATTCGGCGAACGCTGCGGCAGCACGGATTTGCTGGAGGCTGGTAACCTGGCTAACCGCTGTCCGCCCGAGCTGCACACACACGACCGCTTCGGCCACCGTATCGACGAGGTACGGTTTCATCCGGCTTATCACCAGCTCATGCAGCACGTGTTCGGCAGCGGCATGCACTCCATTGCCTGGACCCAAAAAACGACCGGCGCGCACGTGGCGCATGCGGCTATGGTCTACATGATGGCGCAAACCGAAACCGGCGTTTGCTGTCCGGCCGCCATGACTTACGCGGCGGTGCCATCGCTGCGGACGACGCCTGAGCTGGCGGACGAATGGTTACCGCGTATTCTCAACGAGGCCTACGACGGCGATTTCTGCCCCGCCGAGCAAAAGCGAGCGGCAACCATCGGCATGGCAATGACCGAGAAACAAGGCGGCTCAGACCTGCGCACCAACACCACTCGCGCCACACCCGCGGGTGACTCCGGCGAGTTTCTGTTAAACGGTCACAAGTGGTTCTGCTCGGCGCCCATGTCGGACGCGTTCCTCACACTTGCCTACATCGGCAGCGATCTGTCGTGTTTTCTGGTGCCACGCTGGCTACCGGACGGCCAGCGCAACCGCATTTTCATCCAGCGCCTCAAGGACAAATGCGGCAACCGCTCCAACGCCTCCAGCGAGATCGAATACCACGACACCTGGTGCCGGTTGCTGGGCGCGCAGGGCGAGGGGGTGAGAACCATTATCGACATGGTGCATCACACGCGTCTGGATGCATCCATGGCGCCGGCCGGGATTATGCGACAGGCTCTCGTGCAAGCCATTCACCATGCGCATCACCGCACCGCATTTCAGAAAAAACTGGTGGATCAGCCACTGATGCAGAACGTGCTTGCCGATATGGCGCTGGAGGTCGAAGCTGCCCTGTTGATGGCGATGCGCGTGGCCCGCGCGTTCGACGAAGCGCAGGACAACGAAGCAGCTGACTCGTTTGCACGTATCGCCACTGCGGTGACGAAATTCTGGATCAACAAACGCACGCCCAATCTGGTCTATGAGGCCATGGAATGCCTGGGCGGCGGTGGTTATGTGGAGGAATCCATTCTGCCAAGGCTGTACCGCGAGGCGCCGCTGAACAGTATCTGGGAAGGCTCCGGCAACGTTATCGCACTGGACATTCTGCGCGCGCTGGAACGTGATCCGCCGAGCGGCGAGGCATTCCTGCAGGAACTCGATCTGGCACACGGCAACGACGCGCGATTTGACGCGGCGCTGCAGTCGCTGAGTTCTCAGTTGCGGAAACGATCCGTTACCCAGACTACCGCGCGCGAACTGGCGGAACGCCTGGCTCTGTTGCTGCAGGCTTCGTTGATGCTGCGTTATGCCGGGGCGCGAGGCGAGACGTTCTGCCGGCTTCGGCTGGGCGATAGCGGATGGGTATTAGGCGCCAACGCGGGCGTTACCGGTGCTGTCGAAATACTTGAACACGCCTGGCCGGACTAGACGCCGCAGCGACCATTGCGATGCGAAAATCGACGTCGTGTTGTCTTGCGCCGTGCGGCCGGTCTGCACCTGAAACCCTCAGCATAACGATATACCCGCCACCGGATAGGAATCCGGTGCAGGCGCGGGCCCATACAGCCTGTTTCGAAAACTTGCGTCACCCCGCCGTAGAGCCCGATCACCCATCCGAACACGGGCGCATTCCCGCCAAGGCGTGCTGCCTTTTTTGCGGCGAACGCCTGCCCATCGTCGGCCGTCACCCGTACTGCCTCGACGTCGGTGACCAGTTACCGCCGCAGCGTTTCTGGTCACACGCTCAGTGCCTGCTGAGCAGGTTCGAACCGGCGCTCGTCGAGCGCCTTTAAGTTCATCGAACGCGGTTCCCGGGAGCCGGCCATTTCGCTACGTCACCCGCTCGTTCTGCAGGCGGGTTGCGAAAGCGACGAATGCCTTGTCGATCATTCCCTGCATGACGCCTGCTATCCGCTCTCCCAGGTCTTTCTTGTGCTTGTAAGTGATCTCGAAAAGGTCGGCCTCGTCCTTGGCGGCGAGCAGGTAGTCGTCGCTGGTCAGCAGTTCGTCCACCAGCTTGTGCTGCAACGCGCGGATCCCGTGCCAGTGCTCGCCGGTGGCAACGACATTCATATCCAACGCCGGGCGGTTTTCGGCCACGTAATCCTTGAACAGGATGTGCGTGTCTTCGATCTGTTCCTGCAGCCGTGCGCGATCTTCATCGGTGTTCTTGCCGAACATGGTGAGCGTACGTTTGAGTTCCCCGGCCTTGATCTGTTCGAATTCGACGCCGTGCGTCTCCAGCAGCCGGTGAAAGTTCGGAATCTGCGCCAGCACACCGATCGAACCCAGCACCGCGAACGGCGCGGCAATGATCTTGTCGGCGACGCAGGCCATCATGTAACCGCCACTCGCGGCGACCTTGTCGACCGCTACCGTTATGGGTATACCGCGCGCTTTAATACGCGTAAGTTGCGATGCGGCAAGGCCGTGCTCGTGCACCAGTCCACCCGCGTTTTCCAGACGCAGCAATACTTCGTCGCTCTCGCTGGCGATGCTCAATACGGCGGTGATCTCTTCGCGAAGTGAGGCGACTGCGCTGGCGCGAATGTCGCCTTTGAACGAAAGCACAAAAATTCTCTTCCTGTCGGATACCTGCTGCTCCTTTTTTTCTTTCTTGGCACGCGCTTTCTCTGCTTTGGCTTCCTTGCGGAACTTCTTTTTCGGTAACACGCGATGCTTCAGCACATGTTCCAAGTGCGCAAACCGCTCGTTCATGGGCTGCACATGCAACTCGCCGACTTCGCGACCGCGCCGGCGCGTGGCCACTATCATCAGCAGAATTATGCCGATAGCGACTACCACGGTAATGGTTTTCGCCATAAACAGTCCGTATTCGATCAAAAATTCCATCGACGTTTCTTGCTACCTTTTTCGATGATTATGGCGTCATCCGGTCGAGTGTCTCACACAAGCGCGGCAGCGCGCGCTCCATGATAGCGCGCACGCCGGGCGCCAGACTCGTTTTTGCAATCCGCGAGAACTCAGTCATGCACGCGGAATATACCGCGAGCCGCGGGGATTACGCAGAAGTTTTTGATTGATCAGGCGGGTGCCGGACTGCCCGTCGCTTCCCAGCCGAGCATGGCCAGCTTGCGAGCCTCGCCATATCGATAGCCGCCGAGCAGTCCGTCTTTGCGCAGCACTCGATGGCAGGGGATCAGCCACGGAATGGCATTTTCACCGGTCGCGGTACCTATCGCGCGGGCGGCGGAACCGCGCGCGGAGTAACCGAGATGCAGCGCAATCTGCTGATAAGTAACGACGTGCCCAACTGGAATCTTCAGCAATGCCTGCCACACCTTGAGCTGGAAGCGCGTGCCGCACAACAGCAGCCGCAACGGTTGCACAGCGTCGGCGGCACTCGCGTGCAAAGCGAAAATCTGCTGGTGAAAAATTCCGGTGCGCTCGCGTGACTGGCTAAGACTTGCGGCAGGCCAACGGCGCCGTGCGTCCGCCAACACTTGGTCTCGCGTATGCGGATCGACGAACTCCATACCGCATACTCCGCGCTCCGTGGTCAACAACAGGTACTCGCCGAACGGCGAGTCATGGAATCCGTAGGCTATATCCAACCCCGCTCCGCGCTTTTTGTACTCACCCGGCGTCACCGCTTCATAGGTCACGAACAGATCGTGCAGACGACCGGGACCGGACAGCCCGGCATCCAGGGCCGCGTCGAACACGCTTTGCGACGCATCCAGGCTGGTTTTCGCCGCCGCCAGTGTCACGTGCTGAAGAAATCGCTTGGGGCTGATGCCCACCCAACGGGTGAACGTGCGCTGCAGATGGAATTCGCTGACACCCACGTGCTCAGCTATGTCGCTCAACTCGGGCTGTCGCTGCGCGTGCCGGGCGACGTAGTCCAGCGCTTGCGCGATGCGCGGATAGTCGCGGCTGTTGTAGGTAGCTTCGTGCAACGATGTGCTGCTCGCGATGGCTCCCGGGTGATATGCCATTTTACGGCCTCCGCAAAGGTTAATCAGATATGCCGACGTTACGCCGGCCGACCCGCGCCGGCCACCCGATTCTTGTGCGGATGCGCGCCGCGGCTAAAGGTCGATGTCCATCCACACCGGCTGATGGTCAGAACCCTGCGCGGCTTCGTCGATGAGCACGTCACCTATCCGTTGACGCAGCGTGCTGCTGACAAAAAGGTAGTCCAGTCTCGCCGGCTCATCCAGCACCATACACGTTGTGCCCTCAGCCTGCGGGTGACCGCTTTGCACCCAGGCGTCCACGAACCCCTGCGGGTTGGACAGCAGGCCGCCGTAGTCGCCCGGCGGTCCTACCATGCGCCGATATTCTTCGGAGTCGGGCGTGAAATTGAAATCGCCCATGAGAATGGCCTCGTAGGGCAGTTCAGGTTCCGGCCACGGGTCGTTACCCCATTCCGGCAGCGCCTCGCCCGTCAAAGCGGCTCCCTCGACAGGCGCCTGGCGGTGGATTTCCCAGAGTTTCTCCACTTGCGGCAGGCGGGTTTGCGGCGCCAGATGGGTCAGGTGTATCGAATAGACACGCAGCGCGCGGTCGCCGAAATTCAGCAACCCTTCGAGCGCCGAGCGCTGGATGCTGAGTGGCCCGTAGCTCGCGTACTTCGGCAGCAGATGGTTGCGCGACATGGCAATCGGCTGTCGCGTCAGCAGCATGTTGCCGAATTGACGGCGCCGGTTGCAGAGACGGCCGTGGGCATCGCGATAGCTCGCGTCTAAGTCGACCCCGGCACCGTAAACCCAATGATAGCCATCCAGCAGATGCGCGAGTCCGGCGACCTGATCGACGTTCCCGGAACGCGACCAGAAACGTTCCACTTCCTGCAGTGCGATTACATCCGCGCCCGCTACTTCGCTGGCAATGCGTTCCAGATCGAAGCGCCCGTCCTTGCCCTTGCTGTATTGAATGTTGTAGGTGCAGAATTTCATCTATGTACAGGGACGTACAGTATGCAGATATTGCAGGAGCAAATATCTGTTGGCGGCCGCCAGAATAGTACGGTATTTATCGGACCAGGCACTAGGTACTCACGGCGCCCGCGATGCCGGTTTCCAGTTCGAATGCCGCTGCGATCAGGGATCTGGTGTAGTCCGCTTCGGGTGCGTCGAAGATCTGCTTGACGCTCCCCTGTTCGACGACTTTGCCGTCGCGCATGACGATTACCTGGTCGCTCAGTGCACGCACGACTTTCAAGTCGTGACTGATGAACAAGTAAGCCAGCTGGTACTTGCGTTGCAGATCACGCAACAGATCGACGATTTGCGCCTGCACCGACATGTCCAGGGCCGACGTCGGCTCGTCAAGCACCACGAACTTCGGTTTCAATATCATCGCGCGCGCGATCGCGATGCGCTGGCGCTGACCGCCGGAGAACTCGTGCGGATAGCGAAAGCGACTTTCCGCATCCAGACCGACCTCCTCCAGCGCCGCGACGATCATCGCATCGCGTTGTTCGTCATCATCCGCAAGGTCATGGACTTCCAGACCCTCGGCAACGATATCGCCAATCGACATGCGCGGACTGAGACTGCCGAACGGATCCTGAAATACAACCTGCATCTCGCGCCGCAACGGTCGCATGGCTTTGAAGTCGAATTCGCTGATCGTGCGCCCGGCGAAACGAATGGCGCCCACGCTTTTCTCCAGGCGCAGCAGCGCCAGGCCCAGAGTAGTCTTGCCGGAGCCGCTCTCGCCCACCACACCCAGCGTCTGACCTGCGCGGACAGTCACGCTGATGCCGTCCACCGCCTTGATGTGGTCGACTGTGCGTCGCAGCACGCCCGCCTTGATCGGGAACCATACGCGCACGGCATCCGAGTCGAGCACCACGGGTGCCGTTGCATCGGGTTCTACGGGCTCTCCTTTGGGCTCCGCGGCCAGCAGCATCTGCGTGTATTCGTGGCGCGGCGTTTCGAAGACTTCCCGCGTGGCGCCCTGCTCGACGATCTTCCCCTGGTGCATCACGTAGACGCGCTGCGTCATCTTGCGCACGATACTCAAATCATGCGTTATCAGCAGCAGCGCCATGCCCAACCGTTGCTGCAGCTCCAGCAGCAGCTCGAGTATCTGCGCCTGAATCGTCACATCCAGCGCGGTCGTCGGTTCGTCGGCGATCAGCAGCTCGGGCTCGTTAGCCAGCGCCATCGCAATCATCACCCGCTGACGCTGGCCGCCGGAAAGCTGATGCGGGTAGGTGCTCAAGCGCTGTTCGGGATTCTTGATCCCCACCAGGCCAAGTAACTCCAGCACCCGCGCACGTGCCTGCGCGCGCGAAAGTTGTTTGCGCAGAAACAACGTTTCCGAGATCTGCTTCTCCACCGTGTGCAGCGGATTCAACGACGTCATCGGCTCCTGGAAGATCATGCCGACGCGGCCGCCGCGCAACTGGCTGAGGGTGCCGCGCGGCGCTTCCAGCACATTCACTTCGTCGAACTGAATGTGTCCACCGGGATGCCAGGCATACGGATACGGTAGTAAGCGCAGAATGGACAGCGCGGTTACAGATTTTCCGGAGCCGCTTTCACCGACCAGGCCGACCGACTCGCCATCTGCAATCGCCAGCGAAACGCCGCGCACGGCGTCCTGCTGCTGTTCGCCGTGCCCGAAACTTACCTGCAAATCCTCGATCTTCAGAAACTCGCTCATTTCACGCACCCGTCACTTTGCGCGGATCGAACGCATCGCGTACCGCCTCGCCGATGAATACCAACAGACTCAGCATCACCGACAAAACGATGAACGCACTGATGCCCAGCCAAGGTGCCTGCAGGTTATTCTTACCCTGGTTCAGCAGTTCTCCCAGCGACGCCGAACCGGGCGGCAAGCCCAGACCCAGGAAATCGAGCCCGGTGAGCGTGGTAACCGAACCGCTGAGAATAAACGGCATGAACGTCAGCGTGGCGACCATTGCGTTGGGCAGCAGGTGGCGAAACATAATCGTCCAGTTGGCGACGCCCAACGCTCGCGCCGCGCGCACGTACTCGAAGTTGCGCGCGCGCAGAAACTCCGCCCTCACCACACCCACCAGAGCCGTCCAGGAAAACAGCGTCATCAGAATCAGCAGCGTGAAAAATCCCGGCTGAATGATGCTCGCCGAGATAATCAGAATGTAGAGCACCGGCAGACCCTGCCAGATTTCGATAAACCGCTGGCCCAGCAGATCCAGTTTGCCGCCGAAAAAACCTTGCGCGGCACCGGCCACGACACCGATCACCGAGCTGGCCAACGTTAACAGCAGACCGAACAATACAGAGATGCGAAACCCGTAGATCGCCCGCGCCAGCACGTCTCGTCCCTGATCGTCGGTTCCCAGCCAGTTGTCGGCAGTCGGCGGTGAAGGTGCCGGCGCGGGCAGATCATAGTTGATCGTCGTGTAGCTGTACGGTATCAGCGGCCACACCATCCAGCCCTGCGCACCGATCAGATCCTGCACGAAAGGATCGCGGTAATCGGCCTCCGTTTCGAACTCGCCGCCGAACAAGGTTTCAGGATAAACCTGCAGCACCGGGAACAGCCATTCTCCCTTGAATGACACCAACAACGGCCTGTCGTTGGCCACCACCTCGGCGAACAGGGTGACGAAGAACAGCGCACCGAACATCCACAGCGAATAGTATCCGCGGCGATTGGCCTGGAAATTCTCCAGGCGGCGGCGATTCAGCGGCGTCATGACGCCTCACTCCCGCCCGGACTGGTGGCGCACGAACCCGCTCACACGTCACGCGCCTCGAAATCGATACGCGGGTCGATAACGTGATACATGATATCGCCGATCAACTGCATGATCAGACCGAGCAGCGTAAAAAAATACAAGGTCGCGAACATGATCGGGTAATCGCGGTTCAAGGCCGCTTCGAAACCGAGCAGGCCCAGCCCGTCGAGCGAAAATATCACC
>JAOTYY010000064.1 GCA_029861595.1 Gammaproteobacteria bacterium
TGTCGGACCGCGGCACGGCGACCTGCTCTCCATCCACCGCGAGCAAAGTAAGCGCGTAAGGAATTTCCACGCGCGCGACGGCGTCGTCAGCCAGGGATGACGTGCCCGGTGTCTGGATCACGTTGCCTTTGCCGGCACAACCGGTCAGCAGCAACGCCGCGCACAACAGGCCGAAGTTTTTCATCGCTCCCCGCCGGTTCGAGTAGACATGTGCCAGTGTAGCTCGCCCGGCCCCAGGCGGAAAATTGCCGGCACGCTGCGGCTGCACGGGTTATCGGCTAACATCCCGGCATGCCCACCAACGTCACCGCGGATTACAAAAAAGCCGAACAGGCATTCCGCGCCGCCCGCGAGCCGGGCGAACGACTTGGTTGCCTGAAGGAGATGTTGCGCTGCATTCCGAAACACAAAGGTACCGAACACCTGCAGGCGGACATCAAGTCGCGCATAAAAGCGCTCACTGAAGAACTGGCAGGTCCGAAAAAGGGCGCGGCGCGAACCGGACCGACGCAGACGGTGCGCGCGGAAGGTGCCGCGCAGATTGCGCTGCTGGGCCCTCCCGGTTCGGGTAAGTCCAGTCTGCACGCCGCGCTGACCGGCTCACATGCCAGTGCCACGCCTTACACCAAAGAGCCGTTGCCCGGCATGCTGCCGAAAGACGACATCCATTTTCAGCTGATCGACCTGCCGCCGATCTCCGCCGACCACACGGAGAACTGGATGGCGAATGCGCTGCAACCCGCCGACGCTGCACTGCTGGTCATCGACATCAACGATCCCGGTTGCCTGGAACAGGTGCCCATGGTGCGCGATCAGCTCGCGGATAAAAAAATTTATCTGATCGCGCAGTGGCCGGGGTTGAACGAGTCACAGGCAGCCGACCACGCGGCGGAATCCGACGACGAGCTGCGCGATCCGTTTCATATCGAGCTGCCGACACTGGTAATCGCCAACAAAATCGATCTTTGCAGCGGCAGCGAAGACGTGAGCGTGCTGAAGGAACTGCTGGACGTGGACTTCCCGATCCTGGCGATGTCCGCGCAGACGCTGCAGGGCGCCGAAGAGCTGGGCGATTTCCTGTTCCGCGGCCTCGACGTGGTGCGTGTCTACACCAAGTCTCCGGGCAAATCGGCGGAAAAAGAAAAACCGTTCACGCTTCGCAAAGGTCAGACCGTCGCGGACGTCGCACGCCTGGTGCACAAAGATGTCGCCAGTACGCTGCGCTACGCGCGCCTGTGGGGCGGTGGACGTTTCGCGGGCCAGCAGGTCGGGCCGCAGCACCAGGTTTGCGACGGCGACGTGCTGGAGCTGCATTCGGCGTAAGCAAAGAGCCCTCACCCCCGCCTTTCTCCCAGAGGGAGAGGGAAGTAGGCTTTTTTTCCCTCTCTCCCGTATCTCTCCCCTCTCCCCAGCGTGGCAAGGAATCCTTATTTTTCCCCTCTCCCTCTGGGAGAGGGGTCAGGGGTGAGGGTTTTCTTCTCTTCACCGTCCATCCCGAACAACGCCTCCAGCTCTCGTCTGGCCGCGTCCGCTTTGCTTTCCCCGGGTGCTTGCCCCGCGCCACCGCTTTCCACGCCGAACAATGCGTCCAGCTCCGCGCGCGCCGCGCGCGCCTGACTGTCGTCGTCCACCACGTAGGCGTTCGGCGAAGGACTGAAATAATCGCAGAAATTGGCGCGCTGTTTTTCATGCGGTACGTCCTCGAGTTCCGCGCGGCATTGATCGGCCAGCTTTTTATCGAACTCCTTGCACATCCGGCAGACGTGCAGATCCGCGCGGCAGCCTGGACAATAAGCAGTCCGGCTGACGGGCACCGGGATGCTCTCCAGGCCGCCCCCGCAGTTCCAGCACAGTAGCGGTTCGTCATTGCTCATCGGCGTTACTCAACGTGCACAAAAGTTCAGCCATGGTACGCGGAAAAAAACTTCCGGTCTCTTCCGCATCCCGGCGCAACGCGGCATCATTGCGCACTTTGCGGACCACACCCTGTTACGCTCATGACCGACCCCGTCGTCGTCGCACACCGCCTGAGCAAGAGTTACGGCGCGCACGTCGTGGTCGACGCCGTCGATTTCGCGATTCCGCGCGGCAAGTGTTATGGATTTCTCGGCCCCAACGGCGCGGGCAAAACCACCACCCTGCGCCTGTTGCTGGGGCTGACGCCGAAGTCGGGCGGCGAGCTCGAAGCCTTCGGGCTGCCCGTGGCGGCGCACGCGGCGCAGATTCGCCGACGCATCGGCGTGGTGCCGCAGTCCGACAACCTCGACCCGGACTTCACCGTCGCCGAAAACCTGCGTGTTTATGCATCCTATTTCGCGCTGCGCGGCGAGGGGCTGGACGCACGCATCGACGAACTGCTGGAGTTCGTCGCATTAGGTGACCGCAGCGACGCACGCACACACACTTTGTCGGGCGGTATGCAACGGCGCCTTACCATAGCGCGGGCGCTGATCAACGAGCCCGAGCTGGTGGTGCTGGACGAGCCCACCACCGGCCTCGACCCGCAGGCTCGGCACGTGATCTGGGGACGGCTCGCGGAACTGCGTGCCAGCGGCACGACATTGATCCTGACCACGCACTACATGGAGGAAGCCGAGCGTCTGTGCGATGAACTGGTAATCATGGATAACGGCCGCGTCCTGGCTCGCGGCTCGCCGGCCACTTTGATCGCCGACCACGTCGAACCGGAAGTGATAGAGATTCGCGGCGAGAATTCGATCGCACGTTGCGACCCGCTGAACTGCCGCACCGAACGCATGGGCAGCAGTCTTTATTGTTATACGCGGGACCCCGCGCCGCTGCTCGCGGCACTGCACGATACGCACGCGCAATTCATACACCGTCCCAGCGGACTCGAGGACGTGTTCCTGAAACTCACCGGACGTGAGTTGCGTGACTGACATGCCGGGCGCAGCGCAAGCGGCAGCGATAAACTGGAATCCGTGGCGGGTGCCGCGTCTGCGGCGCGGTGCATTCGCCGTGTGGCGGCGCAACGTGCTGGTATGGCGGCGGCTGGTGATACCTTCACTGCTGCTGAACTTCGGCGAACCGACGCTCTACCTGCTTGGTCTGGGCTTCGGTCTCGGACACTTTATCGGCGAGATGGGCAGCATGCCCTACATCACGTTTCTCGCCTCGGGAATCATTGCCTCCTCGGCAATGACCACAGCGAGTTTCGAAGGCATGTACTCAGTGTACACGCGCATGGTGCCGCAGAAGACCTACGAGGCGATCCTGGCCACCCCGCTGGAAGTCGAAGACATCCTGGCGGGCGAACTGCTCTGGTGCGCGACCAAGAGCCTGTTCAGCGGCTGTGCGATTCTTACCGTAGCCGCGCTGCTTGGCGTGGTACACGGCTGGCAGGCACTGCTGGTTCTGCCGGTAGTGCTGTTGATCGGCCTGTGCTTCGCGGCACCGGCCCTGGTGATGAGCGCGATCTCGCCGGGTTACGAATTCTTCAACTACTATTTCGTGCTGGTGATCACGCCGATGTTTATTGTTTGCGGCGTGTTCTACCCGGTGTCCACGTTACCCTACCTGGTGCAGGACTTCGTGCACCTGCTGCCGCTGACCCATGCGGTGGCCCTGACGCGGCCGATCATCTCCGGACAGGAGCTGCAACAGCCGCTGTTGCATCTGCTGGTGCTGACCGGCTACACCGGCGCGTTCTACTACGCGGCCGTGGTTCTTATTCGTAAACGCCTGATAAACTGATTCAGGAGGGTTCTTCCACCGCGCGGCATCACGGCGCTACGCCGCCGCCGGATGTTCCTCTATCACGACCAGCTTGGCATCGAAAGCTATACGCTCTTTGAGCTCGGAGGCGAAATCGAAAGACGTCTCGTAGCTCCACGCTACTTCTGCGACTTGCACACGATTATTGTCGTCGTACAGGTCGAAGTAGCTGGCTTGACCCTTCAGCGGGCAGTGCGTGCGTTTATCGGCGCGCACCAGCTTTGCAACGACATCTTCACGTGGCAAGTACAACACCGGATCATAGAGGTCGCGGCCGGCTTCCAGCACGCGCAGCGCCTTTTCCGACTCGGCCAGCAGCTTGCCGTCACGCAGTATTCGGATGCAACCGTTGACCGGCTTCACACGCATGAAGTGGCGCGGTTCCTGCGGATTGTGGATGGTTTCCCTCGCGAGTGTGACTCGCTCACGAACTGCCGCTTCGGTCATAATCGATGTCCTAGATACGGTACTTGCGACGGCGTGTACCAGATAGACGAGGTGTCTGCACGCTCCTGAATTTTCACGGGTATGTCTTTTGACATTTCCCCAACGCGGTGTCAATCGTCCTTACGCCAGTGCAGAATGCGATTGTTGGCGGGCATCTCGTAGTCGTGCACGAACGACATGCTGCCGGCCTCCGCCAGCGCCTGCAGTTGCTCGAAGTTGCGAATACCGCTTTCCGGGTCGCGCGCTTTCAGCCAACCGTCGAAGATCGCATTGCTGTCGCTTGTGTAATTACCCGCGTAGTTGAACGGGCCATACAATAGAAACTGGCCGCCAGCCGGCAGCAATTTGACCACACCGCCAAACAATGCCTCGACCATCTGCCAGCTCATAATATGCGCGGTGTTCGCGGAAAACACAGCATCGACATCGACGTCCGGCCACGGGTATTGCAGCACGTCGAGTGTGAGAGGCGCATGCAGGTTGGGTAGGTCTGCATCCTCGGTCCACATGCGGATGCCAGCGTGATGCTCAGGCAGATCGCTCGTCAACCACTGAAGGTGCGGCAGTTCCGTTGCGAAATACGCCGCATGCTGACCGGTACCGCTGCCTATCTCCAGTACCGCCCTGCAATCCGCGAGCAGCGGCCTGATGACGCCCAGGATCGGTTCACGATTGTTATCGCAGGCCTGCGAAAAAGGTTTCGGCTTCGACACGGCACTACAGAAATGCGAGTTTAGCAGGTGAAATCAACACGCCGAAACGCTGGCACCACACAATCACGTTCGGGTAACGCTTCAGATCCACACCCGCCGGAATTTTGTAGACCTGGCTGCCCATGAAGGCGCGCAGCCGCCCGAGATCGACATACATCGATGCGGCGACATCGGTGTCCGGTGTGACCTCCTGCTGCGGCGCGAGGTAAACGTGAAACGCCGGCCCGGGGCCGACCTGGAAATCGTCCTGCAGGTGCACTGCATCGGCGTATACGGTAACACCGCCGCTACCGTAGTGAATCGGGTCACCCGGATCGGCGTGGATAAACGCGCCTTCTGCCACCAGCTGCCGCGTCGACACATCGCCGATGTCCTCCGCGGCAACGATATCGGCGAGGAAAATGTAGGGGTACACGAATATGCCGGCGACAAAACCGGCGAAACCGCCGAGCAGCCCCCCGATAATCAGCGATACGACAATGCGTTTCATGGTGAGTCCTCCGGTTTGGTGCGATCGGGCGGCGGTATCCGCGGGTTTCCGTATCGGAACACAGCGGCAACGATAACGTAGAAATCCCGATGCACAAGCGATTTTGCATTGCAGCGGGACGCAGCCGGCACCTGATCGGACAGACCGATAGTGTAGACTTCGCGCGCATGTCCCTGCTCCGCTTCGACGATGTCTCGCTGGAATTCGGCGATGTGCCGATCCTCACGCACGCCGAGTTGAATCTCGAAGCGGGCGAGCGGGTGTGTGTAATCGGGCGTAACGGCGCGGGCAAATCGTCGATGTTCAAACTGATCACCGGCGATCTGCACCCCGACGCCGGTGAAGTGATTCGCCACCCCGGCGTGTGTATCAGCGAATTGCAGCAGACATTGCCGGAGCAGCTCGATATTCACGTCACGGAGTTTGTGGCCGGCGGACTGGTGGAACTTGGCGAGCTGCATGCCCGATACAAAGCGCTCTCTGAACAACAGCTCGATAAAGCGGGTCTGCGCGAATTGGAGGCGCTGGAACGCCAGATCGAGGCGCACGGCGGCTGGAACGTGGAGACGCGCGTCAGCACTATCCTGAGCGACCTGCAGTTGCCCGCGGAGGAGGAGTTGCGGGCGTTGTCGGGCGGCTGGCGCCGGCGCGTCGGGCTCGCCAAGGCGTTGGTCAACAACCCCGATCTGCTGCTGCTCGACGAGCCCACCAATCATCTCGATCTGCACACCATCGAGTGGCTGGAAAACAGAGTGCAGAGTTTTCCGGGCTGCGTGGCCTTCGTGACCCACGACCGCAGGTTCCTGCAGCGCCTGGCGACACGCATCGTGGAACTCGACCGCGGTCGCATCACCAGCTGGCCGGGCGATTATCGACGGTATTTGATCAACAAGCCCAAAGTGATGCGCGAAGAAGCCGAGCGTAATTCGCTGTTCGACAAAAAGCTGGCGCATGAGGAAGCCTGGATCAGGCAGGGAATCAAGGCGCGGCGTACACGCAACGAGGGCAGAGTGCGCGCATTGGCGTCGATGCGCGAACAGCGCGAACAGCGCATCGCACCCCAGAGCGAGGCGCGTGTGCACATCGAGGAAGCGGAGCAGTCGGGCCGTAAGGTCATCGAAGTGCACAACGTGAGTTACCGCTATGGCGACGCGCCGCTGATCGAACGGTTTTCGCTCAAAGTCATACGCGGCGATCGTATAGGCATCGTCGGCAACAACGGCGTTGGCAAAAGCACCTTGTTACGCCTGCTGCTCGGAGAAATCGCACCGCAGAGCGGCACCGTGAAACTCGGCACCAACATCAGCTGCGCATACTTCGATCAGTTGCGTCGCGAACTGGACCCTGACAGAACGGTTGCGGAGACCGTCGGTGACGGCAAAGAGTACGTTACCCTGAACGGTAAAGAACGCCACGTGATCGGCTATCTGCAGGGCTTCCTGTTCAGTGCCAAGCGTGCCATGAGCCCGGTAAGCTCGCTGTCGGGCGGCGAGCGCAATCGCATCATTCTGGCACGCCTGCTGACCCGCCCGGCCAATCTGCTGGTGCTCGACGAACCGACCAACGATCTGGACATACAAACGCTGGACGTGCTGGAAGCACGGCTCAAGGAATATTCAGGCTCGCTGATCGTGGTGAGTCACGATCGGGAGTTTCTCGACAATGTGGTAACCAGCATCCTGGTATTTGAACAAGACGGTTCCATACAGCATTATGCCGGTGGCTACAGCGACTGGTTACGGCGCGGCAAAGCACTCGCCGCTACCGACACCCCTCGAGACGGAAACAAGACTGCTGCAAACGAAGAGCGCAAACTGCGCAACCGCGGCGCACGCACAAAACTTTCCTATAAGCTGCAGCGGGAACTCGATGAGTTGCCGCAACGAATCGAAACCCTGGAAGATCAGATCGTTCAACTGGAGGCGCAATCGAACGACACGGATTTTTATTCGCGCGCTTACAGCGAAGTCGATGACGTGCTGCAGACGCTCACGGCAAAACAACAGGAGCTCGAGCAATGTCTGGAACGCTGGGTCGAACTGGAGGAAATGCAGGGCGACGGGGCTGCTTCCTGAGTCCCTAGTCCCTCTCGTTGTATGCTTCGCAGAGTTGCTCGTTAAAGAATCCGCCGCATTCAGCACGTTCCTGCATGGAGACTTCTGGAACAACCGCCCTGTTCTGCGTGATCGAGCGTCAACAGTAATCGCTTGTTTGTCTAGGCCGCTCGCTCGCGCCTGATACCGATAAGGCAATAGCCCACCACCGCGAAAAACACCACAGAGGCGCCGCTCAGCGTCAGCGCGCTGGGCACTTCGTCGACACCGATCCATACCCACAGTGGTGCCAGCACGGCTTCGCTCAATGAGAACAGCGCTACTTCGGCTGCCGGCACATAGCGCGTCGACAGGGTGATCAGCATGAAACCGCCACAGAACTGCACGGAACCCAGCAGCACGGCTATCATCAGATCGTGCGGAGAAACGTAAAGGCTGCCAGCCATGACGGCGGCCACCAACGCGGCCACGATGCCGGCAATGCTGGTGGCCGGCAGCATGTCGACGTCGCGCCTGCTGCGCAGCAGCAACAGAAACACCACGAACGACAGCACCACCAGCAGTGCCATCGCGTTGCCCAGCCCGCCGCCGGCGACGAATCCGTCGGCCAGCATCAGACCGATCCCGGCGAACGCGGCCAGCATCGCGATCACACTACTGGCGTACAAACGCTCGCGAAGCCACAGCCATCCGACCAGCGCCGTAACCAGCGGCGAGGCGCCGATGATGAACACCACGTTTGCCACTGTCGTAGACAACAGCGCGAATACGTATGCGATCGAACCCAGGCCCAGTACAGTACCGGCCAGCACGCCGCGCCACCCGACTGTGCGATACGCCGCAAAAATGTTACCGCGGTAACGTGCCGCAAGAATCGCGAACAGTGTGACGAAAAAGGTGCAGGCGCGATAAAACAGCACCTGCCAGCCGTCCGCCGATTCCAGGTTGCGCAACAGTATCCCACCGAGGCTGAGGCAGGTGCCGCCGCCCAGCACCAGCATTACGCCGAAAGCATACCCCTTGCGCATTGCGATCTAATCCACGTAGCCGAGCAGATCCGCGGCCAGGTAGGCGATGCTCACCGCAATCAACCCGATGCTCCATGCCTGCAACCAAAGTACCCGTCCGTGGCGCCCCAGCCATAACAACACCACGCCGATCAGCAGACCCAGGCACACACTGAACGTGAGCATGAACTGCAACCCTTCGCTCTGCGCGTAAATTGTCTGTGGCGCCTGGTCCTCGGAATAACGCATCGACGTGCCATTTCTTCTGCCTTAGACAAGCGGCGCACTTTACCGTAGTTTGCTCTCTGTGGAACCACTGCTGGATATAGCCGGGAATACAATCACGAACGTCGATCCGCTGGTCGAGTTCTGCGTGTCGCATCGCCGTTTGTTTGTCTTGACGGGCGCTGGCATCAGCACCGCGTCCGGTATTTCCGATTACCGCGATCATCTAGGCGAGTGGAAGCAGCAGCAGCCCATGGGCTACCGCGACTTCGTGGGTTCGGCGGCAATGCGCCAGCGTTATTGGGCACGCTCGCTGGTCGGCTGGCGCCGTTTCGTGAACGCACAACCGAACGCAGCGCACCATGCCCTGTGCGAACTGGAGCAGGCAGGGCACATCAGTTGCCTGGTCACACAGAATGTCGACGACCTGCACCGGCGCGCGGGCCACCAGCGTGTGGTCGACTTGCACGGCCGCCTGGCAAGTGTGCTGTGCTTGGATTGCGGATCGCGTTTTGCGCGTTCGGCGGTGCAGATGCAGCTGGTGCTGCGTAACCCCCACTTCCAACACGTTACAGCACCGCACGCACCGGACGGTGATGCGCATTTGCCGGAGCGGCACTTCGTCGATTTTGTCGTACCTGGATGCGCCGCCTGCGGTGGCATACTCAAACCCGACGTAGTGTTTTACGGTGAAAGCGTGCCGGGCGAGCGGGTTGCCGAAGCCTATGCGGCGCTGCTGGAAGCCGATGCGATGCTGGTGATCGGTTCGTCGCTGATGGTCTTTTCCGGTTATCGGTTCGTGCGCCGCGCGCTCGAGCAGGGCAAGCGTGTCGCGGCGATCAATCTCGGGCGCACTCGCGCTGACGGGGATCTGCATTTGAAACTGGCCGCACCTTGCGTACCGGTGTTGCGGGAATTGCGCGCGGCGCTCGGGTTACCCTGATTCCGCAAAAACAAACCGAGAACCCTCACCCCCGGGCCCCTCTCCCAAGGGGCGAGGGAGGAGGTAAGAGGGGCTCGACTACTTCTTATGCAAAGGTCTCCGGATGGATGAGGGGAAAATCTGAACATGGTTGCTTACGACACATTGATCAATGGCGGCACAATTATCGATGGCACCGGCGCACCGCGCTACGCGGCTGACCTCGCTATCGTTGCCGGGCGCATTGCGGCAATCGGGGCGCTCGACGAGTGCGACGCGCGCGAAGAGATCGACGCGCACGGCATGGTGGTAGCGCCGGGTTTCGTCGACGTGCATACACACGACGACCGCGCGGTGTTGGAGTCGCCCTCGATGCCGGCCAAGGTCAGTCAGGGCGTCACCACGGTGGTCACCGGCAACTGTGGCATCAGTCTGGCACCCCTGCAGGGTGAGCCGCCGCCGCCGCTGAATCTGCTGGGCGGGGCGGACTGGTATCGTTTCGCCAGTTTTGCGGATTATCTGGACAAACTGGCCGGTGCGCCGGCGGCCGTCAACGTCGCACCTCTGGTGGGGCACTCAACGTTGCGCGTGGCCCACATGGACAATGTGCAACGACCGGCAACCACGGCCGAGATTTCGCGTATGTGCCTCACACTGGGCGACGCTTTGGAGGCCGGTGCGATCGGCCTGAGCACCGGTCTGGCCTATCCCACGGCCAGCGCGGCAAGCGCCGAGGAAGTCGTGGAGATCGCCAGACTGCTCGCCGACCAGGGCGGCATCTATACAACCCACATGCGCGACGAGGCCGACCAGCTGGTCGCTGCGGTCGAGGAAACCCTGGCCACCGGCGAACGCGCTGGCGTGCCAGTAGTGATTTCTCACCACAAAGCCTGCGGGCGGCGTAACTGGGGCCGCATCGAGGACACACTGGCCCTGATAGGCAATGCGCAGGGACTTGTGGCGTTCGACGTCTATCCCTACATCGCAAGTTCCACAGTACTGTTGCCGGATTTTCTCGACCGGGCCGAAAAAGTCGTGGTGACCTGGTCGGAACCGCATCCCGAGTGTGCCGGCACAGCATTGCATGAGATCGCTGAAAAGTGGGGCTGCGATGTCGATGAAGCGGTTCAGCAACTGCAGCCTGCAGGCGCAATTTATTTTCAGATGCACGAACGAGACCTGCAGCGAGCGCTCAGCTACCCAGGCGCCATGATCGGCTCCGACGGCCTGCCGCACGATATCCACCCGCATCCGCGCCTGTGGGGGACGTTTCCACGTGTGCTCGGGCATTATTGCCGTGAACTCGGTTTGTTCACTTTGGAAGAAGCGGTGCACCGCATGACCGGCCGGCCCGCGCAGGTGTTCGGCCTGCAGGATCGCGGCATCCTTGTCGAAGGCAATCATGCCGACCTAACGGTGTTCGATGCACAATCGATCATCGACGAGGCAACGTTCGAACATCCTACCCGGCCGGCCACCGGCATTCAGCGCGTCTGGTCGAACGGCGAGTGCATCTGGCGCGACGGCCAGGCTACCGGCGCGCGGCCCGGGCACACGCTCAGCGAGAAACTGGGTGTTTAGCCCCTTCGTTTGCGCGCTGTTTGCGTCCCCCTGCTTCTGGGAGAAAGCGTAACCTCCTGGCTGTACCTAAAGTGTTGCGGCGCCGATGCCGCTAACGGCAGCATGGGCAACTTGCAACCATCGTTCACTCCGGACCACGCCGAACGGCGCGTCGCGCCGCGCTTCTCCCATGAACTGCACACCTGGATTCAGGGACGCAAATTGCTAGCCAGCAATTTCTCGCTGACCGGCATGCAGATCGTGCTGGCCCCCGAAGACCGCAGGTCCATCGATTCCAGCGACTTTGTCGCCATTACGATCGACTTCCCGAACAGCCCGTTGCTAGCCAAAGGCCGCGTAGTCTATGTCGCGGAGGACGACGACCATTGCCTTATAGGTCTCGACTTCACCGAGTTTCTCGGCAACGGCGGTAACACCTGGCGTAACTTCGTCGACGTGCACGAGAAACACGCAGCTGTTTAAGGACCGGCGCAAGCACCGCAGGCGATCGCCGACTTCCTGAGGGATCGGGACCTCTCACTCACTGCGTGCTCGCACAGGAGGGGAGCAGCTGTGTGAAAGAAAATGACAGCAATTTCGCGGTTTTTTCGTGTGTCAACGCCTGCCCGTCATTTTGATGTGGGATTTTTTTACAGCTGCTGACGCACCCATGCGTGGTTCGTATCCCTCGTGAGTGTGTGATTCAATCCGTATATCGATGCAACGGTTTTGCGCACACAACTTGAAGGAGGTTAGACAGGCATGTTCGAAATGAGCAAGAAAGAGTTCATGTACCGCTGCACCATGGCCGCGATGCAAGGCAGCTTTGCCAATGCCAGTTCACAATTGACCCCGGCACGCATGGTGCGCGAAGCGGAAAAACTCTGGGAGGAGCTACAGGAGTGGGAACAACTCCACGACGCCGAGTCGCAACCCAGCCACTAAAGTGCGGATTGCATGCGGCATGCAACCGCGGCTATTTGCGCGGACGCTGGGCGAGCCGGTGAGGGCAGGGCAGATGCGCACGGGCTTCGAGCTGATTCAGCGCGCGCTGGATCATCGCCTCGGTAATCGGAATCTCGCGACCGTGCTCGTCGAGCACCGCACCGTACCAGGCCTGCCCGGTTGGCTTGCGCTTCAGGGGTACGATTTTGCCCATATCCGCATCTCCGCAACCTATCAATGTGAATGATCCTATGCATGATCGAGGCCAAGCACGGGCACCAGATTTTTTGACAGCCAGGTGTTCGCTCAGTTCTGGCACAGCGTCACAACTCCAGAATCGAATTGCACGACAAACGCCCTTTCCCAAAGGTGCTCGCGGCTCCTCGGGCCGCTGATCCTGCCGATTGCTCGCCGTTCCAACCACAAGTCGACGACATCGCAACCAACCCGCGTCGGGCTCGACTCGGTCTGACGCACAGTAATCACGAACTGTGACCGCGGCGTTTCAGTTCGCGCCGCGACGATCGCCGTGCGGTAGTCGTTTGCCGCACTGAACCGCCGTTTTGCCGCATCGAACCACCAGTTACTTCGCCACGTAACGCGACGCCACCTCAGTCAGCGGTTACACCGTGTTGACATCCGGTGTGGTATAAAACACCTCGCTGGAAGATTCGTCAGTGTGAAAACCACACGAATCGACCTTTACTCAAGCCGGCGTTTCAGGTTTGCCGCGGTGCCCACAGTAGAAAGTTATGCCAGTTTGTTGCGGCGCCGTTTCGCCGGCGTATTGGCAACGCACTGCGTGCGTCTGGCAGGTTACCCGTTCGCCAGCCGGGTGCCCTACTGCCCGGACCCGCACGGACATCCGTTGCTGGCGGTCAGTGCTCTCGCGCAGCACTCGCAAAACCTTCGCGCCGACGCCAGGGTCGCCTTGAGTATCTGGGACGAGCACCCGGATGATGTGCAGGCGGCTGCCAGGGCGACTTTGGTCGGTGACATCGAAACCGCCCACGCCGATGCCAGCTCGATCTACCTCGAGCATTTCCCGGTGGCAGCGGTTTACCTGCGGGAACTCGATTTCACCCTGTACCGCCTGCGAGTGCGCGAGGTGCACTTCATCGCCGGTTTCGCCAGCGTGCACTGGCTGGATGACGGCGATCTCTCAGACGTTCCGGCGTGGAGCATCGCGGAGCGGACCCGAGCGCTCGCCGCGGTCCCGGAGGACAGTCTGCAAAAACTGGCCGAAACCGGCGAGGAAACGTTCCAGCTGGCTGGCATAGACCCGCAGGGACTCACGCTGCGCTGCACACAGACGTTGCGGCGCGTAGCGTTTCCCGAAACGTTGCAAAGTCCGCGGTCGGTCGCCGCAACGCTGGCGCAACTGACGGCGTGAGTCTGTGGACGGCAATCGCCGCGGATATCGGCCAGCAACTGAGAGTGGGTTGCACGTACAGCACACACCAGCCGTTGGCAGGTGGGGACATCAATCGCGCATTCCTTCTCGTATGCGGCAACCGGCGATTTTTTGTAAAACTCAATACAGTAAAGAATGCCGGGATGTTCGCGGCCGAAGCAGCAGGTCTGCTGGCGCTGGCAGAGAGCAGCGCGCTGCGCGTGCCCCGGCCCATCTGCCACGGCACACATCTGGAGCACGCTTATCTGGCGATGGAACATCTACAACTACGCAACAGCGGTAACCAGCACCACGCGGGCGCCGCTCTGGCGGAGCTGCACCAGCTGAGCGAGCCACGCTTCGGCTGGTCGCAGGACAATACCATCGGAACGACCGCACAGCGCAATGACTGGCATGACGACTGGGCGGATTTCTGGAGCGAGTTACGGCTCGGCTATCAGCTCGATCTCGCCGAGCGTGCTGGCCACGCCCGTGAACTGCTTCCGGGCCGCGAGCTGCAGTCGCGCGTCGGCGAGCTGCTGCGGGCCCACAAACCAACCGCCTCGCTGCTGCACGGTGATCTGTGGCGCGGCAACTTCGCGTTCGATGAGAACGGCCGGCCGGTGGTCTACGACCCGGCTGTCTACTTCGGCGATCGCGAAGCGGACCTCGCCATGACCGAGTTGTTCGGCGGGTTCGACCAAAACTTCTACGCCGCCTACCGCGCGCATTGGCCGCTGCCCGACGGCTACCCGTTACGCAAGACCCTCTACAATCTGTACCATGTGCTCAATCATCTGAACCTGTTCGGCGGTGGCTATCTGCGCCAGGCGCGGACGATGATCGACCGGCTGCTTGCCGAATTGCGCTGATTTGCGAACCTCCGCGCAATCCCGGACTCTAACAGGCATCCCCGGCACAGCCTGCGCCGGGCGCAATACCTGATGCCGGACGTTGCAGGAGGAGGACGAGATGACCATCAACATGCCTAACTGGGCGCGCGCCACGCTGCGCATCGGTATCCTTGTAACGATGGGCGCGCTGCTGTTGAAAGCACTCGGGCTGGCGCCATTCACAAACGCTTTTTCGAGCAGCGAGTGGCCGAAAACCGATTTCGACAAGCGCACGGTGGATTTGTCCGAGATTCGTTCCGGTGGTCCGCCGAAAGACGGCATTCCCGCCATCGACGAGCCGAAATTCATCTCGGTGGAACAGGCCGCGACACAATTCGGCCCGCGCGAGCCAGTGATCGTCGCCACCTACAACGGCGACGCCCGTGCCTATCCGCTGCAAATTCTGATCTGGCACGAAATCGTCAACGATGAAGTTGGCGGCGTGCCGATTTCAGTCACATTCTGTCCGCTGTGCAACGCGTCGATCATTTTCGATCGCCGCCATCGCGGTCAGGTGCTGGACTTTGGCACGACCGGGCGTTTGCGCAAAAGCGACCTGGTGATGTATGACCGCCAGACCGAAACCTGGTGGCAGCAGTTCAACGGCGAAGGCATCGTCGGTGAGTATGCTGGCGACACCCTGACGCAGCTGCCCACGAGAATCGTTGCGTTCGAAGACTTCGGCAGCAATCATCCGGACGGCAAGGTGTTGTCCACCGAGACCGGCTACTACCGCGACTACGGACGCAATCCCTACAGCGGTTACGACAGTATCAACAACTCGCCGTTTCTGCTTAGCGACCCCGTTGATCCCAGGCTGCCCCCGATGGAGCGCGTGCTGGCGGTCAGCAATGCCGGCGGCCACCGGCTCTACCCGTTCACCGTGCTGCGCAGCGAACCTGTGATCAACGATACGTTCGGCGGTCTGCACGTTGCGGTGTTCAGCAAAAACAACACGGCTTCGGTGCTGGATACGTCGCGCACTGTCGAAGGACGTCAAATACCAGCGGCCAACGCGTTTGCGCGGCGCGTCGATGGCAAGGTGCTCGAATTCACTGTCCGCGATGGACGCATCGTGGATACGGCGACCGGGTCAGCGTGGAATATCCTTGGCGAAAGCACGGCCGGCCCCATGCGCGGAAAACGTCTCGAACCACTCACAGGCGGTGTGCATTTTGCGTTCGCCTGGCTGGTGTTCCGGCCGGATTCGGAAATCTACGGTGCGGCGGCTCAATAAACTCGATCCACCGCAAACTCCGCCAGGTCCGCCAGCGCACGCACGTAGTCGTTAGCGGGTAAAGCCCCTAAAGCCTGGCAGGCGCGATCGGCCTCGCCGCGGGCGCGCTCACGCACGACATCCAGGGAACCGGTGTTGCGCACGATCTCGACGATGTCCTCGAGGCGCTCCGCGCCGCCCTGCTCGATCGCCTCGCGAATCAACGCCGCATGCGCGGCCGTGGCCCGCTGCATGGCCAGAATCAGCGGTAACGTCGGCTTACCCTCGGCCAGATCATCGCCGACGTTCTTGCCCATGTCCTCGCTGCTGGCGCTGTAGTCCAGCACGTCGTCGATCAACTGGAAGGCCTGTCCCAGATGCAAACCGTAGTCCGCCAGCGCCTGTTCCCGTACCTGGTCCACGCCAGCCAGCACGCCGCCGAGTTGCGCGGCCGCTTCGAACAGTTTTGCAGTCTTGTTGCGAATCACCTCCAGGTACCGCTGCTCCGTGGTGTCGGGATCGTGCACGTGCAGCAACTGCATCACCTCGCCTTCGGCGATCGTATTGGTGGTGTGCGCAAGTATTTCCATGACCCGCATGCTGCCGACTTCGACCATCATTTCGAAGGCGCGCGAATAGAGGAAATCGCCTACCAGGACCGCGGCCTCGTTGCCCCACACGGTATTGGCGGTCTCCTGGCCGCGCCGCATGCTGGAACTGTCGACTACGTCGTCGTGCAGTAAAGTCGCGGTGTGGATGAACTCCACGATGGCGGCCACTGTGACATGCGCTTTGCCTGTATAACCGGCTGCCCCGGCAGCCATCAGCACCAGCCGCGGACGCAGCCGCTTGCCGCCTCCAGCGACGATATAACCGCCCAGCTGGTTGATGAGCACGACGTCGGAGCGCAAACGATCCCGGATCGTCTCGTCGACGCTGCGCATCGGCTCGGCGAGGAGTTTTTCGAAGTTGGCAAACATGTGCAGGGGAATGTAGCCGAGGTTAGGGCTTTCATAAAGCCGGGCGCTGCGCCCAGCGGCGGAAATTCCACTCAGAAAGGGGAAACATCTTTCTGCCTTCTGCCTCCGGTGAGAGGGGCCAGGGGTGAGGGGCGGCGGCGAACGGTGACTTTATCGGACGAGCAGTCTCCACGTTGACCCTCCGCGGCGCCTTGAGTAGAATTCCGCGTCTTTCGCAGCCGATCCTGAACAAGAGCGCATTCAGCATGTACGCAGTAATAAAAAGTGGGGGCAAACAGTATAAAGTCGCCACGGGAGACAAACTGCGGGTCGAGCTTCTGGACAACGCCGAAGGCGATACCGTGGAGCTCGATTCCGTGTTGATGATCGCCGATGGCGACGCCGTGAAAGTAGGCACGCCTTATGTCGAAGGCGGTAAAGTAGCGGCGGTGGTCAAAGGCCACGGCCGCGGCAAGAAGATCGAAATCGTGAAGTTCCGGCGCCGCAAACATCATCGCAAGCAGATGGGGCACCGGCAAAGCTACACGGAGCTGGAAATCACCAGCATCACCGGTTAATCGGCGGAGCGCGCGATGGCACACAAAAAAGCGGGTGGCAGTACACGAAACGGACGCGATTCCGAGTCAAAACGCCTGGGCGTGAAGTTGTATGGCGGGCAGAAAGCGCGCGCCGGCAACATCCTGGTGCGTCAGCGCGGCACGCGTTTTCACGCCGGCGAGAATGTTGGCTGTGGCAAAGACCACACGTTATTCGCCCTGCAAGACGGAACGGTGGAGTTCCGTACCAGAGGCCCATTGAAGCGTAAATATGTAAACATCCTGCCGGTCTGAGCGGGGCCGGAAACGAGTTACAGAAAGCCCCGTCACTGACGGGGTTTTGTTTTTCACCGGCAGCTAGTGCGGTTGCGCGAGCCAGTCATGAAATTCGTCGACGAAGCCACGATAGAAGTCATCGCCGGCGACGGTGGCAGCGGTTGTGTGAGTTTCCGGCGCGAAAAGTTCATCCCCAAAGGCGGCCCGGACGGAGGCGACGGAGGCGACGGAGGCAGCGTCTACCTGTCCGTGGACCCTAATCTGAACACCCTGGCGGATTTCCGCCACACCCGTGTGTTCCGGGCTGGACGCGGCGCCAACGGTATGGGCCGCAACCGCACGGGGCACGGCGGCGGTGACGTGCGGATTCCGATACCGGCGGGCACGCTGGTCTACGACCACGGTACCGGAGAGTTGCTCGGCGATTTCACGCAAGGCGATAACGAACTGCTGGTCGCCAGAGGCGGCTATCACGGTCTCGGCAATACCCGCTACAAGAGCGCCACCAATCGGGCACCGCGTCAATCGACGCCGGGCACGCCGGGCGAACGCCGCGAACTACGCCTGGAGCTCAAAGTACTCGCGGACGTTGGCTTGCTGGGCTATCCCAATGCCGGCAAATCCACGCTGATCCGTGCGGTCTCGGCGGCACGCCCGAAAGTCGCGGACTACCCGTTCACCACGCTGCACCCGCA
>JAOTYY010000275.1 GCA_029861595.1 Gammaproteobacteria bacterium
ATTCAGACCGACGCCGCGATTAATCCTGGCAATTCGGGCGGCGCGCTGATCAATCCCAACGGCGAACTGGTGGGGGTAAACACGGCGATATTCACGCAGACCGACGGTGCCAGAGCGGGTCTGGGGCTGGCAACGCCGGTGCACCAGGTGCAGACGGTCGTTGAACAGATCATTCAGCACGGCCGGGTTATCCGCGGCTGGCTGGGCGTGGTGGCGCGCGATCTGAGTCCGGCACTGCGCCGGGAACTCGACCTGCCGCTGCGGGGCGTGGTGGTAACCGGGGTAATCGAACGCGGTCCTGCGGAGCGCGCCGGCATTCGTGCCGGCGATGTGATCACCGAAGTGGATGAACAGAAGATAATCGATTCGCGCACGCTGCTGACCTTGACGACCATGGGCACACCGGGCAGCGAAGTAGTCGTCGAGGGTCTGCGCGAACGCGAGCCCTTCGCGACGCGGGTGACGCTGACGCAACGGCCGTTACCGCAGACGATACGCTAGCTCTTATGTAGCACGCTTCAAGCGGCAGACAGCAGATTGTGTATCGCTGTGACCAGCGCGGCGTTTTCGTCCGCCGTGCCCACTGAAATGCGCAGGCAGTTCGGCGTCGTCCGATACATGCCGTGCAGATTCTTGACCAGAACGCCCTGCTCGCGAAGCCCGGCGTGCAGGTCGCCCAGCGCCGGCGGCGTACGAACGAGCAGGAAGTTTGCCGCGCTCGCATATACCTGCAGGCCTGGCAGTTCGCCGAGCGCAGCGCGCAGTTGCTCGCGTGCATCACGAATCGCCGCCGCCTGCTCGTCGAAAACCCGCAGGTGGCGCAGCGCAAATTCGACGGTGGTTTGCGTCAAGCTGCTGATATTGTACGGCAGGCGCAGTTTTTCGAATTCCGAGCCCCATTCCGGGTGCGCGAGCAGCACACCGAGCCGCAACCCGGCAAACCCCATTTTCGACAGCGTGCGCAGTACGACTAGGTTCGGATAGTTGTCTATTTCCTCGAGAAACGATTTCCCGGCGAACGGATAGTAGGCCTCGTCCAGAACCACCAAGCCGGGCGCCGCCTGCACGATCTCGCGAATGTCCGCCTCGTCGAACAGATTGCCGGTGGGGTTGTTCGGGTAAGCGACAAATACCAGCGCCGGTTTCCTGCGCTCGATCGCCGCCAGCATGGCCTCGACGTCTAGCGCGAAATCATCGGCGAGCGGCACGCTCACGTAGTGCATGTCCAGCGCTTCGGCGGCCATGCGGTACAGGACGAAACTGGGATCCGGGGCAAGCATCGTGCGTTGCGCGCCACTGAAGGCAATTGCCAGTAACTGAATCAGCTCATCGGAGCCGTTGCCCAGTATCATGCTCAACTCGTGCGGCACGTTCCACGCCGCGCGCAACGCGTTCTTGACCGCCGCGCAGGCGGCGTCTGGATAGCGGTTTACCGGCACCTGCCGCAGACACTGTAACCACTCGTCGATCAACGCGGCGGGCCACGGGTAGGGGTTTTCCATCGCATCGAGCTTAATCAGCCCCTCGGCGGGCGTTACCGGATACGCATGCTGCGCCAGTAACGCCGGCCGCAACCACTGCGCGACCCGTGAACGGCGATCCTCAGCGTTCATCGCTGCCGCGAAATTCGGCCGAACGCGCGTGCGCAAGCAGGCCTTCGCCGCGCGCCAACTCGGCTGCGGTGTTCGCCAGTTCCCGGGCCCCCTCTGCGGAACAGTCGATTATGCTGCTGCGCTTCTGGAAGTCGTACACACCCAGCGGTGATGAGAACCGCGCGGTACCGGCGGTAGGCAGTACATGGTTTGGTCCGGCGCAATAGTCCCCCAGAGCTTCCGCGCTGTAGGCGCCCAGAAAAATTGCACCGGCGTGTTTCACAAGCTCGAGCAACGGTCGCGGTTCGGCAACCGACAACTCCAGGTGCTCCGGTGCAATCCGATTGACGATGGCTATTGCTTCGTGCAAGTCGGCGACCTTGATCAGCGCGCCGCGCCGGGCCAGCGAAGCCTCGATGATTTCACGGCGTGGCATCTCCCCAAGCAGGCTTCGCACACAATCAGCGACGCGGTTCAGGTAATCGCGGTCGGGGCACAGCAGAATCGCCTGCGCATCCTCGTCATGTTCAGCCTGCGAGAACAAGTCCATGGCCATCCACTGCGGCTCGCTGGAGCCGTCGGCGACGATCAGAATCTCCGAGGGACCGGCGAGCATATCGATACCCACCTTGCCGAACACCTGGCGCTTCGCCGCCGCAACATATGCATTGCCCGGTCCCACGATCTTGTCTACCGCTGGAACCGTCTCGGTCCCGTAGGCCAGCGCCGCAACGGCCTGTGCACCACCGATGGTGAACACCCGGTCTACCCCGGCGATCAGGGCGGCGGCCAGCACCAGATCGTTTACCGTACCGTGAGGCGTCGGTACGACCATGACGAGTTCCGCGACGCCCGCGACCTTGGCCGGAATAGCGTTCATCAATACGCTCGACGGGTACGCGGCCTTGCCGCCCGGCACATACAATCCAACACGCTCCAGTGCGGACACCCGCTGCCCCAATTCCGTGCCGTTGGACTCGCTGATCGACCAGTCGGTGAGTTTCTGGTGTTCGGCATAGCGGCGTAATCGCTGCGCGGCATGCTGCAGCGCCTCGGTCTGCGCCGCAGTCAGCGATTGCGCAGCGCCAGTGATCCGCTCGGCCGACAATTCCAGGTCCGATGCACTGCTGCACGCCAGGCCGTCGAAGCGTTGCGTGTATTCTATTAGCGCCGCGTCTCCGCGCGCACGCACGTCAGCGAGTATTCCCGCGACAGTGCTGTCGATCTGCGGATCGATGGCCTCGTCGTAGTCCACCAGCGTGGCAAACCGCGCCTCGAAATCCGCGGCGGCGGTATCGAGAAAGTTGAGGCAGTCAGACACTGACGCTGGCAACGACGCCACTGCGCGCTGCCGCAGTGCGGCGCGTGGCGGCTGCCTCCGCTAGGAGTCGAAGCATCAATTCGGTGTCCTGCCAGTCGATGCACGCGTCGGTCACGCTCTGCCCGTACACCAGCGGCAGGTTCTCGATGTCCTGGCGGCCCGCCAGCAAATGACTTTCCAGCATCAAGCCGAAAATTCGCTCGTCGCCGCGTGCGACCTGGTCTGCGACGTAGCGGCACACATCCAGTTGCCGCGCCGGCTTCTTGCGGCTGTTAGCATGGCTGGCATCGATCATGACCCGCACCGGCAGGCCCGACTTCTCCAGCAGCGCGGCCACGTCATCCACGCCGGCAGCGTCGTAGTTCGGCGTTTTGCCACCGCGCAGGATCACGTGGCAGTCGGCATTTCCGGTGGTGGCGAAAATGGCCGAGCGCCCGGCTTTGGTCACGGACAGAAAGTGATGAGAATGCGCCGCCGAAACGATCGCATCCACCGCCACCTGCAAGGTGCCGTCGGTGGCGTTCTTGAAGCCTACCGGGCAGGACAAGCCGCTCGCCAGTTCACGGTGTGACTGGCTTTCGGTGGTGCGTGCGCCGATCGCGCCCCAGGCGATCAGATCGGCAACGTATTGCGGACTGATCAGGTCCAGGTATTCGGTACCCGCAGGCAACCCCAGGTCGGCCAGATCGGCCAGCAGGTGCCGGGCCAGCCGCAGACCCTCGTTGATCTCAAAGCTGTCGTCCAGCCGCGGGTCGTTGATCAAACCCTTCCAGCCGACCGTGGTGCGCGGTTTCTCGAAATACACACGCATCACGATCAGCAACTGGTCGCGCAGTTCCAACGCCAGGGGCGCCAGCCGTCCGGCGTACTCTCGGGCAGCGTCAACGTCGTGAATCGAGCACGGGCCGACCACCACCAGCAAACGGCGGTCCTCGCCATGCAGGATGTTGTGAATGTCGCAGCGTGCCTCGTGCACGGTCTGCGAAGCGCGTTCGGAGAGCGGGTATTCGCCAAGCAGCGCCCGCGGTGCGCGCAACTCTTTCAATTCGCGGATACGTAAATCGTCTGTTTCGTATTTCATTCGCGTGCTTCCACTTGCAGCGCGTGCGTACAACGCCGCAGCACATCATTTACCCGTTCATGCTTCATTTTCATTGCCGCTTTGTTGACCACCAGCCTGGAACTGATGTCGTACATCGATTCCACGATCTCCAGACCGTTGGCGCGCAGCGTGTCACCCGTATCAACCAGATCGACGATTGCGTCCGCCAGGCCCACGCTCGGAGCCAGTTCCATCGATCCGTAGAGTTTAATCGTTTCCACCTGCCGTCCGCGCGCCGCGAAATAACGGCGCGTGCAACGCACGTATTTGGTCGCCACGCGCAGTCGCCCCTCCGGCAGCCCGGTGCCGCCAAGCACCGCCAGGGCCATGGTGCATCGGGCGATGCGCAAATCCAGGGGTTCATAAAGACCTTCGCCACCGTGTTCCAGCAACACGTCCTTGCCGGCCACGCCAAGGTCAGCTGCTCCGTACTGCACATACGTCGGTACATCGGCCGCGCGCACGATGAGCAGGCGCAGATCGGCATCCTCGGTAGCCAACACCAGGCGCCGGCTGTCATCGGGGTGCGCGACCGGCGCCGCCTTCAGCTTGGACAGCAGCGGCAAGCATTCATCGAAGATGCGCCCTTTGCTGACGGCCACCGTCAATTTGTGGCGCTTCGCGCTCAAGCGGGGACACGCCGGATGTCGGCACCCAGCTGTGCGAGCTTCTCTTCGATGCATTCGTAGCCGCGATCGATGTGATAAATACGATCGACCACGGTTTCGCCCTCGGCCACCAGACCCGCGAGAATCAGGCTCGCCGAGGCACGTAAATCGGTGGCCATCACCGGCGCGCCCTTGAGTGTCGGAACCCCGCT
>JAOTYY010000066.1 GCA_029861595.1 Gammaproteobacteria bacterium
ACCGACTCGCGTTCGACGACGACCACCCCATCATCATCCGCCACAATCACATCGCCGGGATTGACCAGCTGACCGGCACACACGACGGGGACATTGACGCAGCCCAGGGTTTCCTTCACCGTGCCTTTTGCGGAGACAGCTCGGGCCCACACCGGGAATCCCATCGCTTCGAGATCACGCACGTCACGCACCCCGGTATCGGTGACCAGGCCTATCACGCCGCGGGACTCCGCCGAGGTCGCCAGCAGATCGCCGAACATGCCGTCGGTATTGTCCGCGGTACAGGCGACCACCAGCACATCGCCCGGCTGACACAGCTCGATGGCGACATGCACCATCCAGTTGTCGCCCGGTTGCGTCAGCATGGTGACGGCACTGCCCGCGATGCGCGCGCGCGGATAGATTGGCCGCATATAGGGTTTCAACAAACCCACCCGGCCCTGTGCCTCGTGCACGGTGGCCACGCCCAGTTCCCCCAGTCGATCGATCGTCTTGCGGTCCGCCCGTTCGATGTTGCGAACTGCCACGGGTTTCATCATCTTCGTATTCTCCTAGTCCGCCCAGTACAGGCGCGTGGGATTGTCCACCAGCACTTGCTGGCGCAACGTCTCGGTATCGCAGATCGTCATGATACGGTCGACCAGTGCGCCATCGTCCGGCATGTGGGATTTCATATTCGGATGCGGCCAGTCCGTGCCCCAGAGCACGCGCTCCGGCACGGACTCGAGGAACCCGCGCGCAACCGGATCGACATCCGCGTACGGTGGTCCCGCACGCGACAGACGCTCGGGACAGCTGATCTTCACCCAGAACTTGTCGTCGTCGATCAGCAATTTCTGCAGAAGCCTGTAAGGTTTTGAATCGGTGCCCTGCTCGACCGGCACACGCCCCATGTGGTCGACAACCACCGGGACTTCGACTTCGCGCAGGAAATTCGCCAGCTCCTCCAGGTCCTCCGCATCGAAGTACACCACGATATGCCAACCGAGCGGCTTTATCCTCGCAAGAATCGTGCGGTACACTGCCAGCGGTTTGCCGCCGCCCAGACGTTTGACAAAGTTGAAGCGCACGCCACGTACACCGCAAGCATGCATCCCGGTGAGCTCGTTCTCATCGACATCGTCGGCAACTACGACTATGCCGCGGTACGCGCTGCCCGCGGTGCGCAAAGCATCGAGCATGGCTGCATTGTCGGTGCCATGGCAGCTGGCCTGCACGATAACGGCGCGCGAAATGCCGAGGTGCCTGTGACGTTGAAACAGTGTTTCTTTCGGCGCATCCACGGGAACGTAGGTGCTGCCCGGCGCATAAGGAAAAACCGCGCCCGGCCCGAACACGTGACAATGCGAATCACACGCGTTTTGCGGCAACGCCTGGTCCGGTTTTTTTGGATCCGGATGAAAGGCTAGAAATCCTGGGGTAACCAACGTCAGTCTCCTGTTATCCGTGCGGGCCTGCTGCGGCAGTAACGGCGTTACTCGAAAGTGTAGTATTTTACGTCCGTACAACACCACTATCAGCCGCCCTGGTGGCAATCACATCGCGATCGTTCACACGCAATCCCTCTACCCGCGTTCGCCGGTTCACCGTCAACCGAAGAGGTGGACGGAAAAAGTTCCGCGGCAGTTTTTTTCATCAAAAGTGTGACTCACGTTTAACTTTCACCCGCCGGACTGTTTGAAAATGGGCTTGTGATTCACCCGGTTGGGTTCGACGCTGAACTACGGTGATTTCACGCGTGCCGCACAATACTATGAACAATCAAGTGGTTACGATACGACACAGTCCGTCTGACGAATGGGCGTGCAACACGCTTGGCACCAAGGAGGCGCAGCGATGCACCATGTAACAGACCAGCAACCGATCCTGAAATCGCCGCCCATCAGAATCATCGTCAAGTCTGCCGCTTTGCGCTTCATCATGAAAAAATTGAAACCCGAACGGGACACATTGCTGTTCGTGTGGGGAACCTCCGGCCTGCTGGACGAGCCCGGCTGGCAAGTCAGTGCGTGTCCAATGGAGGATCTGCCGGAGGATACGCTGCAAACAAGCCTGGTGACCACGCTCCACGAGATTCCTCTCGTGATCCCTCAGCAACGCCGGGCAGCGGACCTTGACGGCAGGACACTGCGCTGTAAACGGGGCGCACTGGAACTGGCGTAGCGGCGTGTGAGGATACCGATTCCATATAGGTCCGGCTGGCGCAACGTACCACGGGCGAGCCCGGTGGAATTCAATCTTGGCAGGCGATGACACCGTGACCGCACGTGCTCCAGAGCTGAAAGGTTATTCCAGACACGAGATGCAATTGCAGATCGCGATCGATCGATGCGCGCGCCTGATGCTCAAAGCGGATCGCGAACAGCTCCATTTGGGCGAGCTCGATGAGTTGCTCCTCGCCGAGATCAGCATGAGGAATAAATCGCGGGAACTCGGTCTTTCGAAAAGGCAGCTCGAGCTGATGCTGGACAAATCGATGCGCCGCCTGCAGGGCGACACCACGCCCCAGTCTCTGTACCGCAACAGACGCTAGTCCGATCAGGAACGCTCGATCATCGGGGAAAGTGTGCTCGCATACCCGCAGGCGAACTCCATCTGCAGCAGCTCTTTACGCTGCACGATCCCGTTCATACTGGCCGGACGTGGCGAAACTTACTATGCTCGGCTGTTGCGGACCTTTTGGGCACCTGTTCATGCGAGCTTTCTACGTCTCTGTACTTGCGGCACTGGCCGTTGCTGCTTCCGGTCTAGTGCTGCGAAGCGTTGCCGGTGCCGCCTCCGTCGGCGAGCCGTCTAAAGTCGAGTCCCCTTACCGGGGCCAGCAAACACGCGCTATCAAAGCGCTGTCGCCGCAACAGATCGACGACTACTTGAATGGCAGAGGTCTGGGGTATGCGAAAGCAGCCGAATTGAATCACTACCCCGGGCCACGGCATGTGCTGGATCTGGCGGGAGAGCTGGAACTCACCAGCCGGCAGACCGACAAGTCGCAACTGATATTTGCTGCAATGAATGCCGAAGCCGTTGCTCTGGGAAAGCGGCTGGTGGAAAAAGAAAGCGAACTCGATCAGCAATTCGCGAACGAGTCCATCGACGAGTCATCGCTGCGCGAACTGCTCACGGAAATCGGCGGACTGGAAGCCGAATTGCGCTATGTCCATCTGTCCGCCCACCTCAAACAGAAGGCATTGCTGACCGGCCGTCAGGTGCATATCTACGACCGGCTGCGCGGCTACGGAATGCCGCACGCGACAGGTCACGACCACAACCACTAGTGTGCCGGCGGGAGACGGAACATGGAGATGACTTACATCGATACTCCGGCCGATCTGACTATGCCGATCGGCGAGGCAATGTTTACCCAGCGGGCCATCAGGCGCCTGCGGCACGACAAGCCGATCGACGATGCGGACTTGAAAACGATACTCGACGCGGCATCCAAGGCACCAAATGGCGGTAACACCCAGCCGGCACGATTTCTGGTGATTCGCGACCGCGACGCGATTCAGGCTTTCGGCAAGCTCTATCACGAAGCATGGTGGGCGAAGCGCCGCGACGACTACGGCTGGAAAGGCAAGGCCGATATACCCGAAGGTTCGGTTTACGCAATGCCGGCGTTGCTCGCCGACGAAATGGTCGACGCACCCGCCGTCGTCCTTGCCTTTACGGTGGGACGCCTGGACGACGCATCGTCAGTTTTTCCGGCCGTTCAAAACCTGCTGCTTGCGGCACGGGCCCTGGGTATCGGCTCGGTTCTGACGACGCTGCACGCCGACGTCATGGACCGCGTATACGAGATGTTCGATGTTCCTGCCGACGCCGGTTTCCACTGCTGTATTCCACTGGGCTATCCGAGAGGGAACTTCGGTCCCACGCGGCGACTGCCGACGTCGGAGACCACCAGCTGGAACAAGTGGGGTGCTCCGCCTCCCTGGAAGTAACGTAATCACGGCACCCTCGTCATGATGCGGCGCAAGCCGCTTTCGAACCAACCTGTCATCGACGAGCGTGATTCCATCGTGGTTTTCCGTATTAAACATCATTCGCGGCTCCAGGCCGTGGATTGGCTGCCACCAGGTCTCTATGCTTAGTTTCCAGGTTGGCTTTGCACTGCCAGCCGCAGGCCCAGGCCGACGAGTACGGTCCCGCTGATTCGGTTCAACCACACCTGCACGCGTGGCCTGCTCCGAAACCAGCCCGACAGCGCCCCTGCCGAATATCCAATTGGCGCTTTGATTGTGAACGTGATCAATGCAAAAGCAGCACCAAGCGCGAGCAGTGTCTGGGTTGGATAGCTATTTCCCGATGTGACGAACTGCGGCAGAAAGGCGAAATAGAAAACGGCTATCTTGGGATTACTCAGATTTGAAATTGCACCCTGATAAAACAGCACTCGCAGGCTGCCTGACGGCCGTCCCGGCCTGCCAAATTCGACGGCAGGAGCTTTGAATGCCTTTATACCCAGATATACAAGGTAAGCGGCGCCCAGGTACTTCATAATCTTGAACACCAATTCGGATGCTTGCAGGACAGCCCCCAAGCCCAACGCCGCGAGGACCGTATGACCCAGCAGTCCGACACTTACTCCAGCAGCGGTGATTACACCTGCCTGCCTACCTTGCGCTATGGATCGCGATATGACCAACACCATATCCTGGCCCGGCGAGACGATGATCAACAAAGAAGTCGCAAGAAACAGAAGCAGCGTTGAGTCTGGCATGGCGTTCTCTGCTGGGCTCCGCTCAGAGCCTCGATTTTACTGTCAATCTTTGCTCAGTGTGGAGCAACCAGTACCGGGTTCATCGATAACTGCGCGCCCGCGCGCGGATCTCCCCACCTCGTCATCCGCTATACCCAGTGACTCCAGGAAGTTTCGGTGAGCTTCGGAGTTGAGGTGTTCACACTGCGCATGCCAACGGCGCATGTCCCTATCCTTCATCCCCGAAGCACGCAGCACCGACACCCATCCTTCTTTGTCCAGGCTGCCCGTTCGGCACAGCACCGACTCATCGCTGAGGAGTTTCGTGAAGTCGTAGACGGGTTAAGTGCCGGTTGCCGAGGGCATCCGAACGAGAAGCGCAATGGCATGCACCACCATTGACCCTGTAGCGACTACAGGGTTTAAGGTTGAGGCTTGCTGGCAACGGCGATTGCCAATGACGTAGCGTTGCTGCTCGATTCACACAAGGCTCACTCGTGGAAACTGAAGAAACTCATCAAACAGCGCCCGCAACCGCCACTGAGGTTGCGCACGATCCCGTTTGCGGCATGCAGGTGACGCGCCCCGACGCGCCCACGGTCGAGTACCAGGGCGAAACGTTCCGCTTCTGTTGCGATGGCTGTGCAACGAAGTTTCGCAAAACGCCGGAACGTTATTTGAACCCCACCGAGGCGGTGCCCGAGGAACCGGTCGCGGCGGGCGCCGTTTACACCTGCCCGATGGACCCGGAAGTCCGCCAGGATGTGCCCGGCAGCTGTCCCAAGTGCGGCATGGCGCTGGAGCCCGAAGCACCGCTGTTGCCGATTTCGCGCACCGAATACGTCTGCCCGATGCATCCGGAGGTTGTGCAGGACAGTCCCGGCGCCTGCCCCAAGTGCGGCATGGCGCTGGAGCCGCGCACCGTGACGGTCGAGGAAGAAGACAATCCCGAGTTGCGCGATATGACGCGCCGTTTCTGGTTCGCCGCCGCCCTGTCGATGCCGCTGCTGGGCATTGCGATGGGCGACATGCTGCCGGGCGCACCCGTTTCCCACATGTTCTCGCCCGGTGTTCGTGCACTGCTCGAACTGGGGCTGGCGACACCGGTCTGCCTGTGGTCTGCCTGGCCGTTCTACGTGCGCGCGGTGCAATCGGTTCGTAATCGCAGCCTCAACATGTTCACGCTGATCGGGCTCGGGGTGAGCGTCGCTTATGCTTACAGCACCGTCGCCACCCTGGCGCCTGGCTTGTTTCCGGATTCGTTCCGCACCGCAACCGGCGAGGTAGCGGTTTATTTCGAAGCAGCTGCAGTTATCGTAACGCTGATTCTGCTGGGTCAGGTGCTGGAACTGCGCGCGCGCGCCCGCACCGGCGCGGCGATCAAGGCCCTGCTTGGGCTTGTGCCGAGCACCGCACGCAAACTGAACGAAGACGGCAGCGAGACGGACGTGGCGCTGGATGCGGTGCAGGCAGGCGACCGGTTACGCGTGCGTCCCGGCGAAAAAGTACCGGTGGACGGCACGGTTCTCGAAGGAACCAGTAACGTGGACGAGTCCATGGTCACCGGTGAACCGGTCCCGGTGGAAAAACGCGGGGACGATACCCTGATCGGCGGCACGGTAAACGGTACCGGGTCGCTGGTGATGCGCGCCGAACGGGTCGGAAGCGAGACGCTGCTGGCGCACATCGTGGCCATGGTGGCCGAGGCGCAGCGCAGTCGCGCCCCCATTCAGAAACTTGCCGACGCGGTCGCCGGGTATTTCGTGCCGGCAGTCGTGGCATGTGCCGCCCTCGCGTTCGTTATCTGGGCAAGCGTCGGTCCCGAACCGCGTATGGCGCACGCGATTATCAATGCTGTCGCGGTATTGATCATTGCTTGCCCGTGCGCGCTGGGTCTCGCCACGCCGATGTCGATCATGGTCGCAACGGGCAAGGGTGCGGGACTGGGTGTGTTGTTCAAAGACGCCCAGGCCATCGAATTGTTACGTGATGTCGACACGCTTGTGGTCGACAAAACGGGTACGCTGACCGAAGGGTATCCGGATCTGGTTGAACTCGCTGCCGACGACTTCCACGAGGACAACCTGCTGGCACTCGCGGCAAGTGTCGAACGGGCCAGCGAACATCCTCTGGCTGCGGCAATTGTGCGCGGTGCGGAAACGCGCGGCGTAGATCTCCTCAAAGTGACCGACTTCGACTCCGTTACCGGACAAGGCGTTTCCGGCACCGTCGACGGACGCAGCGTACTGGTCGGCAATTCCGCATGGCTCGAATCCCACGGGATCGCGACGACGATGCAAGAGTTCGCGGCAAGCATGCGCAGCCGAGGGCAGACTGTCATGTACGCCGCAGTGGACGGCAAACTGGCAGGCTTGCTCGGAGTCGCCGATCCGATAAAGGAAACTACCCCGGACGCCATCCGCCAGTTACATGACGAGGGGCTGCGGATCGTAATGCTCACCGGCGACAATCAGGCGACTGCGCGAACGGTTGCTGCCAAGCTCGGGATCGACGAAGTGGTGGCCGAGGTGTTCCCCGACCAGAAGGCGGACGCAGTGAAAAAACTGCAGGCCGCCGGCCATGTGGTCGCAATGGCGGGAGACGGGATCAATGATGCGCCGGCACTGGCGCAAGCGCACGTCGGCATCGCCATGGGTACAGGAACTGACGTAGCGATGCAGAGCGCTGGCGTCACGCTGGTGAAAGGCGATCTGCGCGGTATCGTGCGCGCGCGGCGTTTGAGCCGCGCCACCATGCGCAACATCCGTCAGAACCTGTTTTTTGCGTTTTTCTACAACGCGCTCGGCGTGCCTGTCGCGGCAGGTGTACTGTATCCGTTTATCGGTTTGCTGTTGTCACCGATGCTGGCCGCAGCGGCAATGAGTGCAAGTTCCATTTCCGTGATCAGTAACGCCTTGCGCCTGAGAACAGCGCGCGTTTAAGAGAAGGATTTTTCACGCATGAGCACTATGCAATCGCTCGGATTTGCCGGCACCCTGATGGCCGCCGTGTTGTTGTCCAGCGCACCGATCGGGTTCGCGGCCAGCGACACAGCGAAGATCACCACGCTCGAACAGGTACCCTTCAAGTACGGACTCGGGCAGCAGAAGTACACCGCCATGTGCGCCGAATGCCATGGTAAGTGGCTGCGCGGCACGGACCAGGGACCGCCGCTGCTGCACGGCTACTACAAACCATCGCATCACGGCGATCGATCGTTCTATCGAGCCATTCTGCAAGGTACGCAACAGCATCATTGGAATTTCGGCGACATGGCGCCCGTCCCGGGTGCGACGCAGGCGGACGCGCAGCAGATCATCCCGTTCGTACGCTGGGTGCAGCAAGCAGAAGGGTTGTATTGATTGATTTGCCGGATCGGGCTGCCGAATGCGGGTTCTGCAAACTGACGGCTGGAGGGTATTGAATGATGTGGGAACACACCGGCGGCTGGGGCATGGGTTGGATCGGGCTTGGCGTGTTGCACATGGTGGTATTCTGGGGCGTCATTGTTTTCGTCATTGTTGTACTGGTGCGATGGTTGTCAGGCGGATCGGTGAATCCACCGCCAGCGGCCAAATCGGCGATGGACATTCTTCGCGAACGTTATGCACGCGGCGAAATCGATCACACGGAGTATGAGCGCATGCGCCGGGACATTGCCGAGTAATCGATTCGAACTCGGCGCGGACTGACAACTCAGGTGCCCACACGAAGAATGCAATGGCTGCCGATTCCACAATCAGAGCAGCCGGGTTTTGTCACGTGCGCATTGGTAACGCCGGTATCAGCACACCCGCGTTAATCCACATCGACAGCCGCGTTTGCGTGGGCCGAATGTCGTAATGCGCGGAATTCTCATTCGAATGCTGGTTACCGCCGGCGGAATTTGGCTCGCATCCGCGCTGCTGCCTGGCGTCCAGATCACCGGCTACGGCACCTTGCTGCTGGCTGCTCTGTTGTACGGATTCGTCAACGCCGTAGTACGTCCGGTCATCGTACTGCTGACTCTGCCGATTACGGTGTTGTCGCTGGGACTGTTCCTGTTTGTCGTGAACGCTGCGATGTTCGGCCTGGTGGCTGCCATGCTCGCCGGGTTTACGGTGGCGGGTTTCTTTGCCGCTGTCTTCGGGTCGATAATCGTCAGCATCGTGAGCGGCCTCGCCTCCTGGTACATCGGACCCGATGGACGTTACGAAGTAATCGTCATCCAGGCCCACTCTGGCGACTGAACTTCGATCTGGGGCGCGCATGACGCGGATCATCCAGGCATTGGTTCGATGGCCTAGCATAATCAATGAATCCAGTTGCCATGGGCGCAGCGAACGATGCCAGTCAATACACTCAAGAAGTTTCTCGATGACAATAAGGTCAAGTACGTCACTATCCAGCACTCGATTGCTTACACGGCCCAGCAGTCCGCCGAATCGGCTCACATAGCCGGAAACGACATGGCGAAGACGGTGATGGTGTTGCTCGATGATCAGATGGCTATGGCAGTACTGCGGGCTCCGGATAAAGTCGATCTGGACTTGCTTCGCGGTGCAGCGGGTGCCGGCAGGGCCGAGTTCGCCAGCGAGAATCAGTTCCAGGGACTTTTCCCCGGCGTAGAGGTGGGCGCGATGCCACCGTTCGGTAATCTGTACGACATGCCCGTCTATGTGGAAGAGTACCTGAGTAAAGACGCACAGATCGCATTCAATGCCGGCTCGCACCGCGAACTGATCCAGCTCGCTTACGACGATTTCGAACGCCTGGTCGAGCCCCGGGTGGTGAGCTTCGCGCTCGCTTGACCCACGCGGGCGCGGAACTCGCCGCATTCCTCCTCGCGACCGCGCACGACGCGTTGACCGCGAAGCGCGCCCCGGGTTTCGGTAACCACGGTGCACTGATCCTCGCGGTGAGAGTGATCGTAGTAGTAGATCACCACCCAGTCCCGGGTACGTCCCAGCTTGTGGGCGCGTGCGGTATTCGAGAACAGCGCGGTGAAGTGCCAGTCACCGTGCTCGGTGTGCAATACCGGCAGCCACGATTTGCCCTCGGGATTGAAGCGGCGCGGCGCGATGGTCGGCAACTGTCCACGCTCCGCCAGTTTTCGATACTCGCCGTCCACCTCCAGCAGTGCCTCCACTGACGGTGCGACGATGCCGGGCTGACGCGGGGTACGCGTTCGTCCCAGCATCGCGGCGAGTGAGGCTTGCAGAGCGGCGACGCGGCGCCGGCCGATGCCGGGCAAGCCTTCCAACCTGCCGTCGTGGGCGGCCACTTCAAGCGCTTCCAGGCTGTCTATGTGTAACGTGTCGTGAAACTGTGCCGCCAACACCGGGCCGATGCCCGGCACGCTCTGCAGGAGCTGCTCCGGATCGAGTTCGCCGCGTAATCTATCCAGGCGTGCCCAGCGACCGGTTGCAACCATTTCGGCAATGGCCGCAGCGATGCCACGGCCGATGTGCGGCAGCGAAATCAGGCCCGCCAGACCCTCGGTCTCGGTGAGCTGACAAATGTCGCGCGGCAGCCTCGCGACAGTATCGGCGGCGTGACGATAAGCATCGACGCGAAACGGATCGGCGCCCTGCAATGCCAGCAGATCCGCGGCCTCGCGCAGCCTGTCAGCCACCGCTTGGTTAGGATTGTTCATCGCAGTGATAGGGATGCTCGTGGTCCATACCACCCGGTCGTACGCAGCAGGTTACGCAATGCTTCGACGTCGGCACGTATCTCAGCAACGCCAATGGTCACCGCACCAGCAACGTACGCCAGCGACCCGATCAGCGTTACCTGGCCCAAACGCTTGATGACGGCCCAACGGCGGGAAGGCCTGTTAGCAATGAACCGTTCTGACACAACCGAGTTCAACATTTACCACCGCGAGGCGATCAAGTCCTCAATACATTCGCTCAGTTGCGCGCTAGACATTCTCTGTCCATATGCAACGGCCCCTGGCAGGCGAGTGCACGTGTGCCCCACAGGCTCTTCAGGTAAGCCACGTTCTCGCGCGCTTGGTTCTCCTGCAGCACACCCTTGAAGCCGCGCATACATGATTCGCGCGATGAGCCCTCGAGAATGGTTTTTACCAGATCGTCGTCCGTATGGTGCCAGGCGTACATGGAATCGTCGAGGGCCGGCGCACGCACGTATCGCTGCTTGTAAAGCGTCTGGTCGCTGTGGGTTTCGCCGACGCCGCGCAGTCCGTGACATTCCCGGCAAGCAGCCGGCCGAACTGATTCAGGGCGTACAGGCGCCACAGCTCGTTGGGGTCGACGGCAAACTGCAGCAGCACCTGCTCGCCGAACTGATTGTAGACGACCTGCCAGGTGGCATTGCCTTCCTGGGCCTGCAAGAGCCCCTGGCCCATGACAAAGGCGTACAAGGTGCCGCCAGCGGTGGCGTAAACCATGGTCGCCGGATTAGGCCGTTCGCTCAAGGTCTGCCAACGCCGCCCTCCGTCGTCGCTCAGCAACAATCCCGCCTGGGTGGCAGCGTAGACGATGTTCGGATCCCAGGCGGATGCAGCAAGCGAGTAGACGTTGCCGGGCACGCGAGGATGTTTGGTCCACGTACGCCCGCCATCGGTGCTCGCACGAATGGTATCGAACTGGCCGTACATTAGCTTAGGATCTGCCGGGCTGACAGTCAGTGCGTGGAAATCCACAGCGCGATCGCCGCCCTGGTAAACCTGCTGCCACGTCTGCCCACCGTCCCGGGACTCGATCAGCCCCAGATTGCCTCCTCGCGGCGGATGGCCGCTGGCAAACAACACCTTGTTGTCGGTCGGATGAACCGCCAGCGACATCAGATCGTCGCGCGTCTCCGACAGGCGGAAAGCCTGCGCATTAACGCGCAGCCGATATTCTTAACCAGCCGGTTCGGAACCCGCTTTACCTGTTAAGCTCCCCCTTACACGCGAAACGCGACCGCTACCAGTCGAAACGTGGGATTGAACTGGCCGGTCGCACTAAAACTCGCCACCTGCAGTTTGCCAGAGTGATGGATGCTTACGTATCCAGGACCGCGAAAATCGGTAGGAATAGGCAATTATTATGATACGCGGAGCTAAATTCTGGATTCCAATGACGGTGTTCCAAGTCGTCTTTGGGATGGCGGTCTTCGCCGTCACGCGCTATTACTACATCCATGACTCAGCTGACGTTACTGCTGGCCTGACCATGATACGCGAACCCTCACTGATATCGCTGGACGGTATCAGGCAACCGAACCGGGCGCAGGCTGATTCGCCAACGTTCAGCCGGCCGACTATCGAAGATCCAATTGAAATATCACGTCAGGCCGACGATTTTTTCGCGAACAAGCAGTACGACAGGGCGGCGGACTCGTATGTACAGCTGTTGGTTTTCGACCCTAACAACGTGGATACCTATAACAATTTGGGGCTTACGCTGCACTATCTCGGCAGATCAACTGAAGCCCTTCGCAAGTTAAATGAAGGTGTCGCGGTGGATCCGACGCATCAAAGAATTTGGCTGACACTTGGATTTGTGAACAGCCAACTCGGCAACACCGAGCAAGCTCGCACTGCGCTTACTACCGCGGCCCAGATGGGCCTGGATAACGAGATCGGGCAAACCGCAACAAAAATGCTCGAAAACCTCCCTTAGTGTATCGCGCGGATAGTCGCCGCCGCATAGCACAGCATCAGGGATGCATGATCAAGACTTCCGTAAAGAACGTGTACGCGTGATAAATCAGATAGAGTGCGATCCTGGCGGCAAACTGCGGCACTACTGCACCAAGGTGCAGCTCTACCGCTTCTGCTCGCGATGATTGCCTGGACAAGTTCGAGGCCGACCCGGGTGGCAGACGGAACACGCCCCTTCTACCAGAGCAAGGTTCGAACGCGACCCGGACAAGTAAGCGCGCGGAGTCTTTTCGCGCAATTGAATTTTTCACGACGACGAGGATCAGGTCATGAAAATACGAATGAGTGCAACACTGGCGGCACCCGTAGTCATCGCACTGATGAGCGCCGCGCTGGCGGACAGCGATGCGCCCACGGTCAGCGAATTGCAACGCCAGATCGAAGCCCTACAGACTCGCATCGAGCAACTCGAGGCACGCCACACCTTCGCCTCATTCATGCCCAATGTCGCCGAGCGCTTCCACGTGATGCACCGCGCGGGCGAGGTGGGCGACTGGGCGGTGGCGTCGCACGAGCTCGCAGAGATCCAGCGCATTACCGGCCTGGCGACAGCGGCTGACGCGAAAAACGGCACATTGATGCAGGGGATGATGGCAGCGAGCTACGCAGCACTGGAAAGCGCGATCGAGCACGGTAACGCGAAGAAGTTTCAACACGCGCTGCAGCAGACCATCGATAGCTGCAACGCCTGCCACGTGGCAACCGGCAGCGATTTCGTCGAGGTCACGCTAGATGCGGCTGATGCGCTGAGTCTGCGCCATCCACACAGCCTGAAACAACGTGGCTCCCCAGTGGGCCACACCCATTGAACCGCAACGGCCCGGGACGAGCTATTGGCGGCATCGGCCACCAGATGGTGGTGGCCCAGCGCTAAAGGTATTGCTCGCCCCATTGACGTCGGCGCAACTCGCTTCGAGGAATTACCATGTCATTCCCGGTAACGCCGCCGAACCAGCGCTTCCCGTGGTACGTGCGGTTGTTCTTCTGGAACCAGCGGCGCCGTTACGGTGCGGTGCTGGAGCCGGCGCGCCTGTGGGGGCGGACACCGAAGGTGTTCGCGGCGCTCGCGCTGCTGTACGGCGCGCTCGACCGGCGGAGTTCTCCCCTGGAACCGGAGTTACGCTCGCTCGTGACGGTCCGCGTATCGCAGATCAACTGGTGCGCATTCTGCGTGGACATCAACTCCGCCACCGTGCTGCGACGCGGCGCCACCGAAGCAAAGCTTGCCGAGCTTGCGACATTCGAAGCGAGTGCGCTTTTCTCCGACCGGGAAAAGGCGGCGCTCGCCTGGGCGGAAGCGATGACTCACTCTCAGCAAGGCACGACGCCCGAGTTACACGCCCGACTGCGCGAGCATTTCGAGGAAGAGGCCGTCATCGAGTTGACCGCACTGGTGGCTTTTCAGAACCTGTCCAGCAAGTTCAACGCCGCGCTCGGGGTTGCCCCGCAGGGCTTCTGTAAAGTGGCACCACAACCCACACAGGGCACCGATCCACCCGGCGCAAACCGCAATGCAGTGGCTGAGAATAACGCCAGCACGGGGGAACAGTAGGGTATTTGCTTTGACTCTGGGGCCACTACGGAGTTTACGATTGGCCAGCCAGGCGATGAACGATTCCGGTCAACTGGCTGCGACCTCGAGGATTAACGCACACGGATTTCAACAGACCTACCGAGTGGAGTGCGGCAGTGCCGGAAAATCGTGACGTCCGTCACAGTGCACGCATCCGAGTTTGTAACGGGCCGTCAATTCGCTAAGATTCCGACGTCGGCCGTACTGTTATGATAGGTCGACTTTCAGACAACTATTATAAATAAAGTTTTTTTGCTTAGATCTCACCCCTGAATCAGGGCCCACTGCTGTACTGCAGCTGAGATCACAAGTCCGTCCGTCATCGTTTACAAACAGCTTGCGACTTGAACGCAACGTCGCGAGCACTCATCGCCGTGCGTCCCATAACGGGCTGACGGTGCGGGTAAACACCAAAGTCGGAGGACTACATTTGAATTTCGAACCTGGATCGGGCGTCGCAGCCAAGCTGCCGGCGCCGGCATGAGCTTGGAGCCTGTCGACCCAGGCGGCCACGGGCCTGGTCGCCACCTCCACGTCGGCGCGGATCGATGCCGAGTCACACGCCGGCTGGGGTCCATCTGCACGATTTCTGCTGGCCGAAGGCACATCTGAACGGACCTTTCGTCCAGCCAGAAAGCTCTGAATGCTACGAACACGCAGATAACCAACCGTTTATCAACAAACTGCGTTTTATCCATGAACCAAAGGAGTTAGACGGATGCAAATCCAACGAACACTGCAATCGGTAAAGATTGCAACCCTGAGCTTTTTTGTCGCGGCGTCGGTCGGCGCAAGCGGCATTACCGGCGACCCGGACCACGACGACGCCATTGCTGGCGATCTTGTGCGCACGGACCCAAGCGCGGCGATGATCGCGCATGACGCCGCGACCGCTAACGTCGTCAGCGGCGGACCCACCGCCAAAGTCACCAAGAATCTGGCGACCGCGGGACGGGGCATACGCAACGTTGCTGATGCCACCACCGACGTATGGGCACATAACGGCTACGCTTATACGGGCACCTTCAACAGTCCGTGCGGCGGCGATCCCGAAGCGGGCGTCTGGGTGTGGGACGTGCACAACAAGAACAACCCGTCGTTTGTCACCGTTATCCAGTCTCCCATTGGCAGCCGTTCCAATGACGTGCGCGTCGCTGGCATGAATTCCGGTGACGTGCTCGTGCACTCGAACGAGGTCTGTGGACCGAGCGGGGTCGGAGGTTTCGAGATCTTCAACGTCGACGACCCAGCGAATCCGACACATCTAGCGACTGTGACGATCAACGAGAGTGACCTCAACACGATCTCGCCGCTATTTTTCGCGCCAGGTTCGCTCGACGACGTCGGTGTGCACAACCTGTGGTTATTCACGCAGGGTACCAAAGACTACGTTGCGGCAACCTCCGAGGGTGCCTTCGACAACTTCCGCATTTACGATATTACAGATCCCGGTAGTCCTGTTTTGGTAAGTGGCTGGGGAGCGGAGCAACTGGTGCCGGGTTTACCCGCTGAAATCGATGACTACAGCGATCTCACGCTAGCGACAGATCCAGGTGGCACAATCACGCTGAACGCATTGCTCGATCTTTTCTCTGGCTTTGGAGCTTCTCAGAACAAGTTCCTCCACGATGCCACGATCAGTGCCGACGGGACCATGGCCTACCTGGCCAACTGGGACGCCGGCTTGGTGCTGCTGGACATCTCTGATCCAGCGGATCCCCAAGTGGTTTCAGTCGCGATCGATCCCGTCAACGGCTCACTCGACGGTGAGGTGAACAGCCACTCGGTCTGGCCGAGCGAAGACGGCACCATCGTCGTCGAAGGCGAAGAGGACTTCAGTGCCTGGGAGGGCTTGATTCCGCCGAGCAATTTGACCTTGGACGGCACCGCGACGCCGGGAGATCCGACAATACCCGCTACCGCGATCTCCACCGACGATGGCGATTTCTTCGAAGCCAATCAAACTGGTCTCACCGGCTCGACCGATGGGACGAGCGTCGTGGTCGACGGCGGACCGACCTTCGCCGCCGTCGAGTTAGCTACCGCCGCCGGTTCGCCGACGTTTGCCGACACCGGCACCATCTCCGGCAATTTGGTGTGGGTCGGTCGTGCCTGCGGTTTGACGCAAGGCGATGTGCTGGAGAATCCCCTGTCACCTGGGGATATCGCCGTTGTCCGTCGCGGCGCCTGCGAATTCGACGAAAAATCCCAGACGGTAGCCGCCGCCGGTGCCGCCGCAATGGTACTTGCCAACAACCAGGCGTCCACGCCTTGGTCCGGTCTGCGTATCTGGGACTACAGTGACCCGACAAATCCGGTCCTCGCCTCGACCTTTGACACCGAGTGCAGTGCGTCCACGGCACCTGGTGCCAACTGTCGCGCGGACGGCACCTATTCGGTGCACAACGTCGTGGTCGAGTCGAAGGGCAACAAGACGTTCGCCTACGTGTCGTGGTACTGGGACGGCATGCTGGTGCTCGACGTGACCGATCCGTACCACCCCGTCGAGAGAGCCCGCTTCCTCGACAACTCGACGAATGACGGGCTGGCCAACGATTTCTGGGGCGTGTACAAGGAGACGAACTCGCCGTGGATTTACGGCTCCGACCGCAACGGCGGCCTGTACGTGCTGAAAGAGTTCGGCGCGGGATCTGCCAAAAACGGTAAGAAGTAGTCAATCGCGCATCAGCGCATCCAGCGAAGGCGGCGCAACACGCCGCCTTCGCATCTAGGTTCGCCTGCAGGAAAAGACCCTGAGCATCAATCAGTAAGAGAAGTTCCGCTCGGCGTTCCTGAGACAGTGGGGTATCTACGCATTTCCCGGCAGCGATACGATCATCGCCTCCGACATGCACTCTGTGCAGCATGCCACGGGAAAGATGCAGCGGGCACGCAGCAGGGATCGCCACTCGTAGATAATCTGTATGCGCGCGGTCACCATCGCGACAGTGCGTTTCGTCGCGCGATAAGCCAGGGCGTGGAAGCGCATCACTGGCCGTTCGGGAACATGCCGCCTGTTCCCGACGTAGCGCCCGAGGATGCAGCGGCGATAATCGAATACGTCCGCGCATTGCAGCACTCCGCGGGTATCTACTGAATACGGGCAGCGTTCCGTACAGTCGCGCAGCGTGGCAGGCACGAAACACCCGTTGGCAATCTATACGAACTTCTCACAAAACCGTAATGCGTCGTAACTTGGCCGCGCCAGGCCATAGACACTATCGTGAAGTCCGTTGCAAACTCCCGAGCACGGAGTCCGTGTACGACGAGCATCAAGAAAGTACGACGCAAGATTATACGGCTGGTGGTTACCGGCACTCCGCCAACGATACAAGAGACCAGGAGTTGTTGAAGGCGCTGCGCCTTTTTGACCCACCCGCCATCCTGTTTTTCGGCGCAGACGGCGAAGAGAATCGCCAACACCACGTGGTCGGCTACATGAATGCAGAACAGTTTCGATCTTACGTCGACAGCGCGTTCGGCAGCCGCACGTGATGAAATCAACTCGCTTCGCAGCGGCCATCGTGCTGTTTGTTGCGGTCGGGCTTTGCAGACGAGTCCGAGTTCGCTTTACGCGCCCTCGATGGCGACAAGAGCCCGGTCTGCGGCTGCCATGGCAAATGAATCGCGTTAAACTCCGGACAATCAAGACGAATCGAGCCAGGCGCGGACATGTGCGATGAATTTGCGCAGTACTGATACCGAATGGGGCGCCATTGCTCAGTGGCTTCACTGGGGTATGGCGCTGCTCATTGCAGGACTGATGGTGCTGGGCTGGACGGCCAGGGAGTGGCCCGTGTCACCGTTCAAGGTTTCGCTGTTCTTCTGGCACAAGTCCATTGGAATACTGGTGCTGGCTTTGGCGGTGGTGCGCTTGTCCCTGCATTTCTTGGACCGCCGGCCGGGGCTGCCAGCGACTTCGTCATGGGAACGTTTTCTCGCGCGTTTCTCTCATTTGACGCTGTACGCACTGATGCTTGCCATGCCGCTCAGTGGCTGGGTGATCAACTCTGCGGCCAAGTTTCCG
>JAOTYY010000065.1 GCA_029861595.1 Gammaproteobacteria bacterium
CCAACCGTTGGAGTTGTTGCGGTTCACCAATCGACCGAAGTCGCCGTAGACGTTGATGATGATATTGTCGGTGGTACGCACCACGCCACCTGGTGTCTGCGTTACACCCGTCTGGGTCCCGGAGTAGTTGATGTGCTTCGCGGCAGCCCTCAACGTGTTGTGCAGATCGGTCATGCGTCCAGGATATCTGTCGAAACCGTTGTTATGGTCGTCCCAGCCACCGAGACCGTCGGTGCCTAGAGCGATAAATACCGAGGTCGGATTCTCAATGGCCAGAGTAACGGCCGCGCGCATACGATTGCCGAATCCGGTGTTTGGGTAGGTGAGCGTGTTGTTGTTGATATCGTCGTTCAGGTCGGCGGCATCGAATACGACTCCGTTTACTCCGTTGGTCGGCAGAGTCTGCTGGGATGCATTCTGCAAGTTGCCGATGCGCGTCTCGAGTTCCTGGCGGAGCGAGAAACCGTTAATGGCTTTCTGAAATCGCGAGTTCGCGTAGGTCGCGGTCATCTTGTCGACGATTGCGTCCAGCATGGCGCCGTTGCCATCTTCGTTACGCGTGTAGGGATTGTTGAAGGCCTCGTCGAGCGTCAAACCGCGCATGCGTAACGGCAGGGCGTTCATCGGATCGGCCGCAAACAACGTAGTTTCGCCTTCGAACGAAATGAAAGGAAACAGCATCGTTTCCACGCTCGGGATAGTAACGCCCTCGGCAGTCAAGGTGTTGGCCTGAATCGACGAGCGATTCAGGTACATCATCGTGGCGAGGCGCGTCCCCATACCTGGCGTGTTATCGATGTCGAGGCTGCCTTTCTGACCCATGAAGATATTGTCGCGGTGCGAACGAGACGTATTCTTGCGCTTCATGATCGTGCGGTAAATGCTCATGTACGGAGCGACGGTATTAACCCCATCGCTGCCGGTCACCATGAATTCCATTGCGTCGCCGCCAGCCGCCTGCCAGAAGCCGTTGGCAGTGACCCCGGCGCCGGGCGCAGCGTTGGCACGATCGACCAGGGTATTCGGATACGGATTCTGGGAATTCGCATCGATGTCGACGATATTGGTCAGGTTACCGGCAAGCTCCGAGGCGCCGCCATACAAGAAAACGTTGATGACTTGCGGCATGACCGCGGGGGCTGCGAAATTCAGTTCGTTGTAAGCCGGTACCGCATAAGCGGGGTTTAATAACGACTGCATTGTCAACGACGGAAGAAAAGCCGCGGCTCCCGCTCCCATCGTCGATTTAATAAAGGTACGACGTTTCATAGCTCGAATCTCTCAGTTTACGGTCTTGACGTAGTAGAACTCGGGAAGTCGGGACAAGTAGTCCATGACTTCCTGCGCGATGTCGTCATGCCGACCGTCGCGAACCTCGAGGTTTCCATTGCTCACAACGAGATGGTCTACGACGTTATCGAGATAATCGATCAGATCGGTCATCTCGACGGAGGTAGCGCGGCGCGCCAACCCGGTCAAGAACAGTAAATCAACGTATTCTTGCGGGGAGAGATCCGCGATGTATTGCAGCGTTTCGACGCCACCGTTCCCATCATCACCGAAAATCAGACCTTCAGCGACCATGTCCACACCATTGATATTGCCGTTCGAGTCTTCCATGTTGACAGTTACCATGGCGCCTCGATAAGCCTCGTGCTCCCGCAGCAGCTCTTCCCGAATTGCCTTGTGGTAGTTCGAAAAACTCAAAGCGTCCATCGGCACAAACGGTGTCCGGCCGATTTTCAAGTCCATACTGTGCCAGCCCATATGGCCAAGATAGATGGTATTGTTCGGGTTGCTGGTCAGACGGTCGAAGATTTGATCGTCGACCTGATCGCGATTGTGGCGAACGTCCCATTTCAACGTGCTGAGCAGTGCCATAAAGGATTCTTCATAGGACTCCGGGCGTTCGGTATTCATCAGATATTCACGCGAAAAGAGAATCGCCGTGATAATCTCTTCGAAGGTCTCTGCCCCGCTGCCGACGATCGACTCGACCATGTTCAAACGGTCGGTAATCGTTCGTCCGTCCATCATATAATTGATGATTACTTCCGTAACGCGCGGTATCACCAGCGGATGCCCGGCAATCACGGCGTGAAAATCGTCGCAAGTGGTGATTTCAAAAGTATCGTCGAGAATATATTGTGGCGTCGTGTTGGGAAAATCGGTGCGAGCCAGAAGGTAACCTTCGTCTTCGTCCGTCAGGTACAGATCGCCGCAGGCGATGCCGCCCTCACGCGAATCCTCCTCCGTGTCAAACAGCCCCAGGTAAAGCTCATATGCCTCCAGGGCGTGATTCTGCGGGGACCGCGATACGCGCCAGCGATCGAGCGTCGGTAGCTGTTGGGCCACGAGCTGGCGAACCGTCAGATCGTTCTGGATACCGATGGCCAGACGGCGGTAAACGTTTTGCACGTTGACTATGTCAGTGGTCTCATACTCCAGCGCCGGCGAGAAAAGGATGGTGTTCGCCATGAAGTAAGCCATCCATTCGACGTATGCATCGCGGCTGACCGGATACTCGACTATTCGCGCAAGTGGCAACGAACGCGGACGATCTTCGTCGAAGGTGTAGATAGCCAACTGGGTATTTTCGTTGCCTTCAGCATCCAAACCGACAATCGAAGCGTCTATGGCGGCGCGAGCTGACGCATCCATGTCCGTGCGCAATGCGGTGCGGATATTGCGAAGGCCATCGGTGAACTGAACCTGAGGATTGGTCAATCCCGCCGAGACGTTAAAAAACTCATCCACGGGCATGCCCTTGTAGATGGTCCCGAGTAGTTTGTTAAGAACCTGGTATTGCTGCTCCGCCGTCAGACTGTTGTATTCGCTGTCGGTCAATGGAGCCGCGTAGCCGGTTACTTCAAATCCACCGCTTCCTCCGCTGCCGCCACCGGGCTGGCCGGGACTACACCCGACCAGAACCAGCGAGGCAAGAAGCGATGTCAATGCGACGACTGTTTTCATAATGCATCACCCTTCACGCTGCTTTTCACCTGACCCCGCGTTATTGCAGTTCCAGGTCTGTCGCGGAAATTACGCCTAAAAAACACAAGGCAATCCGAACTGGTTGCGGAGTGTGCGGAAGTCAAGCGATGGTAAATGCGATGGCGCCCACAAAAAGTGTCAGGTGGGGTAGTTGCCGATTTACGAGTTTGTGAACTGAATCACGCGTAGCTGCGCGTGAGGAGTATTCTGTTAACTAATCCGACAGTTTCGAGACGTTTTTCGAGACGTGTAAAGAGCCCTGACGGTCGATAAAAATCGCGTCATAGGCGGGAAATTTTTTCAGCGTATTTTTTCCTTTTGTGACGCCCAGCACAAACAATCCTGTTGCCAGTGCGTCGGTGATCGTAGCGTCGGGTCCGATAACGCTGACGCTGGTTACAGCTTGCGAGGAACGCCCGGTAGTGGGATCCAGGATGTGGTGATAGCGGATACCGTCCTCGACAAAAAACCGCTCGTAGTCACCTGACGTGGATATAGCCTCGTCGGCTATCGACAGCAAGGCGGCACTGCGTTCCAGATTGCGTGGATCGCGAATTCCAATCCGCCAGGGGCGTCCCCTGCGATCGCCAAGAAAGCGCGAATCTCCTCCAGCAGTTATCAGTGCGTGGTGTATACCACGCCGCTGTAACGCCGCGGTTGCACGTTCCACCGCATAGCCCTTGGCAATGCCGCCGAGATCTATTCGCACACCCGGCTGTGAGAAAAACACGCTGCGCGACCCGTGGTCCAGGAGCAACCGTTGTGACCCCACGCTCTGCAGTGCCTGACCCAACGCCTGCTCGTCGGGTCGTTGGGCATCGCGAAAATCGTACAACACACCAGCCGCGGCGTAAGTGATATCGAAAGCTCCCTCCGTAAGCTCGAAAACACCGATCGCGCGCTCCAGCAATTCGAACAGCTCGGCACTTATCCGTACCGGAGCCTTGGCGGCGTGCTGGTTGAGTTGTGACACTTCGCTGTCGTCGCGGTACACACTCATTGCCGCATCGATGCGCGCAATTTCCGCGAGCGCTGCGGAGATAGCCGGACGCGCTTGCAGCGCATTGTCCGCCCACAGTTCGATGCGCACCTGCGTACCCATCAGAGTGCGTTCGTCATTGAACCATTCGGCCCGCAGCGCGGTCGTCTGCGAAAACCACAATACGGCAAGACAGACTGTGCAGCAGCTCACTCGGTGCGGTTTTTTAACCCACATAGGCGGGGTTCACGCTTAACCTCCCTGAATTACAGCTCTGATAATGCGGTCCCTCGCTCCCATCGAGGACGAGGGCATATATTCGAGCAACGAACAAGGTCATTCGCCAGTGGCCACGGGACGCTGGGGATCGGTAATCCATTCGCTCCAGGAGCCCGCGTACAGTCGCGCGCCGCTTAAACCGGCGATCTCCATCGCCAGCAGCGTATGGCAGGCTGTGACCCCCGATCCGCACATGCAGACAGTCTCCGCAGGGCTGAATGGCTCGACAACCGACGCCAGGTGTGCGCGCAATTCGGCCGCGGCCAGGTACTTTCCGGTATCGTCCATGTCGTCGCTGAAACTGTGGTTGACCGCGCCCGGAACATGTCCCGCCACCTTGTCCAGCGGCTCCTTGTCGCCGCGAAATCTTACCGGCGCTCTTGCATCCAGAAGGCGCACCCGTTTTTCAGCCAACTTTTTCGCGAGTTCTTCGGCGCCGATTGACATCTCATTATTCACCGCCAAGGGATACGCTCCCGTATCCCGTGCAGCTGGCACTTCGGTTTGCAGCGCGTAACCCGCATCGCACCACGCCTGGAAACCGCCGTCGAGCACCGCAACCGCTTCGTGCCCCAGCCAGCGTAACAGCCACCACAGCCGCGACGCGATCGCACTCCCCTGGGCATCGTAAGCGACTACCTGCGAGTCCGGCTCGACACCGCATGCCCCCAGCCATACCGCGAGCGCAGCCGGCTCCGGCAACGGATGGCGGCCTGTTTGCGAGCCCACAGGGCTCGACAAGTCATTATCCAGATGCGCATAGCGGGCACCTGGCAGATGCCCTGCCTGGTAGGCGCTTTGCCCGGCCTGGGGGTCGGCCAGGTTGAACCGGCAGTCGAATACGACCCAGTCCGGACGCGCAATGTGCTGTTCCAGCTCAGACGCCGTAATCACCGTCGCATAAGTCATTCGCTATCTCCTCAACTGTCTGAAAAACGGATTGCCGGGCGCCGAAGGTATCATCGCAAAAGTCTGCGCGCAGCTGAGCCGGCAACGATTCGCCGGTGCGCGTGCAGCGCTGGCTCCGAAGTAACTTTGCGTTAGAATCCGCAACCTTATGCAGGTTTACCTCAAAGCAATAGGCTGCCGCCTCAACGAGGCGGAAATCGAATCCTGGGCGGCCGAATTCCAGCGTAACGGACACAGCATTGCAAGTGCGCCGCAATACGCGGATCTCATGGTGTTCAACAGTTGCGCGGTCACCGGTGAGGCGGCACGCAAGTCCCGCCAGCAGGTGCGTAGACTGCACCGCGAAAACCGCATGGCGAAGCTGGTTATGACCGGCTGCTATGCAACGCTCGAGAACGCCCGTGTGGCAACGGAACTCGGTGTCGACCTGGTAGTCAATAACGCGGGCAAGGAACAGCTGGTGCAACGCGTCGAGCGTGAACTGGCACCGTCCGCACTCTCCATCGCCGCGGCGCAACCCGGCGAGGCTGCGCTGTTTGCGCGCGGCCGGCAACGCGCTTTCGTGAAAATTCAGGACGGTTGCCGGTATCGGTGTACTTACTGCATCGTGACACTGGCCCGGGGTGACGAACGCAGCCGGGGAATCGCTGATATCGTCAATGAAATCAATTGCTTAACGCTCCAGGGTGTGCATGAAGTAGTGCTTACCGGCGTGCACGTCGGTGGCTATGGAAGCGACACTGACAGTGATCTTGCGGGCCTGGTTCAGGCTGTTCTCGCCGACACTGACCTGCCGCGGCTGCGTCTTGCGTCGGTGGAACCCTGGGATCTGCCGGCGACGTTTTTCCATTTATTCGAAAATCCACGTTTAATGCCACATTTGCACCTGCCCATGCAAAGCGGCAGCGATTCGGTATTGCGCCGCATGTCCCGCCGGTGCAAGACCGACGACTTCAAGATGTTAATCAGCGAAGCGCGTCGCGTGGTGGCGGACTTCAACGTCACCACGGATATTATCGTTGGCTTCCCCGGCGAATCAGACAGTGAATGGCGGGAGACTCTGCACTTCGCCGAGCGACTACGCTTCGGACACATCCACGTCTTCACCTATTCGCCGCGCACCGGCACTAAAGCCACCACATTACCCGGGCAGTTAGACAAACGCATAAAGAAGCAACGCAGCAGTGAACTGCATGTGCTTGCTGCTCGCCATAAGCGCGAAACGCTCGCAGCTTACGTGGGCCGCGAGTTACCAGTTCTATGGGAGGGCGATGGCGAGTTGCTGGACGGCGGCAAACGGCGATTCAGCGGGTACACGCCGAATATGTTACGGGTTGTGACCGATGCGGCGCAGGGTGAGTCCCTGACGAATCGCATATGCATGACCCGGATTGATTCGTTGGCCGAGCATGGCGAGCGCTTGTCCGGTACCCTGGTCGGTTGAAGATAAATGAGGGGCGTTCTCCCAGAGGACGGTAAAAAAAGAGAGAAAACGGATCAATGAAAGTTCCGCGAAGCGGTGGTCAGGCCGCCCAGTTTAGCGGTGTAGTCGTGCAAACGCCGCGCTATCAAATGCAGCACATCGCCTTCGCGCTGCACATGTCCACTCACACCCAGCAGACTGGCACCCAGCAGTTGACGCCGGTAGCGCTCCGCAACGCGGTTCCATACAACCACGTTTATCACGCCGGTTTCGTCTTCCAGGGTCAAAAAGATAACGCCGCTAGCGGTCCCCGGCCGCTGGCGGCAGGTAACCAGTCCGATGGCCTGCGCCCGTGCACCGTCGTTTAAACGCCACAAGGCCTCGGCAGTGAGCATATGCGCGAATTCGGGGCGCAGCAAAGCCAGTGGATGACGCCGTAAGGTCATCCCGAGATGGGTGTAGTCAGCAATGATCTGCTGACCCTCACTGGGAGTGGGTAAAGATACCGGATCTGCGGTTTCAGACAGCTGATCGAACTGTGCAAACAGGGGCAGCGCCGGCTCTACCCCAGCCAGTTGCCAGCGTGCCTGATGCCGGTCACCGGCCAGTCGTGCCAACGCGTCAGCATTGGCCAGCGAGTTCATATCATTGCGCCTGAGGTGGCAGCGCTGCAGCAAATCCTGCGTGCTTTTGAACGGCCCGCGGGCACGCGCCTCGAGCAAGCGCCGCCCGCCTTGCTCTGAAAAACCTTTGACGCGATCAAATCCCAGCCGCAGTGCCGGCTGTGACTCGGCACGCGGCTCCAGTGTGCTCTCCCAGAAGCTTTGGTTCGCATCTACCGGCAACACCTCGACCCCATGCCTGCGAGCATCCTGTACCAGCTGCGAAGGCGAGTAAAAGCCCATCGGCTGGGCGTTCAGCAGGGCGCAGGTAAAGGTGGCTGGTTCGTGGCATTTCAACCACGCCGAAACATACACCAGCAGTGCGAAACTGGCGGCATGCGACTCGGGAAAACCGTATTCGCCAAAACCGCGGATTTGGTTGAAAATCCGCTGTGCGAACTCCGTCGAATAGCCGCGCCTCTGCATGCCTTCGACGAGCCGCCGTTCGAACTGCTCGAGTTGGCCGCTGCGGCGCCAGGCGGCCATCGAGCGGCGCAGACGATCGGCCTCCCCGGGGCTGAACCCCGCGGCCACCATTGCGAGCTTGATCACCTGTTCCTGAAAAATCGGCACACCCAGCGTGCGCGTGAGCACTTCGCGCACTTCCTCGCTGGGATAGTCCACTGCTTCCAGACCCTGCCGGCGGCGCAGGTAAGGATGCACCATGTCACCCTGAATAGGTCCAGGGCGCACGATCGACACCTCGATCACCAGATCGTAAAAATTTTCCGGGCGCAAACGCGGCAGCATGGACATCTGCGCGCGCGACTCGATCTGAAAAACACCAACCGTGTCAGCCTTTTGAATCATGGCGTACACATCCGGATCCTCCGCAGGGATATCCGCCATGCTGTAGCTGCGATCACGCAAAACGCTCAACATGTCGAACGCTTTGTGAATCGCGGTCAGCATGCCCAATGCCAGACAATCCACTTTCAGCAATCCCAAGGCATCGAGATCGTCCTTGTCCCACTGAATCACGGTGCGCTCGGGCATGGCGGCATTCTCGATTGGCACCAGTTCGCACAGCAGATCGCGTGCGATCACGAAGCCGCCGACATGTTGAGACAGATGCCGCGGAAAGCCCGCGAGTTCGGCAGCCAGTTTAACGACACGCTGAACTACCGGGCTTTCGGGGTCCAGACCGGCCTCGCGCAGACGCGCCTCGTCCACCCGCCGGCCGTCCCACCAGGCGAGATTCTTCGCCAGCCGGTCGACCTGCTCCAGCGACAGTCCCAAAGCCTTGCCCACATCGCGCACTGCACTGCGCAGACGGTAAGTGATTACCGTGGCGGCAAGGGCTGCACGCTCGCGGCCATACTTGCCGTAGATGTACTGGATGACCTCCTCGCGCCTGGCGTGCTCGAAATCAACGTCGATATCCGGGGGTTCGTTGCGCTCGCGTGACACGAAACGCTCGAAAAGAAGATCCAGGCGCGATGGATCCACTTCGGTAATGCCCAGGCAGTAACAAACCGCCGAGTTGGCCGCCGAGCCGCGACCCTGACAAAGAATGCCGCGCTCGCGTGCAAACCTCACCAGGTCGTGAACGGTAAGAAAATACGTTTCGTAGTCCAGCTCGGCAATCAGCGTAAGCTCGTGTTCTACCTGCGCACGCACTTTGGCAGGTACGCCTTGCGGCCAACGCTGGCGCGCACCGGATTCGGTTAAATGCCGCAGCCAGGCAGCCGGTGTTCTACCAGCCGGCACCAGTTCGGCGGGGTACTCATAGCGCAGTTCGTCCAGCGAAAAACTGCAGCGCCCGGCAATCAGCACACTCTCTGCAAGCAATTCCGCCGGGTACAATTTCAGGAGTTTGTCGCGAGTGCGTAGATGACGCTCGCCATTAGCATGTAAAGCAGTACCCGCCGCAGCGACTGTGGTCTTGGCGCGAATAGCGGTCAACGTATCCTGCAGCGCGCGCCGTCCGCGGCGGTGCATATGCACGTCACCGCAAGCCACCATAGGCATATGCAGCGTCTCTGCCAGACGTGTCAACACCGGCAGGCGCCGCCTCTCCATTCCAGTATGCAACGCCTCGACTGCCATCCATACACTTCCAGCAAACGTGTCAGCCAGCCAGCGTCCGTCACCGATATCGGCCGGGCTTCCGGGCAACCACAGCGCCAGGCAACCCGGCAAACCTTGCGCCAGCATCTCGCGCTGTGCCCGGTATTCGCCTTTGCCGGCCGCTCGGCGCGCTTGCGTGATCAGCGCAGAAAGATGCGCATAGCCATTACGATTAGTAGCCAGCAGGACCAGACGCAGACCATCCTGCAAACGTAATTCGCTGCCGACGATAAACTTCAATCCACATTCTTTGGCAGCCGCATGCGCACGAACCACACCAGCCAGAGAACATTCGTCGGTCAACGCCAAAGCGGCATAGCCCAGCGCTCCGGCGCGGTGCACCAGTTCCTCGGGATGCGAGGCACCACGCAAAAACGTGAAATTCGAAACGGCGTGCAGTTCCGCATAACCGGGAAGCGAGAGGGTCAAGACACTTCTCCCAGCTGGTGTCCTGTCCGACTGATTCGTGCCATTTTCAGCGTGAACTCCACAGATATTTGCTCCTGCAATATCTGCATACTGCACAACCGCGTACATAAGCGTTCAGCCGCTAGGCGCGCCGAACAGTAATAGCCGTCGCTATTGCGACGAGGTGCAACAACGCGGATGGGTGCTTGTAGCCACGCCCGCAGGAAGCCTCACACCGACGCCAATGCGGCGTTGCCGTCCTTGACAAGGACATGCCATTGCCAGCGAACGGCGCCTCGCCTTGACGCCAGTGTGGGACTCTGAAACGGTACAAATCAGTCGCACAGAACACTAGGCGAAAATTCCATGCAGAAACCATTCGCGCCGGCGCAATTCCTGAAATACCCAGTAACGCGCTCCGCGGGTATTGCACGCAACAAAATAGTCGCGCGTAACATCGCCGCCGTCCCACCAGCCGCTTTCAATTCGTTCCGGGCCCTCGAGCAGTGTCAGCGCGCCCTCGTGGCAAGGCTCCCCCCGGTGAGTCGGCAATGGCTGAGGCCGCGGTAACAGCCACAGCGGGCGCACCGGGTGCTGCATCACAACAGCTGTTTTCTCCGTGCCGGGTTCGGTGGTACACCATGCACGTTCCGGCCGATGTTCGGGGTAACAGGCGACACTGTCGACCGCCTCAGCACCAAGCCGGGAGCGCAGCTGATCAAGAAACCTTTCGCCCGCTGCGGTCTCGTTGCGGCCGAATAAATCGCCACTGGTGGCAGCCAGGGATTCGAACCGGTCAACACGCAGACCAACCTCGAGTACCGGTGCCGGTAATGACACCCTGTCCAGCCGCTCTCGCACCAGCATCAGCAGGTGCTCGGCATCACGGTTAGGCGCCACCAGGCTGATCGCCAGCGAAGTGCCCGGAACCCGTGAATGCCGCAACTCGACTGCCAGTTCCTGCACGCCCGCCGCCCGCCCGGCGAGAATACCGCACAGTTCAAGCAACAGTCGCTTAAGGGGAAAGCTCAACGCTTCCAGCGATACTGTTTCGGCCGGCAAGGCGATGTGCGCCGCATAACGCAAAGGCGCTTCGAAGCGGGCCAGCGGATGAGCCGCTTTACCCAGCAGTCGATCGAGGTAGCACAAAAATTCAGGACCGAAGCGTTTTGCGAGTCCGCTCCGTGGTAAGCGCAAGCAACCGGCCAGCGTCGTGATACCCATGTCACGTAATGCGCTCAACGTGGCCTGCGATTGCTGCAGGTGGGCGCTGGGGATTTTCTGCAGCTGCCGTCTCCAGCCTTCGCCAACGACTACGCCGCCGCCGGTGCGGGCCAACAGGCAAGCCGCCAGCGGCGTCGGCGCCACACCCTTGTTGACTTTGAACCCCAGCTCGTCCGCTGCTTGCCCGACCACGCGCAGAAGCGTGTCCAGCCCACCGAACAAACGCAGACTACCGCGTATTTCCAACAACACGGCATCCGGCGCACGCAGGCTGACAAAATCGCTGAACTGCCCGCTCCATGCTGCCAGGCGGTTGAGTGCACGTGCCTCTTTCGCGTCGCTGCGGGGGTGCAACTCAAGTGTCGGCGCCAATGCGAAAGCGGCGCTCATGCGCATGCCGGCGCTTACACCCAGCGTCTCGGCCGCCCGATTGCAGACTAATACCCGCTCGCGCCCCCGGTCTTTACACGCCACCGCCGCCGGCCTGCCCTGGCCGCCACGAACAAAAACCTCCAGAGGCAACAAGGGCAGGTGTAAACAAAGCCACAACATGGAACTGACGGGACCGCGCGTTCAAGCGACTGAAATAGACGGGTATTCGGTTTCCGCCGCTGGCCGTACGGCCAGGGTAACTGGCCCCACCGGCCAGCCACCGCGGCGTTTCAGGATATCGACGGAGAGTCGGCGCGTGTCTGTGGCACGGTTTTTCCCGTTTGCCGGGCAATCCAGCTGCAAACGCAGTTGCACCGCCGACGGTTGTTGTCGTGCAGCATCTTTACGGAACAGAAAGCCCACGCTGCTACCCGCTTCAGCAGCCAGCTGCAGGCGCCGCATCGCGCGGGCATCCAGCGTTTGCGGCCAGGCTAAAACAGCTACGCAGGTACCGGCTCGCAACGCCTGCTCAAGCGCCCACAAGCTGTCCCGTGAATCACGCGGGTAGACCATCAAGACCCGCGAAAGATCGATGCCCGCTGCAGCCAGAGCAGGGGCATAGGGCAGATAGGGCGGCGCCACCCAGGCAATCCAGCGGGACCCGCGACTGAGCCTGGCAAGCGCGGGCATCAACAAACCCAACTCGCCGATGCCGGAGCGCGCCGGCAGCAGTTCCACCAGACCGCTGTCCGGCCAGCCGCCGCCGGGCAACAACACATCCAGGGCACGATAACCGGTCGGCAACGCCGGCACTTGCGCACTGTGCTCACCGGCGCGCCACAGCCGGTTACTCTGCAGCAAAGCATCAAGCGACATGTTTGCGCACCACACCCACGGCTATGCCTTCGATATGCAGGGATTGCTCGCGCAAATCGACGTGCAGCGGTTCGAAGTCGGGATTTTCCGGCCGCAACTCGACCACGTGACCTTTCTTGATAAAGCGTTTTACGGTGACTTCATCCTCGAGACGCGCAACCACGATCTGCCCGTTGTGCGCCTGTGGCGCCTGATGCACGGCCAGCAGGTCGCCATCCAGAATCCCGGCTTCGCGCATGCTCATACCGCGCACACGCAACAGATAGTGCGCACGCGGATGGAAGGTTTCCGCATCCAGCGCAACATGCTCCTCGATGTGCTGCTCGGCAAGTATTGGGGAACCTGCCGCGACCCGGCCCACTACCGGCAACCCGCTTGCGACGAGCAGGCGGATGCCGCGCGAAGCACCGGGCATGAGCTCAATTGCGCCTTTGCGTGCCAACGCACGCAAATGTTCTTCGGCCGCATTAGCCGAACGAAAGCCCAGCGCCTGTGCCAGTTCGGCGCGGGTTGGCGGCACGCCGTTGCGCAGCAGGTAGTCCTGGATCTGGGTGAGAACTTCCTGTTGCCGCGATGTCAGTGTTTGCATGGAAGCTGGTCCTTTATACAGTGCTGTTAATATATACAGTAATTTTCCTGAGCTGGCAACGAATCAGCCCCGCGCTGCCAATCGGCAGTGCGGGAGAACATGCATGAGTAATCATCAACTCATTGAAAAATATGACGGTTTATATATGAGACTAAACCCTTATCCGGGTTCACCGATACAACTGTCAGGCATGATTGATGCGCCACCGGACGCCTTCCTGTATCCTTGCCTGACGCTTGAACCCGCTGTTCAGGCGCCTTGCAGCCCAGGGTCGCGCGTTCTCACGATTGACATATAACCCCGAAAATAAGCCTTCAGGAGACAGCTAGATGAGCGAAAAAACCGTCACGGTGAGCGACGACACCACCGGCAACAAGGTCCAGCTGGCGCTGCATGAGGGTACACACGGCGCCCCTTGTTTCGATATCGGTAGCTTGCATGAGGGCCTGGGTTATTTCACCTACGATCCGGGTTATGTCTGCACCGCCAGTTGCAGCAGCGCAATCACTTACATCGACGGCGACGAGGGCATTCTGCTGTACCGGGGTTACCCGATTGAACAGCTGGCGGAAAAAAGCAGCTATCTCGAAGTCTGCTACCTGCTGCTGTATGGCGAGCTGCCCGATCAACGCCAGAAAGAGGAGTTCGAGTACATCATTTCCAACCACACCATGGTTAACGAAGGCGTGCGGCGCTTCTATGAGGGCTTTCGTTACGACGCCCACCCCATGGCCATTCTGGTCAGCACGATAGGCGCGCTGTCCGCGTTCTATCACGACTCCCTGGATATCACCAATCCCAGACATCGCGAAATTTCTGCATTTCGACTGATCGCGAAAATGCCGACCATTGCCGCCGACAGTTATAAGTACTCGCTCGGTCAACCGTTTATCTATCCGCTGAACGCATTGGGGTACGTAGAGAATTTTCTGCGCATGATGTTTGCCGTGCCGGCGGAAGGCTATCAGCCGAATCCGACATTCGTGCGCGCCCTGGAAATCATTTTCATTCTGCACGCCGACCACGAACAGAACGCCAGCACTTCCACGGTCAGACTGGCCAGCAGCTCCGGCGCCAACCCGTTTGCCAGCATTGCCGCGGGCATTGCGTCCCTGTGGGGGCCAGCGCATGGCGGCGCCAACGAGGCGGTGATCCAGATGCTCGAGGAAATGCTCAATTCGGGTGTCTCACTGGAAGACTATATCGCGCGCGCCAAAGACAAGGATGATTCTTTTCGTCTCATGGGTTTCGGACACCGGGTGTACAAGAACTACGATCCACGCGCCAAGATCATCCGCCAGGTGTGTAACGATTTACTCGACGAGCTGGGTGCCGAGAATCAGCCGCTGTTCGAGCTCGCCAGACGCCTCGAACAAATCGCACTGGAAGACGACTACTTCATCGAAAAACGCCTGTATCCCAACGTCGATTTCTATTCCGGCATCATCCTGCGCGCGATGGGCATACCGTTGAACATGTTCACGGTTATTTTTGCCATGGCACGGACCGTGGGCTGGATTGCCCACTGGATGGAAATGATGGTCGACCCGGAGCTGCGCATCGGTCGGCCGCGGCAGTTGTATACCGGCAAAGGCCAGCGGGATTATCCCGAGTAGCGAAGCGACTGCAGCAGGTATCGCCACAGCGGATAACCGAACACGATATCCGCGCAAGCACGCAGAAATTCCGGTTGCAGGACTGGATTCACGCCAGAACGTTTCGGTCCAGTTTGACCAACAGACCAGGTCGAACTATGCAGATTGCAGACGCTGCATGATCAGCCGCACCAAATCGCGGCGCATTTCGCTGCGCAGCGTCTGCTCTTCCTCACCACTGCCCAACACGCCCTCTCTGTCGAAGACGTAGTCTCTGGTCAGACGGAAAGTTTGCGCGGGCATCGCGTCTTCACCTGGATACGCGAGCTGAAAACTGACTGCGTAGTAGACTTCGTATTCGGTTACGTCGCCGCCGCTGTCCACCGACAATACACGCCGTCCCGTGCTTTCGTCGAACACTCTGACTATCGCGGTAGCCTCGTCCTTGTGCGCGACGATCTGTGTCTCGCTGCTGCGCAGGCTGCGCTTCAATCCGATGACAATCTGGCTGCGTGGATCTCCCTCCACGTAGTAGGTATCGGCCAGCGCCTCGAGAGTGTCATACTGGCCACGTAAGTGGAACCCGCAACCCGCGCCCGCCAACATCGCGACCAGAAAAACCGTGGTCAGAATCGACTTCACGAGGCGACGACGTTAACCAGCTTTCCCGGCACCACAATGACCTTGCGAATCGTCTTACCGTCCGTATGTTTCGCCACGTTGCGGTCTGCCAGCGCGGCCTCCTGGTAGTTCGCTTCGTCGGAGCCGGCGGCAACCGTCACCCGGCCGCGCAGCTTGCCGTTGACCTGAACCACGATCTCGAGTGTCTCGCGCTTCAGTGCGGCTTCGTCGACTTGCGGCCAGGCGCATTCCACGATCGCCTCCTGGTGACCCAAAGCCTTCCACAACGTGTGAGCGACGTGCGGCACGATGGGCGACAACATGAGCAATACATTGTCGATTACGTCTCGCGCTACGGCGACGCGGCTCGGCGCATTCTGCTCGAAGCGGCCGAGTTCGTTCATCAGCTCCATTATTGCCGCAATGGCAGTGTTGAATTTGTAGCGGCGCCCTACGTCGTCGCTGACTTTGCGGATGGTTTCGTGCAGTTTGCGGCGCAACGATTTCGCCGCGGCGTCCAGTTCAACGTCGCCGGGATCGCTGCCGCCGCCCAGCGCGATATGCTCGTGCACAACCCGCCATACCTGTTTTACAAAGCGGTTGGCGCCTTCCACGCCCGCGTCTTTCCATTCCAGCATCTGGTCGGGCGGCGATGCAAACATCATGAACAACCGCACGGTGTCCGCGCCGTATTGATCGATCATGGCCTGTGGATCGACGCCGTTGTTTTTCGATTTCGACATCTTCTCGATGCCGCCCACGGTCACCGGATCGCCATCGCTGCGCAGGCGCGCGCCGGTTACCGAGCCTTTTTCGTCGCGCTGCACGTCGACGTCATGATGGTTGTAGAAAATCCTCTTACCGGTCTCTTCGCGGTAATACGTCTCGGCCACCACCATGCCCTGGGTGAGAAGGTTGGTAAAAGGCTCGTCGCTGTCCAGCAGCCCCTCATCACGCATCAATTTGTGGAAAAAACGCGCATACAGCAGGTGCAGTACTGCATGCTCAATTCCGCCGATGTACTGGTCCACCGGCAACCAGTAACGCGCGCGCTCGTCCAGCATAGCGTCGTCCGAGTCCGGACTGCAGAAGCGCGCGTAGTACCAGGACGACTCGAAAAACGTATCGAACGTATCGGTCTCGCGCTGTCCTGCCTGCCCGGTTCCCGGCACCGCGACATTCACGAACGCGGGATCGTCTTTGATCGGCGACTTCACGCCTTGAAACTCGACATCCTCGGGAAGCGTCACTGGTAGTTCGGCCGCTGGCACCGGGTGCTGCTGCTGCTGTGCATCGTAGATTACTGGAATCGGACAGCCCCAGTACCTTTGCCGCGAAACGCCCCAGTCGCGCAGGCGATAATTGATTTTGCGCTCACCCTGTCCGTGTTCCTGCAACCGGTCGCCAATGGCATCGAACGCCTGGGCGAAATCCATCCCGTCGAACTCACCCGAGTTACCAAGAACACCGTAGTCGGAATAAGCGCCCGATTCGATTCCGTGATCGCCGCCGTCGACGGGAAAGATCACCGGCCGGATCTCGAGGCCGTACTTCTTGGCGAATTCCCAGTCGCGCTGGTCGTGGCCGGGAACCGACATGATTGCGCCGGTGCCGTAACCCATCAACACGAAATTTGCCACCCACACGGGAATCGACTCGCCGTTGATCGGGTTCACTGCGTCGACGCCCAACGGCATGCCCAGTTTTTCCATGCGCTCCAGTTCTGCTTCGGCGGTGTTGGTATGCTTGCATTGCGTAATGAACTCGGCGATGTCCGCATTGCTTTCCGCCGCCCGCTTGGCCAATGGATGTTCCGCCGCTACTGCCATATAGGTGGCACCGAACAACGTATCCGGACGCGTCGTGTACACGCGCAGCGGTTCGCCCCCGGGGATGGCGAAATCGATCTCCACACCTTCCGATCGGCCGATCCAGTTGCGTTGCATGGTGCGTACCGAATCCGGCCAGCCATCGAGCTTGTCCACCCCGTCAAGCAGTTCCTCGGCGTAATCGGTGATTTTCAGGAACCACTGCGGAATTTCACGGCGCTCCACCGGCACCCCGGAGCGCCAGCCGCGACCGTCGATCACCTGTTCGTTGGCCAGCACGGTTTGCTCCACGGGATCCCAGTTGACCACGGCCATCTTCTTGTAGGCGAGACCCTTTTCCATCAGGCGTGTGAAGAACCACTGCTCCCAGCGGTAGTAGTCCGGCTTGCATGTCGCCAGTTCCCGTGACCAGTCGTAGCCGAAGCCGAGCCGCCGCAGCTGGCGTTTCATGTATTGGATGTTTTCGTAGGTCCATTGCGCCGGCGGGACGTTGTTCTGAATCGCGGCATTCTCGGCGGGCAGGCCGAACGCGTCCCAACCCATGGGCTGCAGCACGTTCTTGCCCTGCATGCGCTGGTAACGGCTGACCACATCGCCGATGGTGTAGTTGCGCACGTGCCCCATGTGCAAGCGCCCGCTGGGGTAGGGAAACATGCATAGACAATAGAACTTCTCGCGATCCGGATCCTCGGTCACGCGGAAAGTCTGTGCATCGTGCCAGTACGCCTGAGCTTCGTTCTCGATGCGCTGCGGATCGTAGTCCTGCATAGTGTTTTCAATCGCTGGCGAAAAGCGTAGATGATACCGTATAGTGCCCGGAACGTGACGGAAATCGGATCGCCGCCATGCCTGCGAAATCCGCCAACAGGGATCCAACGCCGCCTGTGCTGAGTGTACGAAACTGATACTGCTGCCATCGTGATGCCCCACGGAAATAACGACAAACACCGGTCGGTTGGCGCTTACAGCGAACTGCTGCACGCGGTACGCGAAATCATCGAATCTTCACCGGTGCGCCTCACCTTTGCCGAGTGGCTGGACAAAGCTCGGCACACCGTCGACGACGTCAAGCAGTTTTCGCAGTTGGAGTTTGAAAAAACGCGCTACTACATAGAGCGCGATC
>JAOTYY010000276.1 GCA_029861595.1 Gammaproteobacteria bacterium
GGTCGAGGAGTTCATGCTTAACGCGTTGCGCTTGAGTGAAGGGTTTGAGATGGATGCGTTCTGCCAGCACACTGGTCTACCCTACGCGCGTGTCGCACCGCGGATCGAAGCCTTGTGTGACGAAGGGCTTTTGCAGACCGATGGCGCTCGGGTGTCAGCCACAGCCACCGGCTACCGCTTCCTCAACGATGTGATTGCGCGTTTCGACGCTTGACTTTCTCTCCTCTCCCCCCCGGGGAGAAGGGAAAAGAATCAGCATCTTGTACATCGCTCTCGCCGAGAAGAGGCTGGGGGTTAGGTTCTTACTCCCCTTCTCCTGGGGCAGGGTCTCTACTGTCCTTGCAGCAATTGCTCCTGGGTCTCGTACCGCTTGCTGAGCGCCTCCTGTAATCCTTTGGCGTCCTCGAACAACTTTTTGATCGCTTCCGGCGAATACGGATTTTCCGCGGTTATCTCTTCGGGCTCGGGCTCGGGCTCGGGTTCGGCGCGCTTGATCGGCTCTTCCTCGGGCGGTTCATCGACGGCCTGCGGGGGTCTCAAGCCCACGATCACGTTCTGCATGGGATCGAGGTCCATGGACTCGATCGCGCGGGCATCCGCCGGTGGTCGGATCTGCGTGTAGTGCCACTGACCGCTCTGGTCCTGCCATTTGTACACTCGCTGCTTGCCAGCCTGCAGTACGCGTACGTTGTCTTCCACCCGCTCGGAGTCGATGCGCAGGGTTTCCAGATCCAGATTGCCCAATCTGGCGAACTGGAACAGCTTGGACGTCAAGGCGGTCACGTCCAGGCCCTTCGTGTAGGCAATGTAGTAGCCGCCGCCGACAAAAATGACCAGCAGCACCAAAGACTTGATAAACAAACGTTTGAACATCATCTGCTTCCCGGAACGGCACGCCGCGCGCTGTCCGCGACGGCGCGCCGCCCCTGATTGTCCGCCGCCTAGTGCGGCTCCGCCCGGCGAATGGCGTGCATATCGTGTGCCTCGGTCTCGGTCACCGTGACGTCGAGAAAATCGCCGCTGCTAACATCGTCGGCCGCGTGCACGAAAACTACACCGTCAATCTCCGGCGCATCGCCCGGCCCACGCGCAATCGCGACGTCGCCGTCCACCTCATCGACCAGCACCCGCAGTTGGCGGTCCACGTAGCGCGCCAGGCGCGCGCTGCTGATCTGCTCCTGTACCGCCATGAACCGTGCTTCGCGCTCGTGCTTGACTTCCTCGGGCACGGCACCCGGGAGTTCGTTGGCGACCGCCCCCTGGACCGCTGAATAACGGAAACAACCCACCCTGTCCAGCTGCGCTTCGTGCAGAAAGGCCAGCAGTTCCTCGAACTCCGCCTCGCTCTCGCCAGGAAAACCTACGATAAACGTACTGCGCAAGGTCAAATCCGGGCATTCCCTGCGCCACGCGGCAATGCGCTCGAGCACCTTCTCGGTCGCTGCCGGACGGCGCATCGCCTTGAGGACCCGCGCACTGCCGTGTTGCAGCGGCATATCAAGGTAGGGCAACAACTTACCCGCAGCCATTAACGGGATCACATCATCGACATGCGGGTAGGGATACACATAATGCAGCCGCACCCAGATACCCAGGTCACCCAGTGCCGCGGCAAGCTCGCGAAGCCGGCTTTTCACCGGCCGGCCCCGCCAGAATCCCCCGCGGTACTTGATGTCGACACCGTAGGCGCTGGTGTCCTGCGCGATAACCAGCAGTTCCTGCACGCCGGCGGCGGCCAGGTTCTCGGCCTCGCGCAAAACGTCCTCTACGGGACGGCTGACAAGATCGCCACGCATGCTGGGAATGATGCAGAAGCTGCAACGGTGGTTACACCCTTCGCTGATCTTCAGATAAGCATAATGGCGTGGGGTTAGCCGGATGCCCTGCGCTGGCAGCAGACTGGTGAATGGCTCGTGCGGGGGCGGCTCGTGCCGGTGCACGGCCTGCATCACCTGTTCGTACGCGTGCGGCCCGGTGACGGCCAGCACTTGCGGATGTGCGTCGCGCACCTGCCGGTCGCGCACACCCAGACACCCCGTCACGATCACACGACCGTTCTCGTGGAGCGCCTCACCGATTGCGTCCAGCGACTCCTCCACCGCCGCATCGATGAACCCGCAGGTATTGACGACCACCAGATCGGCGTCCGCGTAGTCTGCCGACAGCGCATACCCCTCGGCGCGAAGCTGGGAGATTATGCGCTCAGAGTCCACCAGCGCTTTGGGACATCCGAGGCTGACAAAACCGATTTTCGGAGCGGGGGCTGCCACGCATCGTGGCCCTCGTAACAGGCAGGCGCGCAATAGTAACAAAGGTCGGCCGCGCAGGTTCGCAAGCAGCGCTGTTCGAAGTTGTTTTCTGACGCGTCAATTTTGCTGCAAGCTGTTGGAAAAGCTTACTATTTGCCACGAACGATTATAAATCGTGACTTTTATGCACAGCGCCGCTCGCCACACGATTACGCGTGGATTGTCAAGGGGGTTTGTTGGCGGAAATCCTGACTACTGGCTAACTGTTTGATCTAACTTACAAAATTTACACTGGTTAAAAAGTGCCACCTGGATTGGGGTCACGCAATTCTGCGGGCTGCGGTAACGTGGTCCCAAGCTGTCAACACAGTTATCCACAGTTTTTGTGGATAAGGCACCAAGCACCCGCGTCAAATTTGAGACGCCGCGCCAAGGCTCGTTGCGCCCGCTTGTTCCGGGGCCGCTATCCGGCTAGAATCCTCCGCCTTTTAACGGGCCTGCGAGGCCATCATGAAAGCGGACATCCACCCGAATTATCAGGACATCACCGTAACCTGCAGCTGCGGCAATACGTTCGCCACTTGTTCGACGTACGACAAACCCGAACTGCATGTCGATGTGTGCTCGAAGTGCCATCCCTTTTACACCGGTAAACAGAAGATTCTCGATACGGCGGGCCAGGTCGACAAATTCCGGCGTCGCTATGGCGGCAAATCCTGACCGTCGCGGCGGCGTAAGGTTACTGTACGGGGCGCTCCTAGGGAGCGCCCTTTTTATTTGCCTGCCCCTGCCACCACCTCCGGCCTCGGCACAGCCTTGCGCGGCGGACCGGCTCGACGAGCAGGCGCAGGTCAGGCGCGTTCACGACGGCGACACGGTGATATTGAGCGACGGGCGTAAGGTACGTCTGATAGGCATCAACACGCCGGAACTGGTCCGCAACCGGGTACCCGCTGAAGCCTTCTCAGCGGACGCCAGGACGCTTCTGCAAACGCTACTGGCGGAGGGCGGATTCCGGGTCGGCTTGCGCCACGGCGCCGAACGCTACGATCGCTACAGCCGGTCGCTCGCCCATGTATTCACGAGCGACGGGCGAAACGTGCAGGAATTGCTGCTGCAACACGGCCTTGCCGCACCGATTGCGTTTCCGCCTAATCTCTGGCAGCAGCCGTGCTACTTACAGACTGCACAGCGGGCGCGTGAGGCGCAACGGGGTATCTGGTCACTGCCACGTTACCAGGGTGTCCACCCGCGCGCCGTGCGCGCCACCGGCGGCGGCTTCTATGCAGTACGCGGCCGCATCGAGAGCGTTAAACGGACGCGCCACTCGGTGTGGCTGAATATGGGGTACGATTTCGGTTTGCGCATCGCCAAGGACGATCTGTTGCAGTTCCGCTCCCTGACCCCCGACTCCCTGCGGCTCAAATCGGTGCGCGCGCTGGGCTGGGTGAATGTACGCAAGCGGCCGAGTATGCGCATTCGTCATCCGTCGCAACTGGAAATCGTCAAGTGAGCACCATTCCCACGCTGTATACCGTCGATGCGAGCATCTACGTGTTTCGCGGCTGGTTCACGCTGCCCGATTCGCTTACTGACAGCGAAGGAAACCCGATCAACGCCGTGATCGGTTTTGTCGATTTTCTCACCCAGATAGTCAACGACCACCGGCCGCTGCACATGGTCTGCGCGTTCGACGAAAGTCTCACCACTTCCTGGCGTAACGATATCTATCCCGACTACAAGGCCAACCGGGAATCCGCCCCGGAGGAGCTGAAGTTCCAGTTCAGACTGTGCCGCGAACTGGTCGCCGCCAGCGGCCTGCGCGAGTTCTCGAGCCCGCTGCTGGAAGCGGACGACATCATCGCCACGCTGGCGAGCAACGCACGGGCAGCGGGTTTCCGCAACGTCGTGGTCAGCGCCGACAAGGACCTTACACAGGTGTTGCGCGGCGACGATGAGTGGTGGGATTTCGCCAAGAACGCGCGCCTCGGCGTAGCTGGCGTGGAAAAGAAATTCGGTGTGAAACCGGAACAGATCGGCGATCTGCTGGCGCTCGCCGGCGATCAAGTAGACAACATCCCCGGTGTGCCGGGCATCGGTGTGAAAACCGCGGCCAGGCTGCTGGTCAAATGGGGCGATATACCGAACCTGCTGCGCAACGTAGACCGTGTGGCCGAGATGAAAATACGCGGTGCAAAACGCATCGGCGACTTGCTGGCCGAGCACAGTGCGTTGCTCGACGTCGCCCGCCAGATTACCGCAACGCGCCACGATCCGGAGTTGCCGGTGCGAATGAGTGAGCTGGCACGGCGCAGCCCGGACCGCGGCGCGTTGTCTGACCTGTTCGAGCGGCTCGGTTTCGGCAAACCACGCCGTGACCGATGGCTGCAGGCACTGGCGGCGCAATCGTGACCGAAACACAGCCCGAAACGACGGCGGCGCACTATGACTGGCGCTATCTGTGGGCTATTGCCCGCACGCATCACCGTGAACTGGTGATCGCGAATCTCGTAGCGCTGGGCGCAACGCTGACAAGCATTCCGTTGCCG
>JAOTYY010000067.1 GCA_029861595.1 Gammaproteobacteria bacterium
TGGCGCTAAGGGCAAGCGTGTAGTAGAAAACCCCGGCCGCGGTAAGCGCAAAGGGAGCGAACAGTACGACGGCGAGGGCCACTGTTCCGTGCGCGCCGAAACTCGAGGTCAGCGAACGCCTGGTTTTTGGATCGATCATCGTCTTCACCGCCCGTGTTTACGCGTCCATCAAAGTGATCCAGCGACAGGGTGCTCCGCGAACAGTTCGAGTATCCGTGCGGGCTGCGCCTCGATGTACAACATTTCGCGGTGATTACCCTTGACGAATTTTTCCGCCGCCGCATGGTCGAGAAAGGCCGACAAATGATCATAATAGCCGCTGGTATTCACCAGCGCGCAGGGTTTGGCGTGGAATCCCAGCTGTGCCCAGGTCAGCGCCTCGAACAACTCGTCCAGTGTGCCGAGGCCGCCGGGCAGGGCGATAAAGCCGTCCGCCAGTTCCGCCATCACGTACTTGCGTTCATGCATTGAACTGACGATTTTCAGCTCGCTTAGACCCGGATGGGCGATTTCCCGCTCCACCAGCGACTGGGGAATCACGCCGATCGCTTCGCCGCCAGCTGCAACGATTGCGTCGGCGAGTTCGCCCATGATGCCGACACTGGCGCCACCGTACACCAATCCGATGCCGCGTTTGAGCATCTCTTCGGCCAGCGCGTGCGCCGCCAACGTGTACTCCGGTCGATTCCCGGGGCGCGATCCGCAGAAAACGCAGACTCGATTGATGCTCATAGTGTCCTTCCGGCGCCACCGGGCGACGATGCCCGGTAAGCCGAAAACCTCAAGTATGCCGGAGAAACGTGCAGCTCAACCAGCCTGCAACAGCCCACTTTGGGCGATGCCGTCGAATACGAACTGCACAGCGAGCGCCGTCAGCAGCACCCCGAAAACCCGGCTGATCACGTGCATGCCGGTGACGCCGAACAGCCGTTGCACCTGATTCGCCAGCAGCATGCCGACCAGTGTCAACAACAGCACGGCAAACATGGCACCCACTACGATGGCCTGCAACAGCCAGTCGCCACTGTTGTCGGCCATCAGCAGGATCGCAGCACCCATGGCGCCGGGCCCGGCGATCAAAGGTGTCGCCAGTGGGAACACCGAGATGTCGGGCTTGGTTGCTCCCTCGCGCGTTTCTTCAGGTGTGGCCGTGGTCCCGCCGGAACTGCGCGCGAAGACCATATCGATGCCTATCAGCAACAGAAGAATGCCGCCGGCGACGCGCAACGCCGCGATGGATATCCCGAGACTGTCTAGCAGCACTTCGCCGATCAACGCGAAGACGAGCAGGATCACTGCGGCGATGAGTGTCCCGCGCGCAGCCATTGCGCGTCGCGATTGGGCCGTGTTCGAAGGGGTCATAGCGGTAAACATCGCTGCCACGTCCAGTGGCCCGATAGTGGCAAAAAAAGTCGTGAAGGCGACCAGCGCGGTTTCAATCATCCGGTTGACAAGGATCAGCGGCCGAACCGTTGTGCTGCGCGTTCTCGGGCGCGCGCTGCTTCGACTTCCCGGTTGCGTGGCGCAGCGGTGGTGACCAGCGATTCGAGTAACGCCTTCGCAGCGGCTGATACCTCTGCAACCGCATTGTGGAAAGCTTCCTCATTCGGTGTGGACGGTTTTGTGGAACCGCTGATTTTTCTGACGAATTGCAAAGCGGCCGCGTCGATTTCGTCGTCGGTTGCCGGCGGCTCGAAGTTGAACAGGGTCTTGATGTTCCGGCACATGAGATCAACCTCGCAGTTGGATTGCCAATAGTACGGCGAGAGTACTGAAAACGATACTTGGGTGCCGCACCGACGTGCCGATGCCGTATCATCGGCACGGGTGCTATGGCCGGCGTTGCGCGGGGGCGGTCCGGGATTTGCGCCTTATGATGAGATGATTCAGCAGAAAAAACACACCAATACCCGCAGTGCCTGTATAGATACAGAATCTGTGCAATGCATCCACAGACATCAATCTCAACAGGTGATTGCCGTCTGAAAACGGGAAGTACGGTGCCATGTCGAAGTGCATGATGCTGTCAAGGGCGACATGGCTGAAGGTGCCGAGGAAGCTGCTGAACATCGCAACGCGCCAGAGAATCCTGTTGTGCCGGTACCATGGGATGTCGATCTGTCGCAGCGTGAACTCCCCCAGAAATTTTCCGGTTGCCGCACAAAACACCCCGATCAGCGTGGCGCCGAGGTAGGTGTGGGAGAATCCGTGCAGGTGGCCGGTGCCGCTTATCAACACGAACAACGGCTGCAGATCCATGATGATTTGCGCCCAGCCGAATACGAGCAGGCTGAAACTGCCGTGTAAAAGCGCTTTCAACAGCAGGCCGGGACCCATGTGCAGGGGTGTGAAAGGCACGCGTTACCCGCTAACCGGCGATTTCAGTGAACGGTATCGTGGAGAAGTACAGGATGATCGCAACAATCACCAGGTACGCGATGATCCGTGCGGGGTGGGCCTGCAACTCGCGCAGAAACGTTCTGTGTTCGCCGGCCTCTCTCAGTTGTCGATATTCGTTGCGTACGCGCGCAGTGCGCTGCGCCTGGTAGTCGTTCAACAGGGCTTGTGCCTGCGCCAGCTCGGTTTCGTCACGTAGCCATATGGCCGGCATCGAGACACCCCAATTGCCCGCCGGCGTTTCGTAAAAGTCTATACCGTGGGTTTCCAGCAGCTCGCGCAGTTCCCGGGCTTCGTCCTCATGAACGCCCCGCAATCGAATGAGCTGTACCGGCATAACGTCAGTCCCTGGTGCCCTGTCCCATAAAGAACGTGCGATTTCGCGCCTCGCCAAGGATCACGTGCGAGGCACGAGTCAGTTGCTGCGTACCCTGCGCGGTCGAGCAGCGCAAAATCAATCTCGCCAGCCCACCAGGCATTCGGTCTCCCGGACTGTGCCGATGAGACGATGCTCGGTGGAAACCGGCCAGACATCCAGCTGTTCGCGCTTTTTAAGAATTGCGCCCAGTGCGTCGTCGATGCGCATCGTGACGGCGTCGATCGCGGTGTCGGGTTCTATGACCACGAACAGCACGCCGCGCGGTGTCTGCATGATGCCGAGCGCAAATATCTCGGGTACATGCGCTTCGCGTACTTCCGGTATTTCGCGCAGCAATGCGGAGATCTGTTTCAATCGCCGTTTCGGTAACCGTGTTGCGGGTTTGCCAACCAGCACGTTCGTCGCCATGGTCAGGTCGAGTGTCGCCATCGATCACCGCGCGTGAACGTTGTAGAACATCCGGGCGCGACGTTTCGTCTGTATCACGCCGTCGGTACGATGCCAAGCATCGTCAGGAGCTGCTCGCTATCGGGGCTGGCCGTCACGATATCCTCCTTGCGCTGTCTGGGCAGCCTTTTTATTTGCCGTTCCGCTCTCAGCGCCAGCGCCTGATCACCGATTTTTGTCTGATAGGCGAGCTTCAACGGCATCCTGGAACGTAGATACTTAGCCCCGCGGGTGCGGCTGCCCGTGTGCTCCAGCAGGCGCCGTGCGACATCGGTCGCGATGCCGGTGTACAGCGTGCCGTGGCGCGTCCTCAGAATGTACAGATGCCATTCGTACATCGTAACTGTTCCCAGCAGCGGCGTATTCAGCGTGCCTGCAAACGACGCTTCGTTGAGTTTGTGTTGCATGCCAATAGTACCAACAGCCTGTCAATCCGGACAACAGAGCGGCTGTGAATCGGCAAGTCGAATACTGACGTATCGTGAGCAGGAGAAGTGAACTTCGCCGCCAATTATGCGGACAAAATGTTGAAAAAACGTACTGACAGCAGCAGCACGCCGGCACTGACGCCGAATAACAAAAGGGCAATCGCCCAGTAGACGGCACGCAGCAACTTGAAGCGAATACGCGCCAACAATCTCCCCTGCGCATCGTCATTTTCAGGCAATGAACGAAAACATACGATGAAACTGTATAGAGACAGCAGCCACAGCACACCGACGAGCGAGGGAATCAGGTATGTGTCGCCAGCGAATATCGAAATTTCGAACACGCTCATGGCGAATACCGTGCAAAGTGCCAGCACCGCGATCAGACTGAAACGTTCCAGCGGTGCCAGTAGGAGTGCGGCTTTTTGCAGTTTCTCCAGCACGTTGCGGCGAATCGCCTCAGTTTCGGTCGCGCCCATGTCAGCGGCGGCGTCGGGCGCGAGCGTGCTATTTCACCAGCTTGGGCGCACCGTCGCGGAGCTTGAGCACCAGCTGCTCCAGATACGGCTCCACCGATGCTTCCCAATCGGGTGCCAGCTCGAGCACTTTCTTGAACTGACGTTGTGATTCGTGCAGCGAGCCCTTGCGGTAAAACGCCAGGGCACGATACCAGACCATGGTGACATCATCGGGGTGGCTGCGCAGGTGTTCGCTGGTAAGTTCGATGATTGCATCGGTTTTACCCTGGTCGAGCAACTCGGCGATGTGTTCGCGTAACGCGTGGTTGCCATCGTTGCTGAAGGCCGATGCGATGGTGTTGCTGAGCGAGCGGGTTGCCACCAACCAGACCGCAAACATGACGACCAGAATCAATATGGCCAGTATCAGCAGTGCCTTGATCTGTCCAAGATGCTCAGCGATCAGTTGTGCGCTATCCATTGTCTTCGTCAGCAGTTAAGGAAGTCGCGTCGTCGACTGTGCGGCTTGCGATCGGTTATGTCCAGGCATCTCCACAAGGGGGCGGCAGTATACAGGCTTTTTGCGCAGCGCGCGCCTTACCGGGGGCGGTCAATCGTTCATCGCGCGCGCCAGCTTCGACTTCGCTGCGGTCAGGGTTTTTGCATCACCGCCACCTGCGGCGCTGTTGAATTCGCGCAACGCGGTTTCGACATCTGTTCCCGTCAACCAGGTCTGCACCGTCGCGATGTCATCACTGTTGCCACTGACGACGTTCTGGCTGGAACCGTTCATGATTGCGACCCGGTGTTTGCAGTGACGCCGGTTCTCGCCAGCCGGACAGGTGCAGAAGACCAGCAGGTTGTCGTCGCTTTTCAGGAAGGTGACTTCGTAGGGGTCTGCGGCCGACCCTTTGACCATGAAGTTTATTTCGGGCACTGCTATTGACCTTTCGGTTTGTGGCGGCTTGAGAACCAGGGACATACATTACGCGCGTTGTACCGATGCGTCAGCATGCCCGGAATTAGCACGGGCCATTACCAGCGCCCGGCCCATCTCAGGTGCTGGTGCTCATGTAATCGATGCTCTTGTGCAGATAATCGCACACTGCCGACGTTCGTTCGAGCACGGCTTCCGGTAACAGTACATAGTCCTTTTTCACCAGTGCGTTGGGAAAATAGCGCAGCGGTTGCGCCGTGCCATCCCGCAACAGTTGTTCACGGTTTTGCCCGGCGAGCTTGACGGCAAATCCCACGGGGGTGAGCGAACAGAAAATGTGTCCCCGAAAGTACAAAGCGGCGCCGCTGAAAAAGTGCTGGCAGCGGATGTCGGGCGTATCGAAGCCGTGACCGTCGAGTGCCTGTAAAAAATCTTCCAGTCTTCGGAGGTACGGTTGGGCCATGCCGTGTAATCACTCACCCGTGATATCGAACATCCGCTCGTGGTCCGGCCGTTACTGGTCAGACCAGACAGCCAGATTTCGCGGTCAGGGGTGGGAAACATCGCCCAGCGCCAGTTCCATGAACGCCGTGCCCTCAATCGGGTTGTAGCGATAACTGTCGATCTCCCGAAACCCCAACGAAGAATACAGGTTCCTGGCGCTGCGCATAGCGGGAAGCGTGTCCAGGCGCATGTGCTCGTAACCGATCGCACAAGCGCGCTCAATCACAGCCTCCGCCAGGGACCTGCCGATCTTCAATCCCCGGAACGGCGGCCTGGCATATAGTCTCTTCATCTCGCAAATCCTGTCCCCGAACTGTCGCAGTGCGACACATCCAGCCACCTGCTCTCGCCATCGTGCGATGAGCAGACATCCCGCAGGCGGCGCATAATCGCCGGGAAGCCCGGCGAGTTCGCTGTCAAAGTCCTGGAAATCAAGACTGATCCCCAGTGAGGCCGCATATTCCTCAAAAAGCTTGCGTACTTCGTGAAGGTCCGCGCCTGAATGGCCTTCGGTTATTCGCAACATAGCCCTTACCTCTCTCCCCTGCCGGAGCGCCCCTCATCCCAACCCTTCTCCCGAGAGAGACCTTTGCACAATTAGTCATCCCCTCTCCCTCAAGGGAGAGGGGATTATGCAAAGCTCTCCGAGAGGAGAAGGGCTATGTTCATTTGTGCTCCTTACGCAAAGGTCTCCTCCGGGACAGAGGCCATCTTCATTCCCCTCTTCCCGTGGGGCCAGGGGTAAGGGCTCTTCGCTTGCCGTTCACCTTATCCAACTCTTTCTCTCCCCAAGGGTAGAAAGGCTTTCTTGTATACGCAGCTCAAGGAACGGTTTCCTCAGGGAGAGAGGCCAGCCACTGCTCGCGCGACATGCGGTACAGGCAGTGCTCGCGAAGCGGGCTGTCTTCCGGTACCGAGGGGTGATCGAACGTATCGGCCGCCTCCCGCATGTGCAATCGTGTCATTACAGCACGCGACCTGAGATTGCACACTGGCGTGAACGATACAATTTCGGGGAATCCAAGGATTTCGAAACCCACACGCAGCGCGTCCCGGGCCGCTTCCGAGGCGAGACCCTTGCCCCAGTGCGGGAAAGCCAGCCGCCAGCCAACCTCGACGCATGGAGAAAACGGCAGCGCGGCAGCCGGCGTATGCAACCCGACAAATCCGATGAACTCGCGTGTTGCGTGGGTTTCGACGGCCCAGAAGCCCCAGCCGCGCTCGGCGATGAGCGATTGACAACGGTCTGCCAGCGCGTCGCTTTCCATGCGTTCGAGCGGCGCCGGAAAGAACTCCATCACCTGCGGGTCTGCGTTGAGCACGGCAAAGGGTTCACGGTCCGCCGGGCACCACTGGCGCAACCACAGGCGTTGCGTATCGAACTCGATCAGATCAACCATGCGTTGCCGCAATGCATGTTTCTGCTCTGCCAGGCGGGCCAGGCAGGCAAACGATCAGCATCCCCGATACCCGCTCATGCGCCGTATTGCTTGATCTTCTGCAAGAAGGACTGCGCCAGAGGTGTCGTGAATCTGAGTTCTATATCACCCGACCAGTCATCGCGAAACGTTGACGCATCGAACGCGACGCAAAGCGTATTCTCATTCACCAGAAAACAATTCAGCGCCTTCAGTTTGTGGTCATGCCAGGCAACGCCGACCACCGGCTGGGAAAACTTGAAGGCCAGAAAGTGCTCACGCGTAAGCACCACGGAGCCGCTGAACCAGTTGCGCCGCCAGCTGAAGCGTTTGCCGGGCGCACGAAACTTCCGCAAGGTCACCGAACCACCGATTCCTTCGTCCTGCAGTACCACGCCCTCCTTGCGTATCTGCTGCAGGGCATGCTCGGGTATTTTTCCTATTCCGAACAATCGATAAAGAAAGCTTTTGCTCATGGCAAACTGCGCTGCAGCACCTGTTCAGGGATCGATTCGCAGCGCATACGATTGGTCCCCCTCCCCGGTAACGCGGAATCCCAACCGCTCGTAGAGTCTTTTCGCCGGACTGGATTTCAGTACCTTCAGGGTCGCCGCTATCTGGCTGCGGCGCGCCTCAGCGAGAAGCTCCCGGACTATCCGGGTGCCGATGCCGAGTCGCTGATACTCGCGCAGCAGCTGTATCTGCACAAGCTGCCAGCTGTCGGCGTCCCGATCGACTTTGAGCATGCCGATGTCGGTATCAGCCAAGGTAACGATGCGAACGCTGGCAAATCTATCGAGCACCCGGCGTCTGTGGTCTGCGCGGGAAAGTCGTTCGCCCGACACGTCGAGATGACCGGTCATCGTCAGTGTGCGAAGCTCGATCAGCCAATCGAGATCCCCGGGCAGGGCGGGGCGCAAATCGTACCCGGACGGCGAGTCATGGCGCATAGGGTCGTTGCTCACCGCGCGTTACCGTTCAACGAGCAACTTCACCCAGCGCGGTCCGTCAGCTAACGCAAGAGGGCGGATGCGGACACCTTGCATGTCATCTGGCATCTTACCCTGGTTGTCAGTCGTCTTCTGCACCCCAATTTCCTCGACTGACGAGACGGCGGTCCAGACCCTCTCTGCTCTGATCCCATATATCGAACGCGGCCTCGCGCAGCTCCGGCGAACAGTCCGCCAGACCCCACACCTGAGAGAGGCTTGCGGTAATCTGCTGAAATACCGGCGGCAGCGACGACTTGCGCTGCACCATTCCGCCCAGCGGATCTGCGCAGACGTGCAATATCGTTCCGACGCCGGCAAAGATGAGCCGCGTCATACACATCGGGCAGGGTTCGAGGAACGTAATCAGTGTGGCCGTCGAGGTCGTGGAGGCCCGGCCGAGCGGTCTCGAACGCATTCATAACCACCATCTCAGCATGCAGGTCGGAGCGGAATGCATTGACATGGACTTCATTGTGGCCCTCGACCACTATTTCACCATTGCTATCGAGTAGCACCGCCCCCACGCCGTAAGTGCCAAGCCTCGCCGCCAGTGCGGCCAACTGGCAAACCCGAATGGCGGCGGCCTCGTCCCGCAACCCGCTTGCCGGGGTGAACTCGTCGAAGTATTTCTGCCAGTCTCGCATTCAGGCAACGAATCGCCGCTTCGGCTGCGCCCCACGGCGCTTCGGGATCTTCTGCAAGTTGATTTCGCAACGAACACCGTCCGCTGTCACAAGTCAGGTCCCGCCCCGGAACTGATACCGCTCCTCCACGGTGGGCGGTGGCCCCGATACCAGCACCAGTTCGCGGCCATGGTACTCGCCGGTCAGGGGCGTCGCCAGCAGCTCGCTGTAAGCTGAAACCGCTTTTTTGGCCGTGCTGACGGTTGCCAGTGTTATGTGTGGGACCCAGCGCCCCGGTGTGTAGTTTGGCCGCGAGGGGCCGACGTGTTGCAGCGCATGGTGCAGTTCCTGGTGCAGTTCCAGGAGTTCTGGCGTCATCAATACGGCCGCGTACAGAATCAGGTTTTCGCCCTGGAACGTGCCTATACCATGGACCCACACATTGAGCGGCGAGAAAGTCGCAGCAACTGATTTGGCGATCTCGGCGACATCGTCCACCCCCAGATCGTCATAGACGGCCAGTGACAGGAACAGCTCCGAGCCGGTCGAGTCGTAGGGCGCCCGCGCTTTCAACAGTGCGTCTCCTGGTGTGGATAGTGCAATGACAGTGGGCACCTGTGCTCCTAGTGCTCAATCCGAACGGCGCCGGCAACGCCGTTCACGTGTAGCCGTAGCGGGCTTACTGACTGGTTTCGCGGCTTTTCCAGCCCGACGTGACCGATTTGCCTATGCCGCCCCGGGCCTCGAACCAGTGATCCGGCAGGAAAAAGCGGTACACCAGCCTGAATGCCGGGTGTTGTGCGTTCCCGTCACGATCATCATTCCCTTCTCCTGCGGACACGAAGTACAGCATGCTGCCCCTGGATAACGGTGCTCCTGCACCGTTCCACGCCTGCCAACCGGCAAGTTCCGTGGGGCACGATCCGTCGGCGTTGCATTGCGTATTGATTTGCGCCGCAACGCCCAGCAGCTCCGCCTTTCCACCCAGGTAGAATTTCACAAAATCGTGTCCTGCAAAATAGTAAGCGACCAGGAGAATGAAACCAACAATCAGGACGTGTTTGACAGTCTTGATTTTTATGCCAGGTAGGGGACGACGACGGCCGTGCCGACTACCAGCCGTGTGTGGGACGGCAGGTTTTCCCTGCTCAGGTCCAGATCCGTAAACAGCTGATCGCCCGCCAGGAGCCAATACTCGCTGGCGGTCGCCACCAGCGCTATGACGCGGGCATTCATGGTATGTAACTGCATATCTGGATGTGCGGAGCCATCGGGCATCTCGTCCAGCCCCATCTCGAGGGTCTCGGCGCTCAAAAGTGCCATCTCTCGCTCCTTCGTCACTTCCAAGCCTGGATAGTGTGCCATGTTCGCACTCTTTTACTCGTCCATGCAGATATCAACGCGCGTGTCGAGCCGGCTACCACGCAAGGACGCCGAACGCACTGGATATGATATATGCGCCCAATACCAGAAGCGCGGCGAAAAACACCTTTCGGAACAGTTGTTCGGAGAGGCTCTGCCGAATTCGCCGGCCGAGAACCATCCCCACGATTGCGGGCAGCAATGCTGCGACGGACAGGATTCCATGCTCGACGGTAAGCAGATCGTTGCCCTGCAGTGCGAACGCCAGGGCCAGCGTCGACACCGTAAACAGCATTCCCATCGCCTGAATCAGCGCATCCCTGGAGAGGCCGATGGCCTGGAGAAACATTACGCCCGGCACGACGAACGAGCCTGTCATGCCTGTCAGTATCCCGTTGGCCGTTCCCAGCAACGGGCCGGCCCAAACCTCGTGGCGGGTCGCGATCCTGAAATGCAACCCGCTGAGGTTTGCGCCCGCGTACACTACCAGGAGCCCTCCGAGCAGTGCCGACAGCAGCGCAACGTCCACACGGGTGAGTGCTGTCGCGCCAATCCACACTGTTACCGTGGCCATCAGCAGGAACGGCCAGAGTCGCAGGGCAATGACTCGGGTGTTACCACCGACCGCTGCCTGCCACAAGTTGGTGACAAACGACGGTACCAGCAGCAGCGCCATCGCGGTAGGCAAATCGAGCGCCACTGTCAGAAGGGCGAGGCTGACCGTCGGCAGGCCGAGACCGATAACGCCCTTGACGGTGCCCGCGAGCAGGAAAGTCGCGACTATCGTAACGACCGTGGTGGCTTCAAACATCCCATTGCATCGTCTTGTCAGGCGCCGCCGTCAACTGTATCGGTGTTGGCCGCGTTCGGGTACTCGAGAACCGCGGCCGCCTGGACCTCGAACGTGTAGCTCTGGGCCTCGAACCATAGCCACGCGCCCAGTGTGAAGGCCAGCGAAGCGATGGCAAACAGCGGATGCACGTCATACAGATACAGCAGGGGAAACAGATTGACGAACGTTCCTCTGGCGATGCGATCGCGGCTGCTGCGTTTCTCCAGTTCTTCCGCGAGCTCGCTGGAGCGGCTCATGATGAATACTTTTCTGTGTGTGCCCCCCGGGCGAGCGGCGGCGTCATATTTTTTGTCGAGCCGGCGCCGCAGCATGTGCTTCGGAACGTAACCGACCGCAAACGCGACGAGATCGATCGCCATGCCGACCACATATAGCGCCGGGATGAACAGCAGCGCCGCATCGAGGTCCAGGCGGGTTTTGATCGAAGGGTAGAGCTCGATAATCCAGAGGAAGGCCACGACCCCGTTGATCAGGTACTCGACTAAAAGCCCGGGCAGGGAGCGCATTTGCGGACGGCGCCTGGGTCAGCCGCCGCGTGCGGCAGAAAAGCTGTCACACCGGGCCGCCGCGTGTTCAGTGTGCGCCCGACCGTGCAGGTCACCGAAATTCTGCTCTCCCAGGTCGGGTTCCTCGAGGAGTTCTGGCAGCGCATAGCCCCCCCGGCCGATCGCGCGCGCCGTCTGGTGAGTACGCCGCAGCGAGGACACCACCCACACCGCATCGCCGGGGAGTCTGCGAGCCAGCGAGGCAAACGCCTGAGTCTGAGAGGTATCGCAGTCGGGGTCGGTGTTGCCGTAGATTTGGTGCCTGAGATGGGACACGGGCGCATGGCGCACCCACCACCAACGCGTCGCTTTCTCTGAAACGGTACCCATCTTCAGCCTCGACACTCAACGTCGTTTGAGCGCACGGTAGAACTCCGCATAAAACCGGACCTCTGCAAGGGGTTGGACTTCGTGGCGCACCTCAGGCTCTCCATAACAATGCGCAAGGTGTTAGCCGTATTGATCGCATTGTTATGCGCCAAGTGTACGCTTCATCACGAGAACTTCGACACCCCTGTAATTAACCGGCTCAACAGGCTTCCAACCCAGGCGCGCGTATACACCACCATCGAGTCTCTGAGTCTGGAGATACAGCGCGGGGATGCCGAACGATTTCGCAAGTCTGGCAATTTCTTTCGCCATGCTTGCCGCTACGCCCCTGCCCCGGTATTCGGCCTGTACAAAGACGTTCCCGGGCCAGAACTCGTAATCCGGATATCTCTCCATTTCCCGCATTTTCAGCTGGGCGCCACCCGCGATCTGATTTCCGTCCGTCGCCAGTATGGACAGAGGCGCCTTGTCTCGATTGATCGTGGCAGCGACTTTACCGAGGACTTTTTCAACAGAATTGTTCTCTGCAAGATGACCCCATTCGTCGAAATACCAGCGCGCTAATGTTGATGCCGCCTCAGGACGATCGGCTAAGAAAACCAATTCCATTAGCACCGGCAGACTATTGGGTCCAGCGCTCGCTTCAGGGCGCATCGTGCACGAACCACCCGGATTCTATGAACGAAACCGCGTGCTCAATGACGACCGGTGCCTGCATGATAAAAGGATGTGAATGCGGCACCACAATGAAATCTTTCATACCCTCGACTTTTGTATTCTCAACCGAAACCTTGCCGTCGTCGGGATTTGGGAGAAACTGTGAAAGTATCGGGTTGAACGTTTCTCTGCCGGCAACTATTCCCACCTCGTAGTTAACTGGTCCGAGTTTCAAGGGGATGCTGGCCTCGTCGGTGCCCAGTTGTAACCCCGCCGGTCCGTTGATCATTTCGAAGCCGGGGATATTTCGATAGTTGTCGACGATCTCGCTGCCCTGATTTGGGGGAGCCAACATGACGACGCGGCCAAGGCTGGGAATTTTCCCGTGTTCCAGGTAGTACCTGACGAGAATACCACCCAGGGAATGCGTGACGAAATGTTTGACACTTTCGGAGGGGCATTTTGCCAGGCCGGACTCGACCGCAAGTGCGGCTAACTCTTCGACACGAAATTTGCGGGATGGGTAGTCTACGTTCGCGACCAGGTAGCCACGCTCTTCGAATACTTCGGCCATCTTATCCATAGACGACGATGTACGCGCAAGACCGTGCAGGAGGATCACGCAATCGGCGGCCCAGGCAGCGGGACAAGCCGCCAAGAAACTTACAGCAAACAGTGCGAGGAAATGATCATTGCGCACGGATTCTTGTGTGCCTATTCTTTCACGTTGAGCGGTGCGCCACCGATGTTTGAGACACCAACCTTCGCCCTGGCGCTGATCGGCGAGCGCCGCAACGCTCACTCTCAGCGGCGCCAGCACAACCGTTGCTGAAAACCTGCAGCCGGTTCGCCCGCTGCGGCGCATTGTTGGCGTTCGGGCTTACCATTTCCAGAGCAAAATTGCTGCGAGGGCCACGACAAGTATAGGCCAACCGATCAACATCGACCGTCGCGTAATGAATCCTGCCTCCAGGCCCGAACTCCAGCGGCTTGGATTCGACTCGATACCGGATGTGCCCGCAATCGCAGCCGCCTTCAGCGGGGGACCAGGTAGACATGTCAGTGCACCCCTCCGCGTTAGAAATCTGACGGTCTTAGCTAGTTCTTGTCCAGAAATACCAAAACTATACGAGCAGTCCCCTCTCCCCTCGGGGAGAGGGTTAGGGTGAGGGGGAATATAATCATAGGCTTATCACCCTCCCCCTGGCCCTCTCCCTCAAGGGAGAGGGGATTCTTCGTTCAGAATTTCGCATTCTGGACAGACACTAGCTAAGTGGGTCGAGACGTCCGACTGCGGCGGGTTGTCAAGGCGCGGACCGAGTAACGTCAGTCTTTTGAAATCTCACCAGCCAGGTTGTCAACTACAATCGGTGTTTCAAAGAACTGACTTTGCGGTTCTGAACCGTATATCTCTTTCACCCTCTCCCGGAACTCGGCACCATGCCACTTCTCCGCATGGGCCTTCTCCTTCCACAGATAGACGCCACCCGCTATGCCCTTGTCAGCATCGAAAAGATAGTTCTTTCTAATCAAATCGGGGTTATCTCTCCATGTCGGCACTGATTTCTCATAATTCGTGATGACCTCCTCGCGCGTAGTTCCATCCGGCAACTTGAAGGTGACAATTTCAGTAATCATTTGGTTTTCCTCACTTTCGATTGGTTCCAGGCTACTGAGTGACCGCATGGCGCAACGACTAAAATGTCGCCGATACTCGCCCAACGTTTGCCTTGAGCGGCGCGTTCACTGCCGATTTTTTTTGCCAACCGGCGTCCGGTTCAATGATTCGTTATATGGCACTTTAACCCCAGAAACATCCGCGAGGATCAGCATCCACATTCTCCAGGAATTTCTCTACTGTCCCCACCGCAGGCACTGGAGGATAACTATGCCACTTCAAAACCGCGCGCATCCAATAGATATTCCATACAGCTTGCGTTTTCACGAATTTCGCTTTTGCTACCGGATGCTCCATGGTTTCGTCTGGCTTGTTCCACATCGGGCGAATTTCAAAAATCTCCACGCTTTGACCTCTCAGCCGATAACCGATATCCAACTCAGGTCTGATGTGTAGCGGTGGTCGTCGCTTCTCGACATAGGCGTCGACGACCTTTTCGATTCGCTTTCTCTCAAGTTCGCTAAATGCCACGGGGTCCTTGCCTAACGTCTTAACTGAACGGCGCCACCGCTGCGGTCAATGAAACCCGACGACGGTTCCGGCGTCCGGTTGAGTGAATTGTTATGTGGCACGCCTTGAGTTACTTCGTCCACCGTATTTTTCCAAGTACTCCGGCGCGAGATCGCTTCCTTCTTCCGTGAGCAGATAGAAAGGGAACACAAAGACTACCAGCCGGTTGCCTCGGCGACGCCTTCGCCCAGTTCGGCTGGCGATCGCACGGTGGTAACGCCCGCTGCCTCCAGCGCCGCGAACTTTTCGGCGGCCGTGCCTTTGCCGCCGGCAATAATCGCGCCCGCGTGGCCCATGCGTTTGCCTTTCGGTGCGGTCACGCCCGCGATGTAGGCCGCCACCGGCTTGCTGACGTCGCTCTTGATGTACTCCGCCGCTTCTTCTTCCGCGGTGCCACCGATTTCGCCGACCATCAGGATTGCTGCTGTCTCGGGGTCAGCCTGAAACAGCCCCAGCGCGTCGATGAAGTTGGTGCCGGGAATCGGGTCCCCGCCGATGCCGATGCAGGTGCTTTGCCCGAACCCGCGATCAGCGGTTTGTTTTACGCATTCGTAGGTAAGCGTTCCGGAACGCGACACGATACCGACTTTACCCGCCTTGTGTATGTAACCGGGCATGATGCCGATTTTACACTCGTCCGGCGTGATGATGCCGGGGCAGTTCGGTCCGATAAGGCGTACGCTGTTCTGTTCCGCGGCGATTTTCGCTTCCAGCATGTCGAGCGTCGGAACGCCTTCGGTAATGCACACGATGAGCGGTATGCCGGCATCGGACGCTTCGATGATCGAATCTTTGCAGAACGGCGCCGGCACGTAGATAACCGTCGCATCGGCCGCGGTTTCGCTGACTGCCTCGCGCACGGTATTGAATACCGGCAGTCCGAGATGCACTTGCCCGCCCTTGCCGGGTGTGACACCGCCGACCATGCGGGTGCCGTACTCGATCGCCTGTTCGCAGTGGAACGTGCCCTGTTTGCCGGTGAAGCCCTGGCAGATGACTTTCGTGTCTTTGTTGACGAGAACGCTCATCGTGCTTTCTCCACGGCTCCGATGATTTTCAACGCGGCTTCCGTGAGATCCTGTGCGGCGATGATGTTGAGCCCGCTGGCATTGAGAATCTCGCCACCCTGGTCGGCGTTGGTGCCTTCCAGGCGTACCACGACAGGCACCTGAATGCCGACTTCGGCGACTGCGGCGACCACGCCTTCGGCAATCAGGTCGCAGCGCACGATGCCACCAAAAATGTTCACCAGAATGCCCTGCACCTTGTCATCCGATAGAATGATCTTCAGTGCTTCGGCGACCCGCTCCTTGGTAGCACCGCCGCCCACGTCCAGAAAGTTTGCCGGCTCGCCGCCGTGCAGCTTGATCAGATCCATGGTCGCCATGGCCAGGCCCGCGCCGTTCACCATGCAACCGATGTTGCCGTCCAGCGCCACGTAGCTGAGGTCCCACTCAGCGGCCCGCAACTCGCGCTCATCTTCCTGGGATTTGTCGTGCAGCGCTTCCAGTTCCGGATGCCGGAACAGCGCATTGCCGTCGACGTTGATTTTGCCGTCCAGGCATATCAGGTCGCCTTGCTTGGTGATCACCAGGGGATTGATCTCCACCAGGCTCAAGTCTTTTTCCTTGAACAATCCGCCGAGTCCGCTCAGCAGGGCGCCGAATTGTCTGATCTGCTCCCCTTCGAGGCCGAGTCCGAACGCGAGTTCGCGGCACTGATAGGGCATCACGCCAACCAGCGGATTCACGGTCGCCTTGAGAATTTTCTCCGGTGACTCTGCGGCGACCTTTTCGATTTCCATGCCGCCCTCGGTGGATGCCATGATGACCAGGCGGCGTTGTGCGCGATCGATAACCGCACCCAGATACAGCTCGCTGGCGATGTCGCTGGTTTCTTCCACCAGCACTGCATTCACCGGCTGGCCGTTGGCGTCGGTCTGAAACGTTACCAGGTTGGTGCCCAGCAACCCGGCGGCGAAGTCCTTCGCCTCGTCGACGTTGTCGACGAGCTTCACACCGCCCGCTTTGCCGCGACCGCCTGCGTGCACCTGTGCTTTTACGACCCAGCGCTCACCGGCGAGATCCGCAATCGCGCCCGGGACTTCGTCCGCGCTCGCCACCACCCGGTTGTTCGGAACCGGCATGCCGTACTCGGCGAACAGTTGTTTCGCCTGATATTCGTGTAGGTTCATGACCTGACCTTTTGTGCGTTGCTAGCCTGCGTGTTGCATGAAGGATAACTCCGGGCATCCCTGCCCTCCGCCCGTCGGACCAGCTATTCTAGGTACAAAGTGTAACATCGCCGTTGCTCGCAAATTCGCTTGCAAGGTTGGACGACTATTCACGGCCTTCATGCAACACGCGGGCTCGGTTAGCGATCCGTTCCATCGATCGTTTACTTTCGTGCCGGGCGGTTGGCGATGTGCAGCGCGCGCCCGTCGCTTGCCAGTACAGCCTCGTGCAGGGCTTCCGAAAGGGTCGGGTGCGCAAACACCATATGTGCAAGATCCTCGGCGCTGCCCTCGAACTCCATGCCGATCACGCCTTGCATGATGAGTTCCGAGCACTTCGGCCCCACCATGTGCACGCCCAGCAGGCGGTCGGTTTTCGCATCCTTGATCACCTTTACCAGGCCCTGTGCATCGCCCATTGCTTTGGCGCGGCCGCTGGCGGCGAACGGAAAGACCCCAACCTTGTAGTCGACGCCGGCGTGTTTCAGCGCGTCTTCGGATTTGCCGACCCAGGCGATTTCGGGGTGAGTGTAGATCACCGAGGCGATAGCGTCGTAGTTTATCGAGGCCTGCTCGCCGGCGATCAGCTCCGCGACCATCACGCCTTCCTCGGAACCTTTGTGCGCAAGCATTGGGCCGCGCACCACGTCGCCGATCGCCCATACGCCGGGCAGATTGGTACGGCACTGATCGTCGACGTGCACGAAGCCGCGTTCGTCGGTCAAAAGCCCGGTTATTTCCGCGAACAGGTTGTCGGTGTTCGGGCGTCGCCCAACGGCCACGATCAGGCGGTCCACGGTCAGGCTCTGGTCGCCCTTGTTATCCTGGTAACTCACAGTCACGTGTTTCTTGGTGACTTTGGTTGCCAGCACGCGTGCACCCATGTGGATGTCCAGGCCCTGTTTCGTGAACTGGCGAAACGCATCTTTTGCGACCTGCTGGTCGACCATCGGCAGGAACTCGTCCAGTGCCTCCAGCACCGTGACTTCGGCGCCGAGGCGGCGCCACACGCTGCCGAGTTCCAGCCCGATCACACCGGCGCCGATTACCCC
>JAOTYY010000068.1 GCA_029861595.1 Gammaproteobacteria bacterium
CCGATCCCAAACCCGACCCCAACCTGTCTCCCTGCCTGAACCGGAACCCGTAACGGCACGCGATCGTCAGCTAGAGCGCCGCCGCCGAGCGCAGATGAAGCTCGATCAGGTGACCGCCGAGCGCATTCAAGCGATCAAATCCAGTGTTCTGCGCTGTGAAGAGGCGCGTCTGGAGGCGCTCGACCGGAAAGACGGCGATCTAGGCAAGCTCGATGTGTCCTTGCGGAAGCTCGAAACTCGCAAGATCGGCATTCAGCGGCGCCGTGAGCAGACCCTGAAAGACGAGCAGACGTTACGTGACGAAATGAGCAAGCGGCGCAACCTGATCAAGGAGGATGAGCAGGCGCTCGCCGAAATGCGCGAGCACGTTGCGCGCCTGCAGCGCGAGCTGGAAACGGCAAGGCACCGCGACAAGGAACTCGCGGACGCCGTAACGCGTACCCGCCAGCGGATTCGCAACGAAGAGAACGCGCTGCAGGAAATCAACAGCCGACGCGCGCAGCTGGACGAAAGCGAAGAACAGACGGCGCTGGACATTAGCGCAGTGCGCAAGCAGCGCGACTCACTGCAGAGCGACTACGCCAGCCGGTTCTCAAAACTCGAGGACGAGTTCCTGCGCAGCCACTGGGCTCATCCGCCCGTCAGCGAAGACCATTTGAAGGAGGCGCTCAAAGCAAGCGCTACGTTGTTGAACGTGGACGAACGTTCGGTGCGCGAAAAGCTGGAGCGGATGGGACTGGGCGACAATCTGATCGTGCAGGTGCCGGATTTCGATGCGGTTTCCATCGTCGATGCGGCGCCCGAGCCTAACGACGCGCACGCGTCACTGCAGAACTTTCTCAAACTCGTGAAAGCCTGAGTTAACGCTCCCTGAATCGCCGCCTGGCGGCAAATCCCAACCCGATCAATGGTCAAGGAACGTGTAAACACCTTCCTGGCGGCTCGAATCTGCGGGGTTCAAAGAGCCCCCCGCAGCGACATTCGGCCGATTTGGTGGCGACGCCAGGACTGGCATCAGTCGCGAGTTTCACGCATAACATCATGATTTCTTTGCCGAAAATTATTTTTGGTCAATTGCTTTCCGGGCTTCTTCAGCGGCTGGTTGAACGGCTTGCCCCTGGGGATTGAGACGAGGTTGTGCGGCAGCCAGGATTTGCGTCTGCTCAGACCACGACGTGCTATTGCGTGTGGCCGCAGTCCACGAAACAGCCCCCTGATCGGGCGATGAACCTTTGCTGGAGCGGGCGGTCCTAGGAGTGACCGAACGGATCGCCATTGCGACCGGTTGGGTCAGTCGGTAACCGCAGGCAGGCGTCTGCAACGCTGGTTAGATTCTACATGGGAGAACAGTAGTTTATGAAAAAGAGCACACGTTTAGTCACGGCCGCCGCTGGCAGTCTGCTGGCATTGGGCCTGAGCGCCGCAGGCAACCAGGCGCTCGCAGCGAAGAAGATGGAGAAGTGTTTCGGCATCGTTAAAGCGGGTCACAACGACTGTCAGACGGCCACCAGTTCGTGTGCGGGTACCTCGACCGTGGACGGGCAGAAGGACGCGTTCGTCCTGGTGCCTACCGGTACCTGCGAGCGGCTGGTTGGTGGCAGCACCACGAAAGGCTAGCGGTGCTGGCGGGCGCGCAGCGATACCCTGCAGAGCCGATTCCGGTTCGATCCGGAATCGGCCTGCGGGCCGCTCACTACCGCGATATCCTGGAACAGCGCCCTGCTATAGGCTGGCTGGAAGCGCACAGCGAGAATTACTTCGGTGCGGGGGGCGCGCCGTTGCGCTATCTCGAAGAACTACGGGTCCACTATCCGTTGAGCCTGCACGGTGTGGGGCTGTCGTTGGGCTCCGCTGACGAGCTCAACTCAACACACATCAAAAAGCTCAGACATCTGATCGACCTGTTCGAACCCGCGCTGGTGTCGGAGCACTTGAGCTGGAGTTCTATAGACGGCACGTATTTCAACGATCTGCTGCCGTTACCGTATACCGACGAAGCGCTTCGTCACCTCGCTCCGCGCATCGCTCTGGCGCAGGATCTGCTTGGCCGCCAGTTGCTGATTGAAAATCCGTCCAACTATCTGAGATTCCACGAATCGCTGCTGAGCGAGCCGCAGTTTCTCACAGAACTTGTGACGCGTACCGGGTGCGGGTTGCTACTGGACGTGAACAACGTGTACGTTTCGGCGTGCAACCTGCAGTTCGATGCGCACGACTATCTGCGTGCGCTTCCCGCGAGTGCCGTACAGGAAATTCATCTCGCCGGTCACGCCGTAAACGACATTGATTCGTGCACGCAGATTCTCATCGATGATCATGGCGACCGGGTGTGTGATGCCGTGTGGCAGTTGTTCGAGTTCTGCTTGCGCGTTACCGGACCGCGACCCACGCTGATTGAATGGGATACGCGCATTCCGACGCTCGACACGCTGGTGGGCGAGGCTCACAAAGCCGATCAGATGCTGGAGCGAGTAAGTGCCCGCGTTGCGTGATCTTCAGCGCGACTTTGCGGCTTATCTCGTTGCCGGCGAGGAAACTCCGCTGCTCGATCAGGTCGCCGACGCCAGGGTATCGGCCGCGCAGTGCCTGAACATACACCGCAACAATGTAGCGATTACGCTGGGCGAGGCGCTGGCTGGCGTTTATCCGGTCGTGCAGCAGCTGGTTGGCAGCGCGTTCTTCGCCGACGCCGCGAAAAAGTACAGTCGTGCCCATCCCTGTCGCTCGGGCAACCTGCATGACTTCGGGCGTGAGTTCCCCGCGGCGCTGGCAGCTGATGAACGATTGAAGCAACTGCCTTACCTGCCTGATGTCGCCGCGCTGGAATGGGCGTTTCATGAAGCGTTCCATGGGCCGCATGCACCCGGACTCGATCCCGGCAGATTGCGGCAATGGAGCGCTATGCAATTTCCCGGGCTGCGGTTCTCGCTGCATCCCGGAATGGGTCTGTTGGGTTCGCAACATCCGGTGCTGACGATATGGGAAGCGCACCAGGCTGAGCAACTGCCTGAAGCGCTGGATCTGGGTATCGGCGCAGAATACGTGCTGCTGACAAGACCGCAACTGGAAGTCGAGCTGCATCGACTGACGGCGGCTGAATTCACTTTTCTGCGCGCACTCGGTAACGACGCCACGCTCGAACAGGCGACCGATGCGGCGATTGTATGCGACGATAGCTTCGACCTCGAATCGCGCCTGACGGCTTTGGTGGCGGGCGGCGTGATAGTGGACGTGCGTGAGTAACAAAAAACGATGGAGAGCCCGCTATGTCAGCAGTCGACAAAGCCAGCAACATTATCAAGCCGATTATCCATGGGCTTGAGTCGCTAAGCGCCGTTGCCGATCTCGGCATCCGCCTGTGGGTTGCCTGGGTATTCTGGAAGTCGGGACAAACGAAAATCGCGAATTGGGATTCGACACTGTTTCTGTTCGAGGACTATTACAGCGTGCCGGTGCTGTCGCCCGAAGCCGCTGCTTACCTAGGCACGGCGGTCGAACTGAGTATGCCGGTACTGCTCGCGGTCGGGCTGGCGGCACGCTTCGGCGCAGTCGTGCTGTTACTCTTCAATATAGTCGCGGTATTGTCCTTGCCCGAGTTGCGCGCCGTCGATGTGCAGAATCACACGCTGTGGGGATTGATGCTGCTCGTGACCTTGTTTCACGGTCCCGGCAAGTGGTCGATCGATCACCTAGTCCGACAGCGATTCTGGGGATAACGGCGGCAGTTCGGTAACCGATTCGATCGTACGCTCGCTGGATGTCGCGGTGGCCTCGCCAAGAGCCTGGAGCAATTCATCCGTGTCCGCGTAGCGTTCGCTGCTTTTTTTCGCCAGCAGCCGGTTGATTATCGGTTGAAACACCCGCACGTGCAGGGGCAGTTCGGGAATCGGGCTGCGCAGGTGTCGATACAGCACCTCGGATATTGTGTTGCCCTGATAAGGGCATGCGCCGGTGAGCATCTCGAAAAACACGATGCCTAAAGCGTACAGATCGGAACGCTGATCCAGTGGGCGCCCTGTGGCCTGTTCCGGGCTCATATAGTGCGGAGTGCCTAGAGCGTGATCCTTCAGCGTGTAACTGCGTTCGATGAGCTGGTGGCGAGCAGCGCCGTAATCGATCAGCACCGCAGTGTTTTCGTCGCGGAACAGGATGTTGGCCGACTTCACGTCCAGATGCACGATGTTGTTGGCGTGCAGATGCTGCAGTGCAACAGCCATCTGGTGCATCGTCCGAAGCGTCCTCTGCAGCGCAAAACGTTTCTGCAGAGACATTTGCAATGAGCCACCGGCGAGATACTCCATCACATAGAAGGCGGCGCCGGAAGAGAGCCCCTGTTCGCGCACGGTGACGATATTGTTGTGATGCTGACTCGTCGCGATTCGACATTCCTGCAGGAAACGCTTTACCAGACGGTCGCTGCCGGTGTCGGGCAGGAACTTCAGTACATATTGTTGATTGGTGTTTGCACGGCGTACCAGCAACACGCAACTCTCGCTGGTTACGCTCAGCGTCTTGATCGGTTGGTAGCCCTTGATGGCGAGTTCGGCCGGCAGCAGAGTTCCGGCTTCCGGCAGTTCCTGAAGCGCCGCCGTGCCCGCTTCTCGCCAGGCGCGCTTTACGGTTTCGGCAAACTGCTCCTCCTCCAGATTGTCGCGATCCAGGAAATCCGCTGCGCCAACGTTCATGCTGCGGATAACGGGTATCTGTGCGGCAGTGGTAATTACGATGACCGCCGTGCTGCCGTACCCCGCGCTGTTGAGGCTGGCAAGAAACTCCAGTTCGTCGCGATCCTCTGCCCGGCAATCGGTCAGCAGCAATGCATAGTTCTGCGCGCGGATGTCCCAGACCGTCTGGTTGTCCTGCAGATCCCGGCGTTCCCTGATCGGCGTGCCGGGAAAATACCTGCGAATCAGCGCGCTGAGTTTGGCGCGCAGACGGCCGTCCGTCGAGATCAGCAACGCGTGGCGCGTGGGGGAGTTTCCTGGCCTGGTCGTGTCGTTCAATGGTCTAAGGTCGTGGAATTCAGCATGTCGGTGATCTCGATAGCCGTGCGCAGCGCCCGGCGGCCATCGTGGCCGCTGACTACCGGGGGTGTGCCGTTGCGAATCGATCCCAGAAACGCTTCGATTTCGGAGAGAATCGCGTCGTTGTCATCAAACTTGTGCTCCTCGCCGACGATCTCCGGAACGCCGGGGTACATCTCGCGCTCGCCTTTGTGGTACACCGTCAGCACCCGTTTCTGGAAATCCACGGACAAACAGGCGTCCTGTTGAAAAAAACGCATTTTACGCTCCGATTTAAGTGCCACGCGGCTGGCGGTCACGTTGGCGACACAGCCGTTGGAAAACGCCAGTCTGGCGTTGACGATATCGATGTCCTTGGACAACACTTGGGTGCCTGCCGCTTGAATATTCTGCACCTCCGCCTGCAGCACATTGAGCACGATGTCGATGTCATGGATCATCAGATCCAGCACTACGTTGACGTCGGTGCCGCGGGGATTGTACGGTGCCAGACGGTGCGACTCGATGAACAACGGCTGGTGCAGTCGGCCCTGCATGGCAACCAGCGCCGCATTGAAGCGCTCCAGATGGCCTACCTGCAGGACCCGTGACTGCTGCTCCGCGACGTCGATCAGATCGCTGGCTTCGGTCACCGATACGGTGATCGGTTTCTCGACCAGGACATGGCTGCCGCTGAGCAGGAAAGCGCGAGCGATTTCATGGTGAAGGGTAGTCGGTGCCGCTATACTGACGGCGTCGACTTCGCCGAGTAACCGGCGGTAGTCGGTATAGTGGACTACGCCAAGTTCACCGGCCACGCTGGCAGCGCGCTGCGGGTCGGCGTCGACTACTGCCAATAGCCGGCAACCCGGTAACTTTGCGTACTTTTGCGCATGAAACCGGCCAAGATAACCAACACCTATGACTGCCGCGGTTACGGGGTGCATAAAAATCGAACGCTGCTCCTGTCGCTGGTTGAGTATGGCCGATCTAATGTACCCGACCAATGCGGCGTTTCGCAAAACTACATTCGAGGCGTCGAACTGAAATGGACGAACGCTTGAATATAGAGACCGAGGCCGGTGTCGACGAGGCGGGCCGGGGTCCGCTCGCCGGGCCGGTCGTCGCGGCAGCGGTAATTCTGCCCGCGGAGGCTGAAATAGACGGGTTGGCGGACAGCAAGAGTCTGTCGGCGCCACAACGCGAGCGACTCGTCGCGGAAATTCGCAGAACGGCCATGGCCTGGGGCGTCGCGGCGGCCAGCGTGGCGGAAATAGACCGTTTCAACATCCTGCAGGCCAGCCTGATCGCGATGCGGCGCGCTATCGCCCGCCTCGCGGTCATCCCGCACCTGGCGTTAGTGGATGGCAATCAGTGCCCGATGCTGAAGCTGCCGATGCGTGCAATAGTCAACGGCGATGCGCTGGTGCCGGCGATCAGTGCTGCATCGATTATGGCCAAGGTGTATCGCGATCATGTGATGGAGCGCTTGCACAGGCGCTATCCACTGTACGATTTCGCGAGCCACAAGGGCTACGCTACGGCGGCGCATCTGCGCGCTCTGCGTGAATTCGGGCCGTGCCCGTTGCACCGGCGCAGCTTCGCACCCGTGCGTGAACTGCTGCTGCAACCTTCGCTACCGGGATTTGCGCACGACAGCCCATGAATGCCGGTTACGTCCATCTGCACCTGCACACAGAGTATTCGCTGGTCGACAGTGTCGTACGCATAGCCGATCTGCTACCCAAGGTCGCGGACGCCGCCATGCCAGCGGTTGCGGTGACGGACCAGGGGAACATGTTCGCCATGGTCAAGTTCTACCGCGCCGCCATCGCGGCCGGCGTAAAACCGATAATCGGCGCTGAAATGCTTGTCGATGGCGGTGCCGGGCAGCCCCATCGGTGTGTGCTGCTGTGTCAGAACCGTACCGGCTACACCAATTTGACGAGACTTGTTACCCGCGCGTATGTGCAGGGGCAGCAGCGCGCCGGTGCGGTGCTGGACAGAGCCTGGTTACACGGGGCAACCGATGGGTTGATCGCCTTGTCGGGCGGGCGCCTCGGCGAAGTCGGACACGCCTTGCTCAGCGGCGGTTTCGAACGCGCGCAACAATCGTTGCAGGACTGGCTGGACCTGTTTCCCGATCGCTTTTACCTGGAACTGCAACGCACCGGTCGCGATGGTGAGGAAGATTACCTGGAGGCAGCGGTGCAGCTGGCCGGACAGGCGGGCTGTCCGGTGGTAGCTACCAACGACGTGCGGTTTCTGACCAGCGACGATTTCGAGGCCCACGAGGCGCGTGTGTGTATCCAGGAGGGGCGCACGCTTGGCGATCCACATCGCACCCGGTTGTACAGCGAGCAGCAGTTTCTGCGCAGCGCCGAGTCAATGCAGCAGCTTTTCGAAGATGTGCCGGAAGCGATCGAGAACAGTGTGGCCATAGCGCAGCGCTGCAACCTGCGTCTGCAGATGGACGATTCATACCTCCCAGATTTTCCGGTTCCGCAAGGCGACACCTCAGAAGCTTACTTCCGCCGGCAAGCCGAACAGGGGCTGGCGGAACGCCTGGAACGCCCGCACAAGGCCGCGCGGGACGACTATGCGGCCCGCCTGCAGCGCGAACTGGACGTTATCTGCCAGATGGGGTTTCCTGGTTATTTCCTGATCGTTGCCGACTTCATTCGCTGGGCGCGTGAGAACGGTATTCCCGTAGGACCGGGTCGCGGCTCCGGCGCCGGGTCGCTGGTCGCTTACGCAATGAAAATCACCGATCTGGACCCGCTCGAGTTCGAACTGTTGTTCGAGCGCTTTCTCAACCCGGAACGCGTTTCGCTGCCGGATTTCGACATCGACTTCTGCATGGAAGGCCGGGACCGGGTTATCGATTATGTAGCCGAAAAATACGGCCGCGAAAAGGTTTCTCAGATTATCACTTACGGATCCATGGCGGCGCGGGCGGTGGTTCGCGATGTCGGACGGGTGTTGGGGCACCCCTACGGGTTCGTCGACCGTATCGCCAAACTCATACCGTTCGAACTGGGGATGACGCTGGAGAAAGCGTTGCAGGAGTCGGAGGAACTCGCCGAGTTGAGCCGCTCCGATACCGAAGTGCGCAGCCTGCTGGATCTCGCGAAACGCCTGGAAGGTCTGGCGCGTAATGCGGGTAAACACGCGGGCGGCGTGGTTATTGCTCCGTCCGAGCTCACCGATTTCGCGCCGCTGTACTGCGAACCGGGGGGCGACAACGTGGTCACCCAGTTCGACAAGGACGACATCGAAGCCATTGGCCTGGTCAAGTTCGATTTCCTCGGTCTGCGTACCCTGACAGTGATCGATCTGGCGATGCGCATCGTCAATCAGGAGCGCGAAGCTGCGGGCGAAGCGCCAATCGCTATCGCCGATCTGCCGAAAGACGACGCCGCGACCTACCGATTACTGCAGAGTTGCGCCACCACCGCGGTATTTCAGCTCGAGTCACGTGGCATGAAGGACCTGATCAAGCGGCTGCAACCGGACCGTTTCGAGGACGTTGTGGCGTTGGTCGCGCTGTTTCGCCCGGGGCCTCTGCAATCGGGCATGGTCGATGATTTCATCGATCGCAAGCATGGCCGCGCCGGCGTTGCCTACCCGCATCCCGCCCTTGAGCCGATTCTGAAACCAACCTACGGCGTAATCCTCTATCAGGAACAGGTTATGCAGATCGCCCAGGAACTCGCCGGATATACACTCGGTGGCGCCGACCTGCTGCGCCGGGCGATGGGCAAGAAGAAGCCCGAGGAGATGGCCAAGCAGCGTGAGGTGTTCGTGACAGGCGCTCTGCAGCGCGAGATCGACGAGCGGGTAGCACGCCCGATTTTCGATTTAATGGAGAAGTTTGCCGGTTACGGCTTCAACAAGTCCCATTCGGCCGCTTACGCGTTACTGGCCTATCAGACCGCTTGGTTGAAAACCCACTATCCAGCGGCGTTTATGGCCTCGGTGCTGACCGCGGATCTGGACAACACCGACAAAATCGTCACCTTGATAGACGAGTGCGAAAATCTGGGTCTGAACGTGTTGGGCCCCGATATCAACGCGTCCGAATACGCGTTCACAGCGGTGGACCGTTCTGCCATCCGCTACGGACTCGGCGCCATCAAAGGCGTGGGACGCGGCGCCATCGACATGATCGTTGCCGAGCGCGCGCAGCACGGTGTGTTTCCCGATCTCGCCGGGCTGTGCCGGCGCGTGGATGCACAACGGGTGAACCGCCGGGTACTGGAGGCACTGATCCGGGCAGGTGCGCTGGATTCTGTCGAGAGCAACCGTGCGCAACTGTTGGCGGCGTTGCCAGAACTGATGCGGGCCGCGGAGCAGCAGCATCGAGCCGCGGCGGTTGGGCAGGATGATCTGTTCGGCGCCGGCATGGAGGAACCGCTGATCACTCCGCGACTACCGGAGGTGCGGGCGTGGGACGAGCCAACCCGGCTGCTGGCGGAGAAGGAATCCCTGGGGCTGTACCTCACCGGCCACCCCATCAATCAGTACCGTGCCGAACTCGACCGGCTTACCGACGGGCGCATAGGCGCGCAGTGCGAGCGCGTGGAACCCGGTCAGGGGCGACGTTACAGCAACGGCAAGCCATCGTTGCTGGCTGGGCTGGTGGTCAACGTACGTACGCGCAATACGCAAAACGGTGGGCGCATCGCATTCGTGACCATCGACGACCGCAGCGCGCGTATCGATGTGATGGTAACGCCGGAACTGCTGCAGAACGCTGGCGCGGTGATCGTTCGCGACCAGATCCTGGTGGTCGAGGGCGAACTCAGCCAGGACGATTTCAACGGCGGGTTCCGGGCGCGCGCAAAGGCGCTTTACGACCTGGATCAGGCGCGTTGCAAGTTTGCCCGAGCCCTGCGCCTGCAACTGTCCGCGGAACGTGCCGATGCGCAGTTCATGCCAAAATTGCGCGAGACGCTGACGCCGTACCGCGATGGTGATTGCGCGCTGCGTGTCGAATACCGTCGCGCGGACGCCGTCGCGCAGCTCAATCTGGGGGATGCCTGGCGGGTGCAGCCTAGCGAAGCGCTGCTCGAACAGTTGCGCGAACTGTGCGGGGAAGAGCAGGTTGAGTTGCTATATCAGCGCGGGGCTGGCGCGGTCGGTTAACCGGGCATCAGGTGTACGGCGATCGATGGCGCCGCAACGGTGAATCCTGCGGCTGCGGCTGCGGCGTACGAACTGCGCCCTAGCACACTAGATGCGTGTATCATCTGCGTTATGGACCCGAATTTTCTGGATTTCGAACAGCCTATCGCCGAGCTGGAAGCGAAGATCGAAGAACTGCGCTTCGTCGGCGATGACAGCGAAATCAACATCAACGAGGAAATAACGCGCCTGCAGAAAAAGTGCGCGAGCCTGACGCGTTCGATTTTCGCCAAGCTCACACCCTGGCAGATCGCCCAGCTGGCGCGCCACCCGCAACGGCCCTATACGCTCGATTATGTCACGCGCATGTTCAGCGGCTTCCAGGAGCTGCACGGCGATCGCCGGTTTGGCGACGATGCGGCTATCGTGGGTGGTCTGGCGCGTCTGGAAGGACGCCCCGTGATGATCATCGGGCATCAGAAAGGCCGCGACACCAAAGAGAAACTGGTACGCAATTTTGGCATGCCCAAACCGGAGGGATATCGCAAGGCTTTGCGTCTGATGAAACTCGCCGACAAGTTTCGCCTGCCGATACTCACCTTCATCGACACGCCTGGCGCGTACCCGGGCGTGGATGCCGAGGAACGCGGACAGAGCGAAGCGATCGCGCGCAACCTGTACGTGATGGCGGGGCTGAGAACGCCAATCGTGTGCACGGTGATAGGCGAAGGCGGCTCGGGTGGAGCGCTCGCGATCGGCGTTGGCGACCGCGTGATGTTGATGCAGTACTCGACCTATTCGGTTATCTCGCCGGAAGGCTGCGCTTCGATCTTGTGGAAAAGCGCCGAGCGTGCAGCCGAGGCCGCGGAAGCACTGGGCCTTACCGCGGATCGCTTGAAAGCCCTGGATCTGATCGACGAGATCGTCGCCGAGCCGCTGGGGGGAGCCCATCGAGACTATGATACCAGCGCCGACAACCTGAAAACGGCGCTGCTGGAGGCGCTGTCGAGTTTCGACAACGTGAGCACCGACAAGTTGATCGATCAACGCTACGCGCGCCTGTCCCAGTACGGCGAATTCCGGGAAACCGCCTGATCCGGTAACCGATCGGGCGTGTGCCCATGCACACGATCGCCCGGCATCATCCCGCCATGTCGCCCGCCGTTCCCGACTGCAATGTGAAATCGTTCTCCGCGGCATTGCGTGCCGTTAGCGTGGCGCAGCGGCTGGTCGTTGCGTACAGCGGTGGAATGGATTCCCATGTGTTGTTACATCTGCTCGCGATGCTGCGCGAGGACCAAACCATCGAACTGCAGGCGGTGCACGTCAATCACCGGCTGCAGCCGCAGGCTGAGCAGTGGTGCGCGCATTGCGCGGAAATCTGCGCTGCTCTGGCGGTCCCGTTGCACGTCGCACCAGTCGACGCGCGGCCGGCTGCCGGGGAGAGTCCCGAAGCGGCTGCGCGTCGCGCACGCTATGCCGCCTGTGTCGGGCTGCTGCAGGCCGGGCAGGAACTGGTCACCGCGCATACCAGCGACGATCAGGCCGAAACGCTGTTGCTGCGTCTGTTGCGCGGCAGCGGCGTCGACGGGGCAGTGGGGATTCGCCCGCGCCGGGCGCTGGGGGACGGCTGGGTGATCCGGCCGTTGCTGGGTTTCAGCAGGTCGGCGTTGCATGATTACGCGTGCCAGGCGGAACTGCAGTGGATCGAGGATCCGAGCAACCGCGATCTGCGCTACGACAGAAACTTCATCCGCCAGCGGGTGTTGCCGATGATCGAGCAGCGTTGGCCGGCCGCGGCCGCGGTCCTGGCACGTGACGCGGCGAATTTTGCGGACAGTGTGGCGGTGCTGGAGACGCTTGCCCGGGAGGATCTGGCGGCTGCCGCCGGGGTACAGAGCGGGCATGTGTCGGTTTCCGCGTTACGGCGCCTGGTGCCGGCCCGTCGCGCTATGGTATTGCGCCAATGGTTGCGCGAGTTCGCCCGTGTTACGCCCAGTCACACACAACTGCAGCAAGTCGCGGCTATCCTGGCGGCGCGACCGGACAGCCAGCCGCGTGTGCGGATCGGTGACGTCGAGGTATGCCGCTACCGCGATGAGTTGGTGCTGGTAAGTGATGCTGACGTACCGGTCAATGCGCCGCTGCGCTGGTCCATGCAGCGCCCGTTGCGGCTGGCGCAACGCGAGTCGCAGTTGACGCGCGAGGAACTTACCGCCGCGGGTCTGACGATTCCTGATGGTGCGGTCGTGGAGGTAAGATACCGCAACGGCGGCGAACGTATCCGGCTTGCGGGTCACGCGCACAGCAAGTCGCTGAAGAAGCTGTTTCAGGAGCACGCCGTGCCGCCCTGGTGGCGTGACAAGATTCCCTTGATTTACGTCGATGGCGAACTCGCTGCCGTGTTGGGCATCGGTGTGGCAGCGAAATACAGCGTCAACCGTGACGTGTGTGCCGAAGCCGCCAAGCGGGGCGTATGACCCCGGTTCAACATGCAGGTTAGTGGTTTTTTACTGCGCCCCGTTCTGGTAACCTGCCTCGGCAGGATGCATCAAGTCTTCGCCACGCCTACCAGCACCTGATATGCCGCGATTCGTATTCGTTACCGGCGGTGTCGTTTCCTCACTGGGGAAAGGCATCGCCTCCGCCTCGTTGGGTGCGCTGCTGGAAACACGCGGTGTGCGCCTCGCAATGTTGAAGCTGGATCCGTACATCAACGTTGACCCCGGCACCATGAGCCCGTACCAGCATGGCGAGGTATTCGTGACCCACGACGGCGCCGAGACCGACCTGGATCTGGGTCACTACGAGCGCTTTCTGCGAATCTCGACACGTAAGGCCAACAACTTCACCACCGGCCAGGTTTATGAAAACGTCATCCGCAAGGAACGCCGGGGCGAGTACCTCGGGGCGACCGTGCAGGTGATTCCACACATCACCGATGAGATAAAGCGGTTGATCCGCAAAGGTGCGGGCGATGCGGACATCGCCATGGTGGAGATCGGCGGCACCGTCGGCGATATCGAATCGCTGCCGTTCCTGGAAGCGATCCGCCAGATGGGTGTCGAACTCGGGCACGAGAGCACGCTGTTCATCCACTTGACGCTGGTACCGTACATCGCCACGGCGGGCGAGTTGAAGACCAAGCCTACCCAGCACTCGGTTGCGGAAATGCGCTCCATCGGCATCCAGCCGGACGTGCTGTTGTGCCGTGCCGACCGGCCCATACCCGACGACGAGCGGCGCAAGATAGCGCTGTTCACCAACGTCCCGGAATATGCCGTAATTTCGGCCACCGACGTGACCAATATCTACGAGATTCCAAGGCTTTATCACAATCAGGGCCTCGACGATATCGTGGTCAAACGCTTCTGGCTGGATGTGCCGCAAGCTGATCTGAGTGAGTGGGACGCCGTCACCGACGCGATAGCCAATCCAACTCACGAAGTCACCATCGCAATGGTCGGTAAGTACATGGAATTGACAGACTCGTACAAATCGCTGAATGAGGCGTTGTCGCATGCCGGTGTGCAGACCCGCAGCCGCGTCAAAATCAAGTTCATCGATTCGGAAGAAATCGAAAATCAGGGCGTTGCCGAATTGCACGGCGTCGATGCGATTCTTATACCAGGGGGGTTCGGGCAACGCGGCATCGAGGGCAAGATAGTCGCGGCCCGCTACGCGCGGGAGAACGCTGTGCCCTATCTCGGGATCTGTCTGGGACTGCAGGCAGCAGTAATTGACTATGCGCGCAACTGCGCAGGCCTCGACGGTGCCAACAGCACGGAGTTCGTTCGTGACACGCAACACCCGGTCATCGCACTGATCACCGAGTGGCTGGATGCCGACGGGTCGATCGAGCAACGAGACGACGACAGTGACCTCGGCGGCACCATGCGCCTTGGCGGTCAGGAGTGCATTTTGAGCGAGGGTTCGCTGGCGCGCGCGCTGTATGGCGCCGAGAAAGTGGTCGAGCGCCATCGCCACCGTTATGAATTCAACAACCGCTACCTGGAGCGGCTGGAAACAGCCGGGCTGCGAATTACCGGACGCTCGATCGACAACGCGCTGGTGGAAATAGTGGAACTGGATAACCACCCGTGGTTCCTGGCCTGTCAGTTTCACCCGGAATTCACTTCCAATCCGCGCGATGGGCATCCTTTGTTCCGAGGTTTTGTCGAAGCCGCGCTGCGCTATCACGATACCGAAGCAGCGAGTGCTGCCTGAGACCAACACGAGCCTAGCTTCCCGCTGCCGGAATAATCGGAGATGAAGTTCTGCGATTTCGAGGTCGGATTGCATCGGCCCTTTTTTCTCATAGCCGGTCCGTGCGTCATCGAATCCGAAGCGCTCGCCATGGAAACCGCAGCCACGTTGCGGGAGATCGCCGAACGCCTGGCGATTCCCTTCGTTTACAAATCCAGTTTCGACAAGGCGAATCGCTCGTCGGCAGACAGTTTCCGGGGGCCGGGGATTGACGAAGGCCTGCGCATTCTTGCCAAAGTCAAACGCGAAATTGGCGTGCCGGTACTCACGGACGTGCACGAGGACACCCCGGTCGACGAGGTGGCGGAGGTCGTCGACGTATTGCAGACGCCGGCGTTCCTGTGCCGGCAGACTAACTTCATCCAGCGTGTCGCCGCATGCGGGCGTCCGGTGAACATCAAGAAAGGCCAGTTCCTGGCACCTGCCGACATGCACAACGTAGTGGAGAAAGCGCGCGCCGCTGGCAACGAACAGATCGCAGTGTGCGAGCGCGGAGTAAGTTTTGGTTACAACAATCTGGTGGTCGACATGCGATCGCTTGCCATCATGCGCGCCAGCGGCGTGCCGGTTGTGTTCGATGCGACACACGCCGTGCAACTGCCAGGTGGTCAGGGTCACGCTTCCGGTGGGCAGCGTGAATTCGTGCCGGTGCTGGCGCGTGCGGCGATCGCCGCGGGCGTCAGCGGTCTGTTTATGGAAACTCATCCACAGCCTCAGCAGGCGCTGAGCGACGGGCCTAACGCCTGGCCGCTGGACCGTATGGCTGCGCTGCTGGAGGTGCTGCAGCGCGTGGACGAAGTAGTGAAGTCGCAACCACTCGCCGAGCAGGATTTTTTGTAAAGCGACACGGAGCATCGATGACAGCAATCAGCAGCGTAACCGCACGGGAAATTCTCGATTCGCGTGGCAACCCCACGATCGAGGCTGAAATCATTCTGGAGAATGGGGCGCGCGGGCGTGCGGCGGTGCCCTCGGGTGCGTCTACCGGCACGCGTGAGGCTATCGAACTGCGCGATGGTGATACGCGACGCTACAACGGCAAGGGGGTGACTAGAGCCGTCAGCAATGTGCACGAAGAGATCGCACCGGCGCTCAGAGGTATGGACGTGAACGACCAGCGGGCTATAGACACCACGATGCTGCAACTCGATGGCAGCGACAACAAGGCTCGCCTGGGCGCCAACGCAATTCTCGCCGTGTCGCTGGCTAACGCACACGCTGCTGCGGCGGCGCGCGAGCAACCGCTGTTCGAGAGTCTGGGTGGCACCGGCGCGGTCACCATGCCGGTGCCAATGATGAACATCATCAACGGCGGCGCGCATGCCGACAACAGTGTGGATCTGCAGGAATTCATGGTGCTGCCAGTGGGCGCGCCCAGCTTCCGAGAAGCTTTACGTTACGGAACCGAGGTGTTTCACGCGTTGAAGGCGGTGCTGGGCAAGCGCGGATTGAGCACGGCGGTGGGCGACGAAGGAGGATTCGCACCGGACCTGGCTTCCAACGAGGCGGCCATCGAAATCATTCTCGAAGCCATAACGCAAAGCGGCTTCAAGGTCGGCAGCGATATGTACCTCGGCCTGGATGTCGCCAGCTCCGAGTTCTATCGCGATGGGGTGTATCGCCTGGCATCGGAATCGCGTGAGTTCGACGCGGCCGGATTTACCGACTACCTGGCCGGCTGGGTCGCGCAGTACCCGATCCTGTCGATCGAGGACGGCATGGCCGAAGATGACTGGGACGGCTGGCGGGCGCTGACTGAGCGGCTCGGAGAGACGGTGCAGCTGGTGGGAGACGATCTGTTCGTTACCGACAGCCGCATCCTGCAGCAGGGCATCGAGCGCCGGATCGCGAATGCGATACTCATCAAAGTAAATCAAATAGGCACGTTGAGCGAGACGCTGGATACGATCGCGCTCGCAACCGACAACGGCTACGCCAACGTGATATCTCACCGCTCGGGCGAAACAGAAGACGTGACGATCGCCGATTTGAGCGTGGCGACCAACGCCGGGCAGATAAAAACCGGCTCGCTGTGCCGCTCCGACCGGGTGGCCAAATACAATCAGTTATTGCGCATCGAGGAGCTGCTTGGCGATAGAGCCAGCTACGCTGGACGCCAGGCGTTTGCCACGTTGCGGTGACCGTCGTTCGCCTGTGTCCGCCAGTTCCAACGTTGCGGAGCCTCGTAGGAAGGCCGTTATTATTGAGGTGTCAATGCGCTACGTAGTTGCCGGTATCGTGGTCGTGATCGCGCTGTTGCAGTATCGGCTGTGGTTTGCCGAAGGTGGGATGCGTGATCTGTGGCGGCTGCGTGACCAGGTGCGACAGCAACAGCTCGAGATCGAACAACTTCGCCAGCGCAACGACATATTGCAGGCCGAACTGGTCGACCTAAAGGACGGGTTGGAAGCGGTGGAGGAAATTGCCCGCAGCGAACTCGGTATGATCAAGGAACGCGAAACGTTTTTCCGTGTGATTCGCCCGCAGGAATCCCGATCGCAGGGTGGCGAAGGCGACGCCGGCACTTCGCAATGACTGAGCCGCCACGCCGTTTCTGGGCTGTGGTACCGGCCGCTGGCAGCGGTGCCCGCATGCGCACCGACATCCCCAAACAATACCTGCCACTGGCAGGCCGGAGCGTGTTGGATCGGACACTCGGAGCGCTGCTGGCCGGTGGCGTTTTCGAACGTCTGGTGGTGGTCCTCGCAGCCGGGGACGGGCATTGGTGTGACTCGCCGCTGGCCGATGATGCGCGGGTGATCACCACGACCGGCGCGGCGTCACGCTGCGAGTCCGTCAGCAACGGGCTGGCGAGGCTCAGCGAGTTCGCCGATGGCGATGACTGGGTGGCCGTGCACGATGCCGCGCGTCCCTGTGTGACGGCGCAGGACTTGCAAAATGTGCTCTCCGCGGCGCAAGTGCATGCCGACGGTGCGCTGTTGGCGATTCGTGTGACCGATACCCTGAAGAGCGCTGATGCGCAGGATCGCGTCAGCGCGACATTGGACCGCGAACGGCTGTGGCGTGCGCTCACGCCGCAGGTATTTCCGTTGCAGACGTTGCGTACGGCTCTGGAAACCGCGATGTCGGGTGGTCTGCAACCCACCGACGAAGCTCAGGCCATGGAATTGGCTGGTTATCGCCCGCGGCTGGTGCAGGGCAGAGCCGACAACCTGAAAATCACCCGCCCCGATGATTTGCAGCTGGCCGAGGCCGTGCTGCGGAGCGCGGGTAATGACTGACCTTGAACCCCTATCTTGCACGAAGGCGGCGACTTGACATGGTTTTGATTGGTTCGATCAACGCGTGATGGACCGATTACGGGCGCGGTGGGGAGTTACACTTTGTATCTATTCACTATCCAGTATTCCCCCCTGAGAAGCGAACCCCTTGCCCGC
>JAOTYY010000069.1 GCA_029861595.1 Gammaproteobacteria bacterium
ACTCGTTGCCGCGGTGACCGATGTGCTCAACCGGGAAGGCCGCACCCTCGCTACCTACAGCCTGGAAAGCGGACCCCAGGGTTATCGTCCGTTGCGCGAGTTTCTCGCCGGCAAGTTGAAACACCAGGCCGGGATCGATTGCTCGGCGGACAATATACTGCTCACTTCGGGTTCGCTGCAGGGCATCGATCTGGTTAACCAGGTGCTGCTGTCGCGCGGCGATACCGTGATCATCGAAGAGGCCACCTACGGCGGTTGTCTGTCGCGTTTCGAACGGCTTGGCGTCACAGCTGTGGGTGTGCCGCTCGACAGCGACGGTATGCGGATGGATGCTCTTGCGGAAATACTTGATGACTTGCGGCAACGGGGTTCGACGCCGAAGTTCATCTACGCCATTCCGACAATCCAGAATCCGACTGCGTCTATCATGAGTGCCGAGCGCCGCCGGCAACTGCTGGCCCTGGCCACGGATCACGGCGTGCCGATCGTCGAGGATGAATGCTACTCGGATCTCATCTGGGACGGTCAGCGCCCGCCTGCAGTTTATTCGCTCGACGACTCAGCGCGCGTGATCTTTCTCGGTTCATTTTCGAAGTCCATTGCGCCCGCGCTGCGGGTCGGCTACGTCGTTGCACCCTGGGCGGTGCTGAGCCGGGTACTCGCCTGCAAGACCGACGCGGGATCGGGAGCGCTAGAACAGATGGTGCTCGCGGAATATTGCGCGAGGCATTTCGACGAGCATGTAGTGGCACTCAACAAGACTCTCAAGGAGAAGCTCGATGCGCTGGTGGATGCGCTCGCGGAGTACTTTGGCGCAGCCGCCGAATTCGAAGTGCCGAAAGGCGGCATCTTTCTGTGGGTGAAACTGCCGCCTGAAGTCGACACCACGAAGCTGGCGCAGAAAGCGGCCGAAGCTGGCATAGCGATCAATCCCGGCGCGGAGTGGTCTGTGGCGGACGCCGATGGCAGGCGTTCACTGCGGCTCTGTTATGCGAATCCGACGGTAGCAACGATTCGCCGGGGCGTTGCTGCGTTGGCGGAGGTTAGTAATCGCGAATTCGGCGTGCCGAGCCGCATAGCCAACGTTAAGCGCAGTTAGCGACCCAGCGCGTCTCATCGGCCAACGGTGCCTGACTCAACAACGGATCGAGTGAGGGGCGCCGTGCTGGGGCTCGCGCTCGGCGATGCATTCGGTGCCCCCTACGAGGGCGGCATCCTGGAGCGGGCTTTGTGGTCGATGCTGGGCACCAGCAATGGCAAACGGCGCTGGACAGACGATACGCAGATGACCATCGACGTTATCGAGTCGCTGCTGGCGTGCCGCTGTGTTGATCAGAATGATCTCGCACACCGGTTCGCCCGGTCGTACCGCTGGTCGCGGGGCTACGGTCCAGGCGCCGCGAAAGTACTCAAGCGCATTCGCCGTGGAGAGGCCTGGGAATCGGCTGCCGTCGCAGTGTTCCCGCAGGGATCGTTTGGCAACGGTGGCGCAATGCGCGCGCCCGCCGTCGGCTTGTTCTTCGCCGAGAACAGCGATGCGGACATTGCCCGCGCCACCCGCGATGTCGCGGCGATAACTCACGCGCATCCCCTGGCAAGCGAAGGCGCCGCTCTCATAGCGTTGGCAACCGCGCTTGCCTGCAGCGGCGCGGACAACAATGAGATGCTGCACAGATTGAGTCAATGCGCAGAATCACGCGAGTACCTGGACAGGCTTACCAAAGCACGCGCCTGGCTGGAGGAAGGCGAGGTTGTCGCCCCCCGGCAAGTCGCCGCGGAACTGGGCAACGGAATTGCCGCCATCGAGTCCTGTGTCACCGCTGTCTATGCGGCACTCGCTTTTCGCAACTACTCATTCGATGCGCTGCTCGAATTCACGGTCAGTCTGCGTGGCGACGTGGACACCATCGCAGCAATGGCGTCGGCCATCTGGGGGGCGGACCGCGGAGCCGATCAGCTGCCTCGAGAGCGGTTAGAGCAACTCGAGCGACGTGACGATCTCGAGCGACTGGCTGGCTCGTTGGCTGAAGCTGTCGGATTCCGTGAAGGTCGATAATTCGGGTTCTTTGCGGCGTGTTTATACGAACCTCGCGGGGCGCTGCTACTGCTGGCCTGGCGACGTGGTCCTGTCTTCAGGCACCACACCAGTCTTACTCAATCCTTCACGGAAAAAGTAATCGATAGTAGAAATTTCTAACGATGCGCCTGAACGTGCAAAGGCTACGGGAGGTTTCGAGGGTGCAGAGGCGATGTGGAATGTTGTGCCGGTGCAGCGCTCTTCTCGTATGCTAAGCTGATGGCGAATTCCCTGGAGTTTTTTTCGGCGCCCGGCTCGAGGCGTACGAAGACGACGAACGGATCTACGAAAAGACTGGGAACAGCGCTCCCCGCGTCACTTGAATCGAATCGGTGTCCTGTACTTCAATGGTGTTGCCTCTCAAAACGCTGAAAAAACGAGCCGCCGGCGATGCGTTGCTCGCGCGCTTCGGAAGCGACCTGGATTGCACGCTGCTCGTTGGCGACGATGACGTCGACTGGCTGGTTGAGATCGCGGACGGCGTAGTCGAACGTGTCACCAGAGGTCCTCACATAATGCCGCGGACCGACCTGCGGCTGCGTGCTACGAGCGAAACCTGGGCGCGTTTTCTCGAAGCGGAGCCGCCGCCCGGTTACCACGACCTGTTCGCTTTGCGGCGCTTCCGGCGCATCCAGATCGAAGGTGATATACGCCTTATGTCGGCCTATCTTTTTTACATCAAACGGCTTTTCTCGCTGCTGCGGTCGCCGGAGACGGAGTCGTGAGTACCTCGCAGGCTCACTATGAGCCAATCGTAGGGCGCTATCTGAATCTCGAGCTGCTCGGCCGGGCGCATCGTCTCTATGTGGAGGAAGCAGGGCAGGGAATTCCGCTGCTGTGCCTCCACACTGCGGGTGCGGACACGCGGCAGTGGCGAGGGCTGATGAACGATCCCGAAGTGACACGCGATTACCGTGTGATTGCCTTCGACATGCCCTGGCACGGCAAATCCTCGCCACCGCCCGGCTGGCAGACCGAGGAATATCGACTCACCATGTCCGATTACAGTTCGATGACGCTTACCGTGGCCGACGCTCTCGAGCTCGACAAACCGGTGGTAATGGGTTGCTCGATCGGCGGCCGCATAGCGCTGGTATTCGCGATTGAACAGCCCGAGCGTTTCGGCGCTATCATCGGCCTGCAATCGGGTGCGACAGTCGACCCCTACTACGAACTGACCTGGCTGCATCACCCCACGGTGCACGGTGGCGAATCATCCGCGGCCTACGTTTCCGGGCTGATGGCGCCTTCTTCGCCTGATTTAGAGCGTTGGGAAACGCTGTGGCACTACATGCAGAGCGGGCCGGGTATTTTCAAAGGTGACCTGTACTTCTATCGCGGCGCCGACGGCGACATCCGCGCGCGGCTCGCGGAAATCGACACCAGCTGCTGTCCGCTTTACCTGCTGACCGGTGAGTATGACTATTCGGTTTCACCGCAGGACACGCAGTCCGCTGCGGAGTGCATTGCAGGTGTAAAGTTCTGGGTGATGCCTAAGCTCGGGCATTTCCCGATGAGCGAGAATCCGGCACTGTTCCTGTCCTATCTGAAGCCGGTTCTCGCGGAGATCAGAGAGAATCGCTGAATCCGATGTAAACACTATTGCAGGAACTCCCGTAACGCGGCGGCAACCGCGTCCGGCGCTTCTTCCGCCAGGTAGTGACCGCTGGTTACCGGCGCTGCGCTCAGAGAACCGTTGGCGTAACTGCGCCATATCGCTGTGGGATCGTACCACTTGCCGATTTTTCCGGCGCTGCCCCACAGCACGAGCAGCGGGCATTGAATACGCTCGCCGATTTCCCGGCTACGGCGATCATGCTCTAGATCGATACTGGCGGCAGCGCGGTAATCCTCGCACATGCCGCGAATCATCTGTGGGTCGCGAACGCATGCCAGGTAGTCCTCCAGCGCTTGCCGGGAGAAAAATCCCGAGTCTTTCGGTTCCCGTGTGGTGTGGGCACCAAACCACTGCTCAGGTGCGGCACTGATGACGTTTTCCGGAAACGGATGCGGTTGCGCGAACCAGAACCAGTGGTAGTAACCCATGGCGAAATCCATGTCGGCCCGCTCGAAATGCTCCAGCGTCGGCACGATATCCAGCACCGCGAGATGAGTCACACGTTCGTTGTGATCCAGCGTCAGGCGATGCGCCACGCGTCCGCCACGGTCGTGGCCCGCCACTGCGAACCTGTCGTAACCAAGCTGCTGCATCAGCGCGACCATGTCGCGGGCCATCTCGCGTTTACTGTAAGGCGAATGATCGGCAGTTGCCGGTGGTTTGAACGAGCGGCCGTAGCCACGCAGATCAGGGCATACCAGCGTGAATCGATCCGCCAGCAAGGGCGCAACCGCATGCCACATAAAGTGTGTCTGGGGATTGCCGTGCAACAGTAAAAGCGGCGGGCCCTCACCGCCGTGGCGTAGGCGCATCGAGCCCGCTTCGAGTTCGAGAGTCTGCTCTGGGAAATCACAGAAAAACATTACGCAGGGTACACCTGGTCATAAAAATAAGGGCAGAGTGTGTGCCCTGCGCCAAGCTTCTAATTTACCGCGCGTATCCGTCAAGTAGCAGCGCTGGTAACGGTCCACGTTTCACGCGACTATGATCCCTCGGCGCCGTGTCGAGCGGAGTTTCCGCGACTGAATACCGTCGATTGCGGTAGAGTGGTCAGCGGAACCGCGTGCTGCTGTCAGGTTGAACATGGAATACACACGTCTTGGACGTACAGAAATCGAAGTCAGTGTTGCCGGGCTCGGGTGCGGTGGATTCAGCCGGCTCGGGTTGGCCAAGGGCGCCTCGCGTGGCGAGGCCGCAGACCTGGTGCTGCGTGCCATCGACCGTGGCGTGAATTTTCTCGATACGGCTGCCAGCTACGGCACCGAGCGTATCGTAGCGGATGCGATCGCCGCACGGGACAGAAGCTCTGTGATCGTGTCGACGAAGTCTTCACTGGCGCGTGGAGGGGCTTTGCTGTCACCCGAACAGGTCTTGTCGAGTCTCGATCAATCGTTGCGCGAACTTCGCACCGATTACGTCGACGTGTTTCACCTGCACGGGGTACGACCCGGCCAGATCGATTACGCGCAATCGGAGCTGCTGCCGGTACTGGAAAAAGCGCAGGTCAACGGCAAGGTACGTGCTCTGGGCGTCACTGAGACGCCGCCTAACGATTTACACCATGTGATGCTCGAGACCGCACTCGCGGACCCGCGGATCGAGGTGGCGATGATCGGGTTCCATATGCTTTACCAGAGCGCGCGCAGAAAGATTTTTCCGCTCGCGCGGGCGCACGATGTCGGCACGCTCGGGATGTTCGCCGTGCGACTGATTTTCAGCCAGCCGGAACGGCTCAACGATGCGATTCGTGAGCTTGCCGCTGCCGGGGAGATACCGCCGGAACTCGCGGACAATCCGGATCCGCTGGACTTCCTGGTCCACGAGGGCGGCGCGACGTCGCTCATCGATGCTGCCTACCGTTTCGTTCGGCATGACGAAGGCATCGACGTGGTGTTGTTCGGCACCGGTGTCGCTGCGCATCTGGACACCGCGATCGAATCCATTTTGCGCCCACCGCTGCCGGCCGAGGACGTCAGTACGCTGCGCCGGTTGTTTGGCCACCTCGACGGTGTCGGGCTCGATGCGCCGAACCTCGCAAGTAAACAGGCGAGATCTGCCTGAACTCGCGCACCAGGGAAGTCCGTTTCCTGCGGCCTGATTTGCTGACAGCTACGCCTGGCGCGTACGGCGCACACCGCAACGCCGGCATTCGTCGATTTCGACGTTGCCACCGCCGAAACTAAACGACTCGCTGATCATTTCAAAATCGTGAAATCCCAGCCAGCACAGCAGTCGTCCGAGCATTCCCGGGTTGGGGGGTGGTTCCTGACTCAAATCGTGCGTCTCGTCAATTTCGTTGCTGGAACAATCGTGCTCACGGCGGCGTGAGCCGTACCGACCATAGGAAAGTGGGTGGCGCCAAGAGACCGGAGTCGTAACAGGCGTACGCCAACCGTGACATTGGCTATGATCGAACAGGGCGGCGCTGGTTGCAAGGAAATACCGCGTGCATCGTCAAACGTGCGTACTGAAGGATTGAGATGATCGGGGGTGGCGGAACAAGCGAGAAGACCCTCGCCCCTGAAACACCCTCTCCCGGAGGGCAGTCAAGAGGCGGCGACCTATTGGGAGCGCCTGGTGGTATCGCGCCGCACCTGCAGCGCGAGTTGTGCTTCATAAAGCTTGATCATCGCGCTCTTCGGCTGCTGGCCGAATCCCTTCTCCATGGCCTCGCGGTAGATCCTGTGCATGGCCTCCATCAACGGTATCGATGCATCGTTGCGAGCGGCGATTTCTTCGACGTTGACTATATCTTTGTACGCATCGCGCATTGAATAGTCGTTATCGAACTGTCCGGTAAGAATTTTCGGCACGAAGTGCTCACTGGCGAAGCTGCGTGAACTGCCGTTCATGACCACCTCGGCGATCTGCCCGGCGTCCAGCCCGGCTTTTACGGCCAACGGCAGGAGTTCACAAAAAGCCGCGATGTTGATATCCAGAATCACATTGTTGAACGCTTTCATCATCTGGCCACAGCCGAGCGCTCCGCAATGGATAATCGTCTCCCCCATGATGCGCAGATACGGTTGAGCGGCGGTAAATGCAGCATTGTTGCCGCCGAACATCATGGTGAGCGTTCCGGCCCTGGCTTTTTTGGGCATCCCGGATACCGGGCAATCGCTGTACGCGACGCCTGCTTCTGCAACGCGTTGCGCGATCGATAGCGTGGCGTAGTAGTTGAGCGTCGACGCGTCCACTACCTGCAACGACTGGTGCGCACCGACCAGCACGCCGCCCGGATCGAACAACACTTGTTCGACCTCGTCTACGTACGGCAAACAAAGAAAAACCAGAGCCGATTGCCTGGCGACTGTCGCCGCGTCTTGCGCGGCATTGGCACCCGCTTTGCGCAGCGGTTGCATCGCTGTGGAATCTATGTCGAACACGGTTAAAGGTACATCGGCATTGGCCAGATTCAACGCCATTCCGCCGCCCATCTGGCCCAGACCGATGAAACCGATTGGCAGCGGCGGCGAGTCGTCGACCTTAGTGGCCGTCACAGCGAGGCCAGCGCGGCGGCGTTCGCGAGCTGCGGATTTTGTCGCCGCTTACATAAAATCGAAATCGCAGCCACGATCAGCCTGTTCCACCGATTGCAGAAAGAGTTTCATGTAACCGCGTTCGCTGCCGGCATGTTCAGCCGGGGATTGCCACTGGCGCCGGCGTTCGGCGAGATCCGCATCGCTGATATCGAGTTGCAGCAAACGTTGCTCCACGTCGAGGGTAACATGATCGCCCGTGCGAACGAGGGCGAGTGGGCCGCCCACGTAGGATTCGGGGGTTACGTGCAGCACAATCGTACCGAAGGCCGTACCGCTCATTCGTGCATCGGAGATTCGTACCATGTCCTTTACCCCGCGTTCCGCCAGTTTGCCGGGAATCGGAAACGACCCCGCTTCCGGCATTCCGGGCGCACCCTTCGGCCCCGCGTTGCGCAGCACCAGAATATCTTCGGGCACCACGTCGAGCTCCGGGTCGTCGATACGTTTCGCGAGGTCCGGCAACGAGTCGAAGACGATCGCCCGCCCGCTGTGCCGCATGAGTTCAACCGATGCCGCGGCGTGTTTGATCACGGCTCCGCCCGGGGCGAGATTACCAAACAACACGGCGATACCGCCGGCATCGCGGATGGGATCCGCCTTGCCGCGCACAACGGTCTGTTCTGTCACCCGCTCGCCCAGTTCGATATTTACACCGAGACTTTCCCCGGACACGGTGGATGCGTCCAGCTCCAGGTGATCCTTGAGTTCCCGCAGCACCGTGTTGAGACCGCCGGCCTCATGCAAGTGTTCCATGTAGTGATCACCCGAAGGTTTCAGATCGACGAGCACCGGAACATCACGGCCGATCGTATCGAACTCGCGCAAGTCGATTTCGACCCCGGCGCGGCGCGCGACCGCGGTCATGTGGATCAGACCGTTCGTGGAGCCACCGATGGCCTGCAGTGTCACCAGGGAATTGCGAAACGCCGGGGCAGTCATTATCGCGCTCGGGCGCAGATCCTCAGCAGCCAGCTCCACAGCGCGTTTGCCGGACGCTTCGGCGAACCGAAGGCGATCTGCGTGCACGGCCGGAATCGTCGCACCGCCGGGCAGCATCATGCCGAGCGCCTCGGTCATGCAGGCCATCGTGCTTGCGGTGCCCATTACCATGCAGGTCCCGGCGGTCGGCGCCAGCCGTGCCGAGGTTTCGTTGATTGTGTCGCTGTCGATCTCGCCGGCCCGGTACCGCGACCATAACCGCCGACAGTCGGTGCACGCGCCAAGCCGCTCACCCTGGTAGTGACCGGTCATCATGGGGCCGGTGACTACCACCAGTGCAGGCAGATCGACGCTGGCGGCCGCCATCAGTTGCGCGGGTACGGTTTTGTCGCAGCCGCTGACCAGTACCACGGCGTCCATCGGCTGGGCGCGAATCATCTCCTCGGTCTCCATCGCCATCAGATTGCGCAGAAACATGCTGGTCGGATGGGCGAACGATTCGTGGATCGACAGGGTCGGAAACGCCATCGGCAGACCACCGGCCAGCATTACCCCGCGCTTGATCGCCTCGATCAGTTGCGGCACGTTGCCATGGCAGGCGTTGTAGTCACTGGCTGTGTTGGTTATGCCGATAATCGGTCGTGACAGGGCGTCGTCCGAGTAGCCCATGGCCTTGATGAACACGCGCCGCAGGAACAGGGAAAAATCATCGTCACCGTAGCTGGTCAGTCCTTTGCGCAGACCTTTTTTCATGCAGCGTCGCTCCAGGTGGTTGAATTGCTCATCGACGGGCGAAAGTATTCGACACGGAGGCGCGCGGCACGTTGCGCCGGATGCCCAGCAAAGATAGTCCGGTGCCGGGCGGTGCCGCTGCGGCTTGCCTGCGATTAGAAATGATATCCTGTGCAAAATCCATAACGATGTACCCAAGGAGTTCCCGATGCAGTATTTACACACGATGGTTCGAGTGCGCGATCTCGATGCGTCGCTCGGCTTCTATTGTGACAAGCTGGGCCTCGTAGAAGCCGAACGAAAAGAAAACGACCAGGGACGCTTTACCCTGGTCTTTCTAGCGGCACCCGATGACCTCGAGCGTGCCAAAGCCGAGCGCGCCCCCTTGGTCGAGCTCACTTACAACTGGGATCCCGAGAACTACAACGGCGGCCGCAACTTCGGGCATCTCGCCTATAGCGTCGACAATATCTACGACCTGTGCCAGCGCCTGATGGACAGCGGGGTCACCATCAATCGACCGCCGCGGGACGGGCACATGGCGTTTGTTCGCTCACCGGATAACATCTCGGTCGAGCTTCTGCAACGCGGCGAATCGTTAGCACCGAGCGAACCCTGGTCATCGATGCCGAATACAGGAGAATGGTAACCACGAAACCACTGCGGCGGCGCCCGGGGCAGGGCGCCGTACCGGCGTTCTGAAGCCGGTTGAGTAGAGCCCCGTTGCTACGCAGGACAAGGAAGGTGCCGATACCTGTTATTCGGCTTCAGCGCGCAGCTCCACGCGCCTTATCTTGCCCGATATGGTCTTGGGCAGGCTCTCCCTGAATTCGATTTCGCGCGGATACTTGTAGGGCGCGGTCTGCTGTTTGACGAAGTCCTGAATCTCGCTGGCCAGCGCTTCGTCTCCCTCGTAGCCGCCGGCGAGTACGACGAAAGCCTTCACGATCTCCCCGCGCAGCGCGTCAGGCTTACCGACCACGGCGGATTCGGCAACCGCAGGGTGCTCGAGCAGGGCGCTCTCCACCTCGAAAGGACTGATACGGTAGCTCGCCGAGCTGATGATGTCGTCGGCACGACCCACGAACCAGAAATAGCCATCCTCGTCCTTGGTCGCGGTGTCACCCGTGTAGTACCAGCCATCGTGAAACACCTTGCGGGTGGCTTCGGGATCGCGCCAATAACCGTCGAACAGGCCCGGCGGATGGGGGTCGGTCATACGCACTGCAATGTGCCCGATGTCGCCGGTACTGACCGGCCGGCCGTCGCCGTCGACGACATCGACCTCGAAGCCCGGCACCGGCTTGCCCATGGAGCCCGGGCGCACGGGCAGACAAGGGAAATTCGCGACGATGTTAATCGTCTCCGTCTGTCCGTAGCCGTCGCGAATCAGGCCGCCGGTGGCGTCCTCCCAGACCTTGATCACCTCGGGATTCAAGGGTTCGCCGGCGCCAATGGAGTGGCGAATGGAGCTGAGGTCGTACTTCCTCAGGTCGAGCTGGGCGAGTAACCGGTAAACCGTCGGCGGTGCGCAAAACGTTGTAACGCCGAGTCTGGCGATGAGCTTCAGGTGAAAATCCGGGTCGAAGCCCGGCGGCCCATCGTAGAGAATCTGCGCGGCGCCCATCTGCCACGGGCCGTAGAGCATGCCCCAGGCAGCTTTGGCCCAGCCGGTGTCCGACAGCGTCCAGTGGATATCCGCGTCGTTGAGATCCATCCAGTAACGGCCCGTGAGCGCGTGCGCCAGCGCGTAGCCGTGATTACGCGGCACCATCTTGGGCAGGGACGTGGTGCCGGAGGTGAAATAGATGAGCATCAGGTCGGTGCTCTTGCTCGACTCGGGATTCGCATAGGTGTGCGACTGCGTGCTGCATCCGGTTTCGTAACTGAGCCAGCCGTCGCGCTCAGCGCCGATTACGATGAAGTGTTCGAGACTCCGACACCGCGATCGGATCTCGTCGAGCTTGTCCGCGTTGGCTGCCGTGACGATGGCGAGCTTCGCCTTCGACAGTTGCACGCGGTGCTCGATATCCCTGGACGTGAGAAGGTTAGTGCCCGGCATGCTGACGACACCCGCCTTGCAGCAGCCAATCATGACCTCGTACCAGGCCGGCAGGCGCGGAATCATGACGAAGGCGAAATCGCCCTGGCCGACGCCGAGACTCGCAAGCCAGTTCGCGAACCGGTTGGAGACCTGGCTCAAATCGTCGAAAGTATGCGAAACAATGGTCTCCGCCCCGGCGTCTACCGCGATGTAGGCGACCTTGTTTGAATCCCGGGCCAGCACGTCGATACGGTCGAAACCGAAGTTGTAGTGTTCAGGCACGTCGAAGCGGAGATTCGCGCAAGTCTCGGCGTAATCCTGCATGTCTGGCAGCTGCATCGTAGATACCTCGCGGGTAGCGGCCGGGTCGTGTTCCGTACGAAAACCCACTCAAAACAGATTGTCAAACTTCGTCCTGCCCGATCTGGACACTCAGGGTGTATTCGTTTCCGGGCTTGAATGACCTGCATCATGTTTTCGTTCGTCGGCCAAGGTCGTATCGGTCACTCGCCAGCCACTCGTGCTAGCCTACCTGTAGGCTGTTTAACCGGAGGTCGGGTATATGCATCGATCTGTGAGCCTTGTTGTATTCATCCTGGTGTGTCTCCTGTTTACCCTGTCATCGCATGCGGCCGATTGAGTGACGTTCGTCAGAAACACAACCGAGAATGACGAAACCCGCAGCGAAACGGAAATAGCCACCCACGACGGTATCCGCGCGCGCATTGACGTGCTGGGCACGCACAAAGAGGTAACCGCCTAGACACCCTATATGCTTACAGTTGATGGAGGGAAAAACTGGGTGTTGGCGGATGATAATGATGCTTTTTGTGCTGAAATCGAGACACACAAGTTTTTTGGGGACATTGGCTCCACCGTTCGACGTCTCGGCAAGCTGGCGTTTTTGAAAGCCGCGCAACCGGAGCTGACAAAGGTTTTCGAAAAACCCGGCCCCGATATGCTGGGTCACTCGACAACGCACGTCCAGCTGGTTTCAACACTTGGCGCCAGCGCCAGGGTAATCTTCAAGAAGTACGAATACACTGCAAAAATCAGCGAAGATATCTGGTACGCCGAAGACCTGCCGATGAATCCGATCAGAAAGGAATGGATCGTTGCCGCGACACAATCGGGCATTCCCATGTTTGATGAGCTGACCGATAAGTGGATTGCGCAGGTGAAGGGGGCGGTAGTCAAACAGGTGGTTGTACTGGAACTGACTGATGTCATCAGCAAAGAGAAAACAGTTATCCGCGAAGAAACCGAAGTGACCAACATTGAGGATCTGGAACCGGCACAACTGCCGGATGACGTATTCAAAGTACCGGCTTGCACCGGCGGCAAACGCAGTGTCACCGACGCGGCGAAAAAAGTACTCGATATGGGCATGATGAGCCCGTAGGCAATCCATCGCGCGCGATTCCGGGGTGTGTCCGAGGCCCGCCGAAATAATCCAAGGACATCACTGTGGCGCCTCTCGAGAGGTTGGACCGGGGCGTGCACTGACGACACGTGTGGAAGGCGGTAACGAGCCCTACGACAGCATCGAGGCAAAAACCCCTTCAAGCTGTTCCGCCCCCGAATAGCTGGGCGCCACGCAACAATCCGCCCGGCCGCGCACCTGTGTCCTCGTCGTCAGCAGTCACTTCAACGCCTGCCACAAACGTGTTCAGATAACCCTTCGCTCTTTGCAGAATTCGTCGTCCGCCAGCTGGCAGATCGTAGGCGACGTAAGGTTTTTCAAGACACAGTCCGGCAAAATCAATGATGTTGATGTCGGCACGGTAACCGGGAGCAATGACGCCGCGGTCCCACAGGCCATAGGTGCGCGCGGTGGCCTGGGTCTGTTTGTGCACCAGGAACTCCAGCGGCAGGCGGCGGCCGCGGGTACGGTCGCGGCCCCACAGGGTCAGCAGGCTGGTCGGTGAACTTGCGTCGCAGATCAATCCGACATGAGCGCCGCCGTCGGCGACCCCACAGACGCTGTTCGCGCTGCAAAGCATTTCTTCCACCACGCTCAAATCACCCGAACAGTAGTTCTCGAACGGGTGTAAAAGAATGCTATTGCCGTTGTCTCGCAGCATGAGTTCCAGGGCCAGATCGAACGGGTCTCTGCCCAGCGAACGCGCCAGTCGGGCAATGCTGCGTTGGGGAGCGGGCTCGTAGTCGACCGGGTCGCCGAGTTCGAAGGTGCGTTCGATGGCGCGGGTCATCCACTTGCCATGTTCGTCGTCGGGACGGTCCCGCAGCAGGCTCTCACGCAGTCCGGCATCGCTTGCCAAACGCTGGATTCGAGCATCGTCGCCCAGCGTCGACATCTCGTTCCACAATGGATGGGTGGCGAATGGATGTACCGTGCCCCGCAGTGTCATCAAGACACCGATGGCACGCGAGCCGACCTGCGCGGTCACTTCGAGACCGTCGGCAACCGCCTGATCCACGCCGGCAAGCGTTTCGCGCCACAGGTCCGGCGCATTGTCGACCTGAACGAGCAGCACCGACAGGGGTCGTCCGGCGATCTCTGCCGCCATGCGCATACGTGTGAAGTCGCCTGCGCCGAAATCCGAGTTGACCTCGATTACACCTTTGCCCGCCCGTTTCATCGCTCTGGCGAGCCCGGCGAGTTCCGGTTCCGCGGCAGACAGGCCGGGGGTGGGGCGACCGTCCGCGGCCCTGTGTTTTGTCGTGCGCGACGTCGTGAAACCCAGCGCGCCATCGTGCAGGGCCTGCTCGAGCAGCGTGCCCATCTGCTCGATCTCCGCATCGCTTGGCGTTTCGGAATGAATCGCCCCACGCTCGCCCATGACGTAGAAGCGTAAAGCGCCGTGCGGAACCTGGGCGCCGACATCCATCGAGCGCGGCAGTTGCTCCAGCACGTTCAGATAGTCGCCGAAGGACTCCCAGTCGAACGACAGCCCTTCGGCGAGCACCGTCTCGGGGATGTCCTCGACGCCCTCCATCAGATTGATGAGATAGCCCTCGCTGCCTTTGCGAACCGGTGCAAAACCGACGCCGCAGTTGCCAAAAACGGTCGTGGTGACGCCATGCCATGACGAGGGTGTCATGGCAGCATCCCAGGTAGCCTGACCGTCATAGTGGGTATGGATATCTACCCAGCCGGGCGTCACCAGATGTCCGGCGGCGTCGATCTCGCGCTTGCCCGGGGCCAGTCCCCGACCCACTTCGCGGATATACCCGGCGGCGATACCGACGTCGCTTATTAGGCCGGGTCGCCCCGTACCGTCAACGACATTGCCGTTACGAATTACCAGATCAAGCATGATGGCCTCAATGACGTGTGTGGCAGGTGATCATACAAGTCAGGAGACTTCGTGCCGAGTGCTGTCGCTGGCTCGTTGAGGTGGCGAATTCGAGCCGTCCATCCGGTGAGCGTTCCGCAGCGGGTGCCGGGCAGGTGGACCTGAGAACGACGACATACACCCATGTGTCGTTACTGGTGACATAATTAGCGGATTGCGGCTCACTCGCATTTACGTCGTGTGCCTGGGTTTCGCCAGCCAAATCATTATTGTTCAGCGTGAGAGAACTTTGTCATGTCCACTATCAAACCACCTGCCGAAGCCGAGCATGCGGTGCGGGTGAAAGCCGTCTTCGACGACATTCGCACAACCCGCAATACCGATTTCGTGAATAACTTCTGGCGGTACCTGGCATTCGATGCCGAACTGCTGGAACAGACCTGGGGCGAGGTGAAAACGGTCATGGCGACCCCGTCTGCGCTCGATCCGCTCACCAAGGAGATGCTTTATCTCGCTGTGTCGGTGTCCAACGCGTGCAGCTACTGCGTTCACTCCCACACGGCTTCTGCGAAAGCCAAAGGTATGACCGAGGCGCAACACGCCGACCTGCTGCGGGTCGTATCGCTGGCCGCGAAAACCAATCAGTTGCTGAACGCTCTGCAGGTTCCGGTGGACGCCACGTTCGACGAAGAGCAGTAGCCGTATCGATTGGTGTGAGGCGGACATGGCAAGGTTCCCCCTTGATGTCCGCGGCCGTTTTGGGCTGAGGCGCCTGGTACCTGCCGAGCGGGAGGAACAAACACGTGAACAATGGTCAGCGATTCACTCACTTCGAATGTGAGAAACGCCCCGCGACCGGTTCGCGTGCAATGGTCGTCACTAATCACCCGCTGGCCTCCGCAGCAGGTGCGCAGATGTTACTGGCGGGCGGTAATGCTATCGATTCGGCGGTGGCTTCGCTGTTTGCGCTGACCGTGGTCGAACCGATGATGGTGGGCGTGCTGGGCGGCGGCGTTGCGCACATTCGTCTGACGGATGGACGCCACGTTGTGCTCGATGGGTTGAGTACCGCACCGGGCGCGGCCCATGGCAGCCTCTACACGGCCATCTCCGACAAACTGCCGGACTACCGCGACACGCTCGGGCGTGCGAATGCGGTTGGCGCACTTGCCGTTGCCGTGCCGGGCGCGCTGGCTGGTTGGTGCGCTGCACTGGAGCGCTTCGGCACGCTAGCTGTCGCCGACGTCATGGAACCCGCGATTCGGCTCGCCGAGCGCGGATTCGTGGTCAGCCCCTACCTGGCTGATTGTGTGAGCGATCGTGCCAGTGACCTGGCGCTCGACGCCGGTCTCGCCGCGCTGTTCCTGCCTGATGACGCACCGTTGCGTGCAGGTGCCCGGCTGGTGCAGGCAGAATACGCAATGACACTGCGGTCCATTGCTCAACGCGGCGCCGACGCGCTCTACGCAGGCGAACTCGGCAGCGCGTTGATCGACGCACTCGCCTCTGGCGACGGGATCATCGACGGCAATGACCTGAGCACTTATCGCGTGGTGGACCGAGAGGCTATTTGCGGCAGCTACCGTGGCTTCGAGATCCTGGGACCGCCGCCCCCCGCATCATCCGGTGTACACATTGTGCAGATGCTGAACCTGCTGGAAGGCTTCGACATCGGCGCCCTGGGCTTCGGATCGCCCGATGCCGTGCATCTGCTTGCCGAGGCAATGAAGATTGCTTTTGCCGACCGCTCTGCTGCCACTGCCGATCCCGCCTTCGTAGACGTTCCTGTCGAGCGCCTGATCGACAAGGTTTACGCGAACGAGCGCCGTGAACTTATCGATCTCAACCGTGCGGCACACTGTCAACCAGGGTTTGGCGGTGGCGAGTCAAGCTCCACCACCCATGTCACCGTGGCCGACGCGGATGGCAACGTGGTCGCGACCACGCAGACGATCAATGGACTGTTCGGTGCGTTCGTGCAAGTGCCGGGCACTGGCATGATCGCCAACAACTACATGTTCAACTTCGATCCACATCCAGGATTGGCGTTGTCAATCGAGCCAGGCAAACGGGTATTCACGTCGATGGCGCCGATGATGGTCCGGCATGGCGGTCGCGTGCGTTACGCACTTGGTCTGCCCGGCGGACTGCGGATCTTTCCGTCCGCGCTGCAGGCGTTGGTGAACCTGCTCGATCACGGCATGAGCCTGCAGGAAGCGGTGGAAGCGCCGCGGATCTGGACCGAAGGTAGCGTTGTCGAACTCGAAAATGCCTTCCCCGAGACGCTGGAGCGCGAGCTGGCCCGGCGCGGGCACGAGGTCGCCCGGGTGCAGCGGGTTGCCGGCGGCATGAACGCTATCGCATTTGCCGATGATGGCACGTTGACCGGCGCCGCCTGCTGGCGGGCCGACGGTACGCCGGTCGGCATTTCCGGCGGCCTGGCCCGTCCTGGCGTAAGTTTTTCAGGCGTTTGAGCTGCGCCCCGTCGCCTCAACGAGGACCTGGTTACACATGACTGAAACGATCGTCGTTCTGGACATGCTGACGGAGGACAAGGCGGAACGGCTGCGCGCGCTGCTGCCACCCGGGTTCACGCTCACACACGCCACTGAACCTGGCGAGACGCATATGGCGGCAATCATCGCCGAGGCTGACTACGCGATATCTGGTCAGGTCGCGGTCAGCGCGACGGTGCTGCACGCCGCGCGACGGCTTAAGCTGTTACATAAATGGGGCGTCGGAATCGACAACCTGGATGTCGATACTGCACGCGCCTGCGGCATCAAAGTCGCACGCACCACGGGCAGCAACTCGATGGCGGTGGCGGAGTTCACCCTCGGTATGATGCTGTCGGCTCTGCGTCATATTCCCCACGGTCACGAAGGACTGCAACGTGGCGAGTGGCGCGGTGGCCGGATACGGCACGCGCCTTATCTACTGTCGGGAAAGACTGTCGGCCTGATTGGTTTCGGCGCGATTGGCAAAGCCGTTGCGCGGCTGTTGTCCGGATTCCAGTGCACGATTCTCTACAACAAACCGCACCCTCTGATCACTGAGCAGGAAGTCGATCTAGGAGTGCAGTACGCGGCGCTGCCCGATCTCCTGGCGCGTGCCGACGTCGTATCCCTGCACTGCCCGCTTACGCCGCGCACGAAAGGCCTGATCGATCACGGCGCCCTCGCCGCGATGAAGTCGACCGCCGTATTGATCAACGTTGCGCGCGGTGGTGTGGTTGTCGAAGAGGATCTCGTGAGAGCGCTGCGCAGTGGCGCGATACACGCAGCGGCGTGCGATGTGTTCGAGACTGAACCCCTGCCGGAGGACAGTACCCTGCTGCGTATTGAAAACCTGACGGTCACACCTCATCTCGCCGCCAGGGCCGCCGACACCTTTGAGCCTACTGTAAAACGCATGTTCGACAACTTCGCGCGCGTGTCCCGGGGGGAGCCGCTCCCACCGCTGGACGTGGTCGTGGAGTGATCGGCGCGCAGCGCCGGTAATCGTTCCAGACGCTGTCAAATACGAGACGCACTGGGTACGTGTCAAGCCAAACCACAAGCGGATAAAACGT
>JAOTYY010000070.1 GCA_029861595.1 Gammaproteobacteria bacterium
TGCAAAAGTCTCGGTGGTTTCAGCAACGGACAGGCGATGACCAACAACGACTGCGGGTCAATGATGAACTGCGCGCCCTGATAAGCTTCAAACAACTGAATCTGATGCACGAATGGCCGGTGCTCGGACCCTTCGATGCGGTGTTCTGCCGTAACGTCTTAATCTATTTCGACCCGGAAACTAAAAAGGCAGTTATTGAGCAGTTTGCTAAATTCATGCATCGGGATAGTCGACTGTTTCTCGGACACTCGGAGTCTCTGTTCCGCATGACCGAATTGTTTATCCCACTGGGGCAAAACGTATACACCCGAACTTCGCCCGGATTGTCTGACTTCTCTGTCCACCCTTAAAGAATTTTCACCCCGCGACCGCTATTACTCTGGCAGAAGGAGCACTTCTGCGATCTCGATCAATGGCCAAACATGGGAACACGCCGCTGTGCCGGAAGTAGCTACATTCGGGGATGGGCTATCAGTGTCGGTGGCGCCGGAGGTTTTAGCTTCGCGGAATGGATGTTGCATGGTGCCGGACCGATGCTTGCGGCGGGTTGTGCGATATTCGTCGCAACCGGCGAATCGGTGCCTCGATGACAGTCAAAGATTGCTGCGGCAAGTGAAAGCGTTGATCAAGGAAGCGGTGGACATACTCAGTGAGAGGTCGAAAACTTGAACGACCAAGCCCAATGGCAGGAAGCAAATATCCATCATATCCTCACGCAGGTAAGCGACAGGACGAAATCTTCGGCCACTGGGAGGAATTCATTGAATTGTCATCAATTTGTTGATGAACCGAGTGTTTTGTTGCAGGGCTTCGTCGATCTTTTCACCGAGATGAGCGAAAGCAGTTTGCGTATGGTGCACATCGTCGACGAAATATCGCAGCGGGTGGATCAGGCCCTAACGCTGCTGGACGACGTGAAGGGAATCGCGGACCAGACGAATCTGCTGGCGCTGAACGCAGCGATCGAAGCGGCAGGTGCCGGTGAAGCGGGGCGCGGCTTTGCGGTAGTGGCAAACGAGGTCCGCAGCCTTTCGCAGAACTCGAAAAAATTCAGCGACGAGATCCGCGGCGTAGTGATGGGCGCGAAGGATAAGTTCGAAGCGGTCCGCGAAATTGTCGGCGAGTTGGCATCGAAGGACATGAACGGTGCGATACAGTCGAAAGGCAAGGTGAGAATCATGGTGTCTGAAATCGCAAAATTCAACGATGTGGTCTCGAGCCAGTTGGATGAGCTGTCCAAGTTGTCGGCGAGCATACAATCAGACGTCGGTAGCGTGGTTCGAGATCTTCAGTCCGAGGATGTGGTGCGTCGGGTGCTGGAGCACATTGAGGGTGACGTGCAGTACATGGATCGGTATTTCTCCGCGTTGCAAATTTATTCGGAGACTTTTGGCGATGCGGCCGATTCTTGTGTGCTGATAGAACGTTGCCGGAATGAATTGTATGCCGCTGAGCAGGAATTGCAGGCGAGAATCGATAAACCCGCCCGTCTGTCGCGCGTAGAAGAAGGTGATGTCGAGTTGTTTTAGCGTGTTCCGCATATTTGTCAGGGTGCGCGACTGGAGAACTTTGAGTCTTTGCAGTGATCAGGAGTAACTATTATGGTTTCGTCAACAGTTTCGGATCGACAGCTGACCATCGGTGTAGAAGGGAGATTCGATTTTCGAATATACGATTCGTTCCGCAATGCTTACGCGGAGGTTGGAGATTCGATAGAAAAATACGTCATCGATCTTGCGGCAGCCGAATACATGGACAGTTCCGCATTGGGTATGCTGCTGCTGCTGCGGGAATTTGCCGGCGGGGACGATGCGGATATACAGTTGATTTCGCCGAATTCGGAGATCCGCAACGTTCTCGACATCGCTAACTTCGACAAATTGTTCACCATCAACTGACGACGGCGGACGGACTAGGTTTGTGACTGACGTGCCGACCGCCAGCACCATGCAGGTCGAATCGTCAGCGGCTGGCGCCGGATCTCAAAAGGTGGCTCAAAGGCGTCGATGCCAGCGCAACCGCGCGTAACCGCAGCGAGCGGGTCTGTGGCCTGATAAAGGTGGCTGGGCTACACTTGCCGGTACTCTACCGTGCAGCGTGAAATGCAGACCACTTTGGAAATAGCGACTCAGGGTCGCGGCACCTACGAAATTACCCCACAAGTTACCGCGGCAGTGACCCACAGTCAGGTGACCAGCGGATTGGCGCACCTGTTCATTCAGCATACGAGCGCTTCGCTACTCGTCTGTGAAAACGCCGATCCGGCGGTGCGCGAAGATCTGGAAGCGTTCATGTCGCGCTCGGTGCCCGATGGCGATCCGTTGTTTCGTCACACGCCCGAAGGCCCGGACGACATGCCGGCCCACGTGCGCAGCGTACTGACCGATTGCAGTCTGTGCGTTCCGGTAGTATCCGGCCAGCTTGGGTTGGGAACCTGGCAGGGGATATACATTTGGGAACATCGCCGAGCGCCACACCGTCGACGGATAGTCATAACCGTACAGGAAGTATAGCGTTGCTGCGGCGCATCGAACTACACGATATCCATTACAGCTATGTTCAAGGAAGCGCCGAACAAAGTATATTTTCGGGGCTGAGCTATTCGTTCGCGAACATCGGCTCAACGGCCATTCTGGGTCGTAGCGGCTGCGGTAAATCGACTCTGCTCAATCTGCTTTCAGGGATAGATCGTCCTCGGCGTGGCCGCATTTTCATCGACGGAGACGAAATCAGCGCGTTCAACGAGACGCAACTGGCCATCTATCGTCGCCGTAACGTCGGCATCGTTTTTCAGTCTTTCAATCTGGTGCCGACCCTCACCGTCGGCGACAACCTGCGCTTGCCGCTGGAACTCAACGATGTGGCAAAAAAGCAGCGTGAGCATCGCGTCGACGAAGTGCTGGCGCGGGTGGGCATGCGGGATCTGCGTGAGCGCTATCCGGAAGAGCTCTCCGGCGGCGAGCAGCAGCGAGTCGCCGTCGCACGCAGTGTAGTGCACAAACCGAAACTAGTGCTTGCGGACGAGCCGACTGGAAGCCTGGATGCGCAGAGTGGCATGCGTGCCATTGAACTGATTCGCGATACTGCTGCCGAGATCGGGCATGCGTTGCTGATAGTCACGCACAGCCGAGCCGTTGCGAGTTACGCGGACACAGTGCTGACGCTTGACGACAGCGGCCAGCTCGCCGGGTACCGAGAAGGTATAGCGTGGTAAACACACTGCGGTTTCGAGCTTGCGTCAACGGGTTGTTACGCTATCCAATGCAGATGGGACTCGCCGTGCTCGGTTTGGCGCTGGGGGTAATGGTGTTCGTGGCGGTGGATATTGCGGCGGACGGCGCGCAGCGTGCTTTCCGGCTGTCCCTGAGTGCGCTTTCCGGCCGAGCAACACACCATATCGTCGCCGGTTCACGGGGACTTCCCGATGCAGTGTATCTTCAGCTCCGTCGCGAGCTTGGCGTGCGTCAATCGGCGCCGGTCGTCGAGACCGTGGTGCGCCACGAAAAGCGCGTTCTTCAGGTGCTGGGTGTGGACCTGTTCGCGGAGCAAGCGTTTCGCAGCTACTTTGCCAGGGATTCGCTGCGCGACGGGGTGTGGCAGCGCTTGTTGCTCGAGCCCGGTGCCGTATTGATCGGCGAGCGCACGGCGTCGCGACTCGGTATCGGGCCGGGTCAGTATTTTGACGTGCAGTTGAACGGGCGGAACGTGCGTTTGCTCAGAGTAGGGACACTCGACGACGCGACGACACGCGGCATCGAGAACGTGCTGGTCGCGGATATCGCCTCGGTGAAGGATCTGCGTGGTCAACCCACGCGACTGTCGCGCATCGATCTGATCCTGGACGATACGGACACCGACCTGCGCGCCCGCATCGAGAAGATTCTGCCGCCCGACGCGCACGTGGAAGCGGCGTCGGCCAGGGTGCGCTCGGTACAGGAACTGACTCGGGCGTTCACTTTGAACCTTACTGCAATGAGTCTGCTTGCGGTCGTGATCGGCGTGTTTCTTATCTACAACACATTGCATTTCACCATGCTGCGTCGCCGTGCGACGTTCGGTACGCTGCGCGCGCTGGGTGTCACACGCCGAGAATTGTTCGCGGTGATACTGTTGGAGGCTGCCATGCTCGGCCTGCTTGCCGTGTGCCTGGGCACCTTGGCGGGAAGTTTCGTCGCCGATATGCTGCTCGCCCTGGTCAGCCGCACGATCAATGACTTGTACTTCGTGGTGTCTGTGAACGAGGCGAGCATTACCGGTACGATCATCGCGAAAGCAGCGTTGCTGGGGATGTGTGGCAGTTTGCTGGCGGCCGGATTGCCCGCAAGTGAGGCGGTGTTGAGCCCACCTGCACATACTTTGCTGCGTCGTGCCATCGAACGTAAATCGATAACCTGGCTGTTACCCGTAGCGGGAGGCGGGGCGGTGTTGATCGGACTGAGCATACTGATAGCTGTGAGCAGTGACAATCTCGCCGCTGGCTACCTATCGCTGGCCATGCTGCTAATCGGTTGCAGCCTGACGGTACCCTGGATGATCGTTGTACTGGCGCGAAGTTTGAGCCGTGTACTGACACACGCTCTGCTCAGACACACCGTTACCGGTGTAGAGGCGGGCATAAGCCGCATCGGCGTTGCCGAAGCGGCGCTGGTGGTGGCGCTTGCAGCGACGATCGGTGTCACGTTGATGATCGGGAGTTTTCGCGCGGCCGTCGAGCAATGGCTGGAGTCAACTTTGCGCGCCGATATCTACATCCGCCCCGCGCACGCGGTGTCCGGGCGTGACGAAACGCGCATCGATGCAACAATCGTCGATGCGATCCGCAGCATTCCCGCGGTAAGAGACATCAGTCAGGGACGCTTTGTGGAGCTTCGGTCCGATGGCCGGGATGTGTCGCTGTTCGCTATCGAGCTGGCCACGCAAAGCTACGCCAGTATCAACTTGCTGGCGTCCGGCGAGCGGGCCTGGGACCAATTCGACAATCACACATCGGTGTTCGTATCCGAACCCTACGCTTTCCACAATCACGTTGCTGTCGGTGATGTGTTGAAACTACCCACCGCTTCCGGCGAACAGTCCTTCCGTGTATCGGGTATCTATCGCGATTACGGCAGCGATCGAGGTGTGGTTATGATGCGCATGTCCCTATATCGCGAGCTGTGGCAGGATGAGGGGATATCGTCGCTGGGTGTTTACCTGCACGAGCCAGGTTCGTCGCAGCGGGTGATGGACGAAATTCATGCGCGCACCGCAACGCAGCAGCAACTCAGACTGCGCTCCAACCGAGATCTGCGCAATGCCTCGCTGGATGTGTTCGATCGCACGTTCGAGATCACCCGTGTACTGCGCTGGCTCACTATCATCGTCGCGGTAGTGGCGATTCTGACGGCCCTGAGTGCCGTGCAGCTGGAACGCCGGCGGGAACTTGCTCTGTTGCGGAGCATCGGGTTGACCACTCGGCAGCTGGCTGGCGTTATGTTCACGCAAACCGCGTTGTTGGGATTTTTTGCCGGGCTGGTGGCGATGCCTGTCGGTGTGGCATTGTCCATGCTTCTCGTGCATGTCATCAACCGGCGGGCATTCGGGTGGAGCATGGACTTCATTGTTGTCGCTGCTCCGCTTGGCGAGGCGCTGGTTATGGCGACTCTGGCTGCGCTCGTCGCGGGCTGCGTGCCTGTGTGGCGTGCGTTAAGCGAAGCGCCGGCGCTGGCGTTGCGCGGCGAATGAATTTTCTGCGCGTGACGGTGCTGCTGTGCTGCCTGGCGACGCTGGCCGCGTGTGGCGATTCGCGCGGCACGTCGCAGTCTGAGCCCGCTCAGCCGAGCGCGTTGCAGCAGGCACTGGGCGGCGGGTCTACGCGGGGTTTTGCTCGCGCCGAGGGGCCTCGCGAGTTCGAATTCCCACGCGATCATGGCGCGCACCCGCGCTTTCGCAACGAATGGTGGTATTACACCGGCGTACTGAGCTCCGCCGCGGGTCGGCAGTTCGGCTTCGAGTTGACGTTTTTTCGCGTTTCTCTGCAAGCCCAGGCGCCGTCAGGCAATGCCTGGCGCAGCAATCAGGTGTTTTTCGCGCACTTTGCGGTGACCGATGTCGGCGGGCAGCGCTTCCATGCTTTCGAGCGCATTTCGCGACCGGCCGATGGGCTGGCCGGAGTGCGGGCAGACCCCTTTGCCGTGTGGCTGGAGGACTGGCGCGTGGCGGGCAGGGAAACCTGGCAGCTTGCAGCCGCACAGGATCAGGTGTCGCTGAGCTTGTCGCTGGCCGCGCAGATGCCACCCGTGCTCAACGGCGATCGCGGTCTCAGCCGGAAAAGCGCCGCGCCTGGAAATGCTTCCTACTATTATTCGATGCCGCGGCTACGTGCCACCGGTGCACTGACGATCGGCGGCGACCGACACGACGTTCAGGGCCTGGTGTGGATGGACCGTGAGTGGAGTACCAGTGCGCTGAGCGACACGCAGGTGGGCTGGGATTGGTTTGCGCTGCACCTGGATAACGGCTCCAACCTGATGTTTTACCGGTTGCGCGACGTTAAAGGCGTCCCGGATCGCTTCAGCGCCGGCACCTGGTCGTTTGCCGATGGCCGTGTAGTACACCTGCAGGCTGATGCGCTGCGCGCCAGGCCGCACACATTCTGGACCGCCGCCGATTCGGGGCGCTACCCGGTCGGCTGGGATCTGCACCTGCCCGAGCACGATCTGCACCTCGACGTCACAGCGCTGCTCGATGATCAGTGGCTGAATTTCATCGTACCGTACTGGGAAGGTGCGGTGTCGGTTACCGGCCGGCATGCCGGGCGTGAGTTGAGCGGTTACGGTTATCTGGAACTCACCGGCTACAACCCGCGTTGACTACTCCGAAGCCCTACGCGACGGCGAGATACAGCGCCGTCACGACGCCGCACAAGGCGATGAGCAGCATCAGTACGCGCAACTTCTGACAGCGTGAACAGACCATACCCGGGAATAGCGGCGCGGTGTCGGTTAAGTACAGTCCCTCCTGGCCGGCACCAGCGGTCTTGCGCGGCGCACCAGCAGCGAAAAAAGTAGCTCGCGGCAGAGCCGGCCCCGTTACAATCGCTGCATCCACTGACAGCGGAGCAATATGACATGGTGGCTGTGTATTTCGGTGACGCCCTGGCCCGTTACGGGTTTGGCGAAGGGCACCCCTTCGGGCCGGATCGGCTGCAGGCTTTCTGGCAAGAAACGGTGCAGCAGGGGCTCGACAAACAAGTTGCGGTGGCCGTCCCGGTCCTCGGGCAAAGGGAACAATTGCAGCGCTTCCATACCAGCGATTACGTCGAACGCGTCATTCAGCAATCCGTCAACGGCGAGGGATTCCTGGACTACGGCGACACACCTGCGTTCAAAGGTGTGTTCGACGCCGGTGCCACGGTCGTCGGTTCCGCACTGGACGGGCTGCACAGTGTCATGACCGGCGCGCAGCATAAAATTCTGGTACCTATCGGCGGGCTGCATCACGCGCGCCGCGAACAGGCGGCTGGCTTCTGCGTGTTCAACGATCCAGGCGTTCTGATCGAAACGTTGCGCGCCGAGTACGGCGTGCGGCGAGTAGCCTACGTCGACATCGACGCGCACCATGGTGACGGGGTGTTTTACGCGTTCGAGGACGATCCCGATGTCATTTTCGCGGACATTCACGAAGATGGCCGTTATCTGTACCCGGGTACCGGCTTTGCGCACGAATCCGGCAAGGGCGAAGCGGCCGGCACCAAACTGAATATCCCGGTTCCGCCAGGGGCGGACGACGCCGAATTTCATCGCCAGTGGCCGCGGGTGGAGGAATTCCTGCGCGACGCTAAGCCGCAGATGATCCTGTTGCAGGCGGGCGCCGACAGCGTGGCCGGCGATCCGATAACGCACATGGCGTTTACGCCGGCCGCGCACGGCCACGCGGCCGCGAGCCTGGCGGCACTGGCCGATGAATTCTGCGATGGCCGCATGATTGCGATGGGCGGAGGCGGGTACAATAGGCGTAATCTGGCGCTGGCCTGGAACGCGGTACTCGAAGCGCTGGTAAAACGTGCGGTTTGACCGCCGCACACGGTGATTCAGGCACATTACGGAGCGCTCGTGTTCGCTCACATAAAGGCGATTTCTCTCGATCTGGACGATACGCTGTGGGACATCGACAGCGTCATCGTGCGCGCCGAACAGCGTCTTCACGCGTGGCTGGCGGCGCATTTTCCGCGCATCACCGAACGGCATACGCTGAACTCGATGCGCGAAGCGCGCATCGCCATCGGTGCGCGTTACCCTGAAATCCGTCACGACCTAAGCGAAGTCAGGCGCCGTACGCTGCGCTGGCATGCCGAGCAGGCTGGCTATCCGCACGCCGACGTAGAGCAGGGATTCGATGTTTATTTTGCCGCGCGCAATCAGGTGGAACTGTACGCCGACGTGATTCCTGCATTGGAAACGCTTACCGAGCACTATCCGCTGATCGCCTTGACCAACGGCAATGCGGATCTGCAGCACATCGGCCTGGACCGGTTTTTCGCCTCGACGATTTCGTCCGCCGCCGTCAAGGTGAGCAAACCGCATCCGGCGATGTTCGACGCGGCATCGTCGCGGGCCGGATGCAGCAACGCGGAAGTGTTGCACGTCGGCGACGATCCGGTCAGTGACGTGCAGGGAGCCCGCGATGCGGGCGCGGTATCCGTGTGGATGAACCGTAACGGCACGGCGTGGCCGGACACCCATGACCAGCCCGACCACGAGGTCGAGAATCTGCACGATCTTCTGGAACTGCTGGGGCTGGCGAGCACCCGTGCGGAGCAATCGTCATGATGTATCAAGCGTTGCAGGAACGTGCCGCGGCGGGGAAGCCGATCCGCGTGGCGTTAATCGGCGCCGGCAAATTCGCCACCATGTATCTGCACCAGGCACGGCGCACGCCCGGTGTGCACGTGTGCGCGGTATGTGATCTCGATGAGCAACGCGCCCGCGACGCGCTGACGCTCGCCGGGTGGGATGCGAAGCAGTTGCTGGCAAACGATCTGTCCGCCGCGGTATCGAATGGCGCGACCTGGATAACCGACGATGCTCGGTCGGTCATTCACGAACCCGTGGACGTGGCAATAGAAGCCACTGGCGACCCGTTGGTCGGTGTCGAGCATGCCCTGGCCTGTTTCGAGCAGGGTGTGCACGTAGTAATGGTGAATGTCGAAGCCGATGCGCTGGTCGGTCCCTACCTGGCGCGTGCGGCGCATTCAGCCGGTGTCGTATACACACTTGCCTACGGCGATCAGCCGGCGTTGATCGCGGAACTGGTGGACTGGGCGCGCGTGTGCGGGTTTCAAATCGTGTGCGCCGGCAAAGGCACCAAGTATCTGCCGCGCTATCATCAATCGACGCCAGATACGGTATGGGATTTCTACGGACTTACGGCCGCGGAGGCGCAGCGCGGCGGAATGAATTCGACGATGTTCAATTCATTTCTGGACGGTACCAAGTCGGCCATCGAAATGGCCGCGGTCGCTAACGCCTGCGAGTTGTCGCCGGCTGAATCGGGCCTGCAGTTTCCACCCTGCAGCACCGACGAGCTGCCGCGGTTGTTGAAACCTCGCAGTGAGGGTGGACTGCTGGATGCCGCTGGCACGGTGGAGGTCATCTCATCGTTGACCCGCGACGGCGCCGAGTTGAATAACGACCTGCGCTGGGGTGTTTACGTTACGTTCGCCGGCGACAGCGACTATGCACAGCGCTGTTTTCGCGAATACGGCCTGGTCACGGACGCTGAAGGCCGCTACAGCGCGCTCTATCGGCCGAGCCACCTGATCGGGCTGGAACTCGGCATGAGCGTGGCGAGCGCTGTTCTACGCAACGAGGCGATCGGTACGGCGCGGTGTTTCAACGCGGATGTCGTCGCGGTTGCAAAGCGCCCGCTGGTGGCGGGAGAAGTGCTGGACGGCGAGGGCGGCTACACGGTGTGGGGCAGGCTGCAGCCGGCGGCGCTTTCTTTGCAACACGGGGCGTTGCCCCTGGGGTTGTGCCGGGGCGCCAAACTGCGCCGCGCCATCGCCGAAGGCGAAGTGGTGCAGCGCGCCGATGTAATCGCGGAAGAATCTTCGCGCGCGTGGCGGGTACGCGGTGACATGGAGGCCGACAGCGGCTACTCTAGCGTCGTGTCCCACAAATAACCTGCCATTCTGCGTGCCGCCAACAGATATTTGCTCCTGCAATACCTGCATACTGTACATCCGTGTACATAGGGGTCAGATGCTAGGCACCGTGTGCAGAGGAAAGCCTGAGCTATTGCTCAAGCGCGTAACAACGCAGATGGCCCCTTGGTGGCACGCCCAAACATTGATGGATAGTATTTGATGACCGAAACCCATGACATCGCGAACCAGCTGCCGGATATCAAGGTTTCGGTTGCGCAGACGTTCGGAATTGACAGCGACCTGGACGTGCCGGCGTTCAGCCAGCGCACCGAACACGTGCCGGAACTCGACACCAGCTACCGCTTCGACCACGATACGACGCTGGCGATTCTGGCGGGCTTCGCGCACAACCGTCGGGTGCTCATTCAAGGCTATCACGGTACCGGCAAATCCACGCATATCGAACAGGTTGCGGCGCGCCTCAACTGGCCCACGGTGCGCGTCAACCTGGACAGCCACATCAGCCGTATCGACCTTGTGGGTAAGGACGCCATCGTCGTGCGTGACGGTCTGCAGGTAACCGAGTTTCGCGAAGGCATTCTTCCGTGGGCGTTTCAGCGCGCCGCCGCGCTGGTGTTCGACGAATACGATGCCGGGCGGCCGGATGTGATGTTTGTCATTCAACGGGTGTTGGAGTCCGACGGCCGCCTCACACTGCTCGATCAGTCGAAGGTGCTGCGTGCCCATCAGGCGTTTCGCCTGTTCGCGACCGCCAACACCGTGGGATTGGGCGACACCACCGGGCTTTATCACGGCACGCAACAGATCAACCAGGGCCAGATGGACCGCTGGAACATCGTTGCAACCCTCAACTATCTCGAACACGACGCCGAGGTGGAAATCGTTCTCGCCAAATGTCCGGACTACAGTGCCGCGGAAAAACGCGACACCGTGCATGCGATGGTGAGTCTCGCCGAGTTGACGCGAATCGGATTCATGAACGGTGATATTGCGACCGTCATGAGTCCGCGCACTGTAATCACCTGGGCAGATAATGCCAGCCTGTTCAACGACATCGGATTCGCGTTCCGTTTGACGTTCCTGAACAAGTGCGATGAAATGGAACGTCCGATACTGGCCGAATACTATCAGCGCTGCTTTGGCGTGGAGCTGCCGGAAACGGGTGTCAAAGTCACGCTGGCCGGCTAGTGACGCGCAACGCTTTGCACTACCAGACAACGACGTGAACGACGCCACCGCGATCGAGAAATTCCAGAGCGCGACAAGTGCGACGTCGCGGGCGCTGGCGCGCGACAGCGAGTTGCACCTGCAGTTTGCGCAGGCCGACGCCGACGCCGACGCCCAGGATACGGGCGAGCGCAAAATCAAATTACCCCCCGATAGCCTGCCCTACGAAAAGGTGTGTTGTGCCCGCGGCGCGGCCGACAGCATGGCGCTGAGAGTGCGCTACCACGATGCCGGTGTGCATGCTCAGCAGGCGCCGGGCGGTCTTCTGCACCGGGCGATATTCGATGCGCTGGAGCAGGCACGCTGCGAATCGGTCGGCAGTGCGCACAAGGTGGGCGTCGAACAGAATCTGGCGGCGGCGCTGAATGCAAAGCTCGCGGAATCGACTTTGTATTCCGCACCTGAGCGCGATCCCGGACAACTGCCGATGGTGCTGGATCTGCTGGTCCGCGAAAGCCTGTTTGGCACCACACCACCACCCCACGGGCGGCACCTTGTGGATATGTGGCGCCCGTATCTGGAACCGAAACTGCATCAGCATCTGCGGCAGTTGCGGAAATCCACGGCCGATCAGGCGGATTTCGCCAGTTCGGTCAAGCACATGCTGGACGATCTGGCCCTGGAAGATGTTGCACAGGAACCGCAGCCTGACGATGACGATGCGCCGGATTCGGAAGCGGATTCGGATGGCGCGCAGCAACAGGCCAGTGAAGACGGCAGTGAGGAAGGAGACGAGCAGCAACGCCAGGGCAGCGATGCGGATGCCGCCGACGAAGACGGCGATGCGTTGACACTGGACGCACAGGGTGACGACGACCTGGCCGATTCAGATGCCGAAGGCCAGCCACCGCAGTACTTCCCGTCGGGAATGCCCAGCGGTGGCGATGCATACAAGGTCTACAGTACCGAGTACGACGAGGTAGTACAGGCGGAGCAGCTGTGCGATGCCGAGGAGCTGGCTCGGTTACGCCAGTTGCTGGATCAGCAACTGAGCAACCAGCAGGCGGTGATCGCACGCCTGGCCAACCGCTTGCAGCGCTTCGTGCTGGCGCGCCAGACCCGCGCCTGGTTGTTCGATCAGGAAGAGGGCATTCTCGACACGGCACGCCTGGCCCGGGTGGTGGCGAATCCTACGCACCCGCTGAGTTTCAAGCGTGAGCGCGAAACCACGTTTCGCGACAGTGTGCTGGCGTTGTTGATCGACAATTCCGGTTCGATGCGGGGGCGGCCTATCACTATTGCCGCGATGAGCGCGGACATTCTTGCGCGCACGCTGGAACGTTGCGGCGTGAAAGTCGAGGTACTGGGATTTACCACGCGCGCCTGGAAAGGCGGGCAGTCACGCGAGCGCTGGCTGGCCGCGGGCAAGCCGTCCAATCCTGGCCGCTTGAACGACTTGCGCCACGTGATCTACAAGTCGGCAGATTCGCCCTGGCGCCGGGCCCGGCGCAGCTTCGGACTGATGCTGCGTGAAGGCCTGCTGAAAGAAAACGTCGACGGCGAGGCGTTGTTGTGGGCGCATCAGCGGCTGCTCGAGAGACCTGAGCAGCGGCGTTTTCTGATCGTGATCAGTGACGGCGCACCGGTTGACGATTCCACCCTGTCGGTCAACTCGGGGCATTATCTCGAGCAGCATCTTAAACTGGCCATCGAGTACGTGGAGAACAGCAGTCCGGTAGAGTTGCTCGCTATCGGTATCGGCCACGACGTTACCCGCTATTATCGGCGCGCGGTGACGTTGACCGATGCCGAACAGCTCGGCGAGACGATGGTCGACAAAATAACTGAATTATTCGATTTACATTAGCGAGACGATGGATCTTGGTATAAAGGACAGAAAAGCGCTGGTGTGTGCCGCCAGCAAAGGTTTGGGCAGAGCGTGCGCGTTGTCGCTGGCACGCGCTGGGGTGGCGGTAACGATCAACGCTCGCAATGACGATACGTTGCAGGCAACCGCCGCGGAAATCCGCGAACTCACGCAGGCGCCGGTGACCGCGGTGGCCGGGGATATCACCACACCCGAGGGGCGTGGTGCTGTACTCGCAGCGTGCCCCGCGCCCGACATCCTGATAAACAATGCCGGCGGACCGCCACCCGGTAACTTTCGTGACTGGTCGCGCGAGAATTGGATTGCCGCGCTGGATGCCAATATGTTGTCCGCTATCGAAATGATCAAGGCTACACTGGACGGCATGATCGAGCGCCGCTTCGGCCGTATCGTCAACATCACGTCCGGATCGGTGAAATCGCCGATCAGCGTCCTGGGGCTGTCGAATGGCGCGCGTGCCGGGCTGACTGGTTTCGTTGCCGGGCTGGCGCGCGACGTTGCGCGGTACAACGTGACAATCAACGGATTGCTGCCCGGTGCGCACGATACCGAACGCTTGCGCAGCAACCTGCAGGCGGCCGCGACAAATTCCGGGCAGACCTTCGCCGACGCGCTGGCCCAGCGCGAAGCGTCGATACCGGCCGGACGGGTCGGCAGCGCCGAGGACTTCGGCGAAGCCTGCGCGTTTCTGTGCAGCCAGCAGGCGGGCTTCATCGTCGGCCAGAATCTGTTGATCGACGGCGGGGCGTACAACGGCACGTTGTGAATTGCCGGGTGTGCGCAGAATGACAAGTTAGCGAACATGGCCGACGCCTACATCTGCGATGCAGTTCGCACACCTATCGGCCGTTTCGGCGGCGCACTTTCCTCGGTGCGTGCTGACGACCTTGCAGCCATTCCGCTGCGTGCGCTGATGCAACGCAATGCCGAGGTCGACTGGTTGTCGCTGGACGACGTAATTCTCGGCTGCGCGAACCAGGCGGGCGAGGACAACCGCAACGTTGCTCGTATGGCGGGTTTGCTGGCGGGACTGCCGGACAGCGTATCCGCTGCCACCGTGAACCGCTTGTGCGGCTCCGGTCTGGATGCCATCGCAATTGCCGCGCGTGCGATCAAAGCCGACGAAGCGCAGTTGTTGATTGCCGGCGGCGTAGAATCGATGTCCCGCGCGCCGTTTGTCATGGGCAAAGCCGAGCGCGCGTTCTCCCGCAATGCTGAGATTTACGACACCACGATCGGCTGGCGTTTCGTAAACCCGTTGCTGAAGAGCAGCTGTGGTATCGACTCGATGCCGGAAACAGCCGAGAACGTGGCCGACGAATTTGCCGTTTCGCGGGCCGACCAGGATGCGTTTGCGTTGCGCAGTCAGGAGCGTGCGGCGCGTGCTTTGGCGCAAGGGCGCTTGCAGCAGGAAATCGTGCCCGTTACCGTTGCGCAGCGTAACAGCGAGCCGCTGGTGGTGGAGCGCGATGAACATCCCCGGACGACATCCCTGGCCGCCCTGGCCGCACTGGCCACTCCGTTTCGCGACCCCGGCACGGTAACCGCAGGCAATGCATCCGGCGTTAACGATGGCGCCTGTGCATTAATCGTTGCCAGCGAGGAGGGCGCAAAGCGCAACGGATTGACGCCGCGGGTGCGTTTTGTGGGCGCCGCCCATGCCGGTGTGCCACCTCGCATCATGGGCATCGGTCCGGCGCCCGCGACACGCAGATTGCTGGAGCGAACCAGGACAGCACTCGACCAGATCGACGTGATCGAACTCAACGAGGCGTTTGCTGCGCAGACGCTGGCGGTACTGCGCGAGCTTGGCATCGACGACGATGCGGCGCACGTGAATCCCAACGGCGGCGCCATCGCACTGGGCCATCCGCTGGGCATGAGCGGCGCGCGGCTGGCGGCGACCGCCACCTACGAACTGGGCTTGACCGGCGGGCGCTACGCGCTGTGCACGATGTGCATCGGGGTCGGTCAGGGGATCGCGGCGTTGCTGGGACGGGTTTAGCTCTTTCCCCGGCAATCAGGCTGCAACCGCGTGGCTCCCGGCGGCGAGAGCTATGTTGCATCGCAGCATGTATATCTTGTATGCTGCCGCCCGCGGCATCGATACCAGCGGGCGCGCACGTCGTAGCATGAGCAGTGCTGCAGTTGCCGAACCTGCTGGACACTATAGAAAAACGGGTTTTCGCTGACGGTGCCGCCCCCACAGTGTGCAAACCACGACAAGTCGCAGCTAATCGAGAGGTGAGCGTGTGAAAATCGGTGTGCCCCGAGAAATCCATCCGCATGAAAGACGCGTGGCTACTACGCCGCAGGTCGCGGAGCAGTTGCAGAAGCTGGGCTTTAGCGTAGCTGTCGAGGCAGGTGCCGGCGAGCAAGCGAGTTACAGCGATGCCGCATATCGCGACGCCGGCGTGCAGATAGTGGACGACACCCGGGCGCTATGGGAACAATCCGACATCGTACTGAAGGTGCGTGCGCCCGAAGAGCACCAGCAACTGGGTGTGCATGAAGCGCAGCTGCTGCGCGAAGGCGCGACGCTTGCCAGCTTCATATGGCCGGCGCAGAACGAAGCGTTGATGTCGCTGCTGGCGGAGCGCAAGGCCACGGTACTGGCGCTGGATGCTGTGCCGCGGATTTCCCGCGCGCAGAAACTCGATGCGTTGTCATCGACGGCGAATATTGCCGGATATCGCGCGGTGATCGAAGCCGCCAACCGGTTCGGGCGTTTTTTCACCGGCCAGGTTACTGCCGCAGGCAAAGTGCCGCCGGCGAAAATACTGGTCATCGGCGCCGGGGTAGCAGGACTTGCTGCGATCGGTGCCGCCGGCAGCATGGGGGCGATCGTGCGTTCTTTTGATACGCGTCCCGAAGTGAAAGAACAGGTTGAAAGCATGGGCGCGGAGTTCCTGCTGCTGGATTTCGAGGAAGAGGGCTCGGGCAGCGGCGGCTACGCGAAAGTGATGAGCCAGGAATTCATCGATGCAGAGATGGCGCTGTTCCGTGAGCAGGCCCGCGAAGTCGATGTGATCATCACGACCGCCCTGATTCCGGGCAGGCCCGCACCGAAGTTGATTCTTGCTGACATGGTGGCTTCGATGCGGCCGGGCAGCGTGATCGTCGATCTGGCGGCCGAGCAGGGCGGCAACTGCGAATTGACCACCCCCGGTGAAGTCACCGTCGAGCACGGTGTGACGATTATCGGCTACACCGATCTCGCCAGCCGCCTGGCGACGCAGGCCAGTCAGTTATACGCGACCAACCTGCGTCATCTGCTCGCCGACCTGACGCCGCAGAAAGACGGCGAAATCGTGGTCGACATGGACGACGAGGTGATTCGCGGCACGACTGTTATCAAGGAAGGGGAAATCACCTGGCCGCCGCCGGCACCGAAGCTGTCTGCCGCGCCAGCGGCCGCGCCCAAGACGCCGCCCCCAGCGCCCGTGAAGGAAATCAGCACGCAACAGAAACTGTGGATGTCGGTGGCCGGTCTGGTCGTTGGGCTGGGTGCGATTCTCGCGGTGGGTACGGTTGCTCCGCCGGCTTTCATGGCGCATTTCACGGTGTTCGTGCTGGCGTGTTTTGTCGGCTATCAAACGATCTGGGCGGTGACGCCCGCCTTGCATACTCCGCTGATGAGCGTCACCAACGCGATAAGCGGAATCATCGTGATCGGCGCCTTGCTGCAGATCGGTTCGCAGACGTGGCTGGTGGCAATTCCGGCGTTCGTCGCCGTACTGATTGCGACCATTAACGTTGCAGGAGGATTTCTGGTGACCCAGCGAATGCTCAAGATGTTTCGTCGGGAGGGCTGAGATGTCGGCCGGTGCACTTACAGCGTCCTACATTGTCGCCAGCATTCTGTTCATTCTCAGTCTCGGCGGCCTGAGTAATCAGGAAACCTCGCGGCGCGGCAATCTTTACGGCATAGCGGGCATGGCGCTGGCGGTGCTGGCGACCATCGCCAGCGACCAGGTCGATCGCCTGAGCTGGATTATGGTCGCAATGCTGATCGGCGGTGCTATCGGCGCGGTGCTGGCCGCTCGCGTGGCGATGACCGCGATGCCGCAGCTGGTGGCGATGATGCACAGTTTCGTCGGCCTGGCGGCGGTGCTGGTGGGGTTTGCCAACTATATCGATCCGACTGTCCAGCATCATGGTGCAGAACAGACCATTCACGAGATAGAAGTGTATCTGGGTGTGCTGATCGGTGCCGTGACGTTTACCGGCTCGGTGGTGGCGTTCGGCAAGCTGCAGGGGTTTATCGGCAGCAAACCGCTGCTGTTGCCGGCGCGGCACTGGCTCAATCTGCTCGGCGGGCTTGCGTGTATTTGGCTGGCTGTGGTGTTCGTGGATGCCCACTCGGTGGCTGGTGGCCTGCTGCCGCTGACCATAATGACCGTTATTGCATTCGCCTTCGGGTTGCATAT
>JAOTYY010000071.1 GCA_029861595.1 Gammaproteobacteria bacterium
GTCAGGTAGGCTCACACGCGGTTTTGCGACACATCCGAGGAGCACACTTATGATCCACGTCATCGCCTTCATCACCGCCAAGCCCGGTCAACGGGAGGCTCTACTTCGGGATTTCAGCGAAGTAATACCCGCGGTACACGCGGAACAAGGTTGCATCGAATACGGGCCGGTTGTCGACACCGAAGGCGTTGGAGAAATTCAAACCCGGCTTGGAGAGGATACGTTCATGGTCGTGGAAAAATGGGAATCCATCGCGCATCTGCAAGCACATGCTGGAGCGCCACACATGGCCGCATACGCTGCCAAAGCGCGGGAAATGATCGCGAATCGCGTCATTCACGTACTCTCGCCCGTTGTGTGAACTAGCATCGGACGCCGCAAATTTCTTCGACTTCGCACCGTTACACGGGCGTCAGCGTGATTCAGTACGGTCGCCACCGGGGGTTGCGGACGGAAACTTCGCGGAGCCGTAGCGAATAACCAGGTTCGCAAACGCCAGCAACAGGATGCCTGCGCAAATGTAGAGGATTCCCAGGTCAGGCTCATGATGAGCCTGTATGTCGCCGATCAGCATTCTGGTCAGGGCGGTGATCGCAACATAGACGAGAAACCGAACGGGCATGTGATTGGTCTTGAAATAGATGCCAACCATCGCGCCCAGTTCGAGATAAATAAACAGAAGCAGGATATCCGTGATCGATGCCTGTCCTTTGCCGACCATCGCCGCGAACGCGAATACGGCGGACCACACGATCGCGCCGCCTATAGCGAATAACGCCAGATAGTGGAATCCGTCCACCAGCAAATTGCCGAAAGCGCCCGAAGCGCGATGGAACTTCTGGTTCAGGATATCGACTTTGTGCGGATCTGCCACTTGCATCATTCTCCGGCATCGCGTGCCGATTAGCGTAAATCTATACGATCTCGGGTTTTCCGCAGCGTGCTTCCAGATGGTCGAGATCTGCGAACTGCAAGCCGTATCTTTTGCCTATGGCTGCAGCTTCCGACAGATTACTGCCGACATCCTGTGGGCGATGCGCGTCCGAGTTGACGACCACGGTAACGTCATAGTCCGAGGCAAGTTCCCAGAACGGCAGCCAGGGGTACATACGGCGTTTTCCCTCGGGCGTGTCTATGAGTGGCTTGCGCAGGCCGTAACCATTGATCTCCAGGGGCATCTTCAAAGCGGCTGCCGCGGAAAAAATATCTTCGGCTGCACTGGCGGTGTTGGCGTCCCAGGTGTGATAACAGTTGCCGAACAGATCCGGATGAGCCATGAACGCGAACAGCCCGGATTCCATGGATTCGATAAAATAGTCAGCATATGCCCGCAATCCGGCAGCGGTATCCGCCCCGCCGTATGACCCTACCCACTCACCGTTCAGCGGGAAAAAGTGCGCCGCCCCGATCAGATAATCGAATCCCAGTTCGTCCAATAACGTGTCCCGATAAAACGACGTGTAAGAATCGGCGAATTCACACTCCATGCCTTTCAAAACGGCGAGTTCGGGAAAAGCTTCTCGCGCATCGTCGATCGCCTTGCAATAGCCGGGCAACTCCCGGAAGTCCATACGAACGCCGAGCCAGCGGTTGTCCGGCAGTGCTGTATGATCCGACATGCCCAGCACCGTAAACCCTTGTGCGACGGCCTCCCGGCAATAGTCCGAAACGTCCCCCTTGGCGTGCTTACAGCGGTAGGTGTGGGTGTGATAGTTTCTGGTAAACGGCATGAGAATCCTTGCGCATCAGCTGCACCGCGGAATTTATACCAGAATCGGCGTGAAATGCGATTTTATTGAGCTGGACGTGTAATCCAGAGTGATCTACTGATTGCGGCACGCCGACTGTTTGTGCACGGCGATGCGGGAGCAGATGGCCGCGCGCACGCGTGGATTGAAATCAGTTCTGCTTGTCGTGCGCCTTGGTATCCATCGCGAATGACATCGGCGGAGCCGAGAACAAATGCGCCTGGCCAACATAACGTCCCCGGGTACCGTCGTAGGGAGCACCGACAAGAATCAGACTGCCATGCAACGCCACTGACTCACCGAACCTGTCAAAGCCGGCCGCCGTCGGGCGATCGAACGTTTGGAGCAAGCTGCCGCTGACGGCGTCGAACAAGTGGGCCTGGCCGAAATCCGCCCCGAACATGTCGCCGACGGCGCCGATCAGGACCAGGTTGCCATCGAGGGCAACGGACCAGCCGAACCGGTTGGAATCAGCGGGCCTGGGATCATCGAAGGTCTGCAGCAGATCACCGGTGCCAGCGTCAAACAGATGGGCGTCGCCCGTGTTACCAATGAGGACGTTGTTACCATCTATCGCCACGGCAATGGCGAAACGATCGCGGCTGGTGGGTGTCGGGTCGCCGAACGTCTGCAGCAGATTGCCGGTCGCTGCATCGAACAGATACGCAGAATCGTCACCGAGCGCACCGATGAGGACGTGATTGCCGTCCAGCGCCACCCAGTGACCAAAGAAGTCCTGCCGGGTAGGCGTCGGATCGTCGAGCGTACGAAGCAGATTGCCGGTTGCGGCATCGAACAGGTAGGCTTGACCGACATCCAGACCTCGAGTGTCGTCATGCCGGGCGCCGATCAGAACGCGACTGTCATCGATCGCCACACTGCGGCCAAACCAATCCCCCTCGGTGGGTGTAGGGTCGTTGAAGACCTGCAGCAGATCGCCGGTCGTGGCGTCGAACAGATACGCCTGACCCACATCAATGCCTTGCGTGTCATCGCGATTGGCGCCGATGAGAACGTGGTTGCCATCCAGGGCCACGGAATTGCCGAAGTAGTCTTGCCGGCTCGGCGTGGGATCGTTAAAGGTTCGAACCAGATCGCCGGTGGCGACCTCAAACAGATAAGCCTGACCCACGCTGAATCCTTGCGTGTCGTCGAAGCGGGCGCCGATAAGGACATAGTTGTCATCCAGGGCCACGGCCCCGAACGAGCCAAATTCATCGCCGCCGGTCGGTGTCGGATCGTCGAACGAGCGTTTGAGTGGCAGCGCCTGGGACGGCAGGATCGAGAGTGCCGCCGTGACTGCTGCCGCACTCACCCAGTGGTTTACAGGCAGCTGCTTCCGGCCCATTGTGAACCCCCATCGCCGGCGCCCCCGCGAGTAAGCCCGATTTATTGCTCTTTTTGACTGTGTCCTACGCGCTTTTCCGACAGTAGTGTAAAGACGTTTACCGTGCTGCCGCTGGGGCGGCCGCACCCCTGTAAGAGTCGGTGCAAGATTCATGCGGCAAACAACAAATGCATGACAATCAAGGGGATAGCATAAAGGCCGCAGCGACGATCCGGCGAAATTGTGAATCTATTCGACTGCCAGGGGGGGTTATCGTGTGCTTTATGCGGGAGCCACCATAGAATCACAATCCATCACGCGATCGCTTGTTTCAGGGGTAGAGGTGATCGGTGCCTTGGTGTTGAGGAATAATGTCATGAGCGTCGCACAGATCGTAATTACCGGAGCCAACGGAGGTGTGAGGGAAGCCGTGGCACTGCACCTCGCACGACAGGGCGGCAAAGTCCGCGATCTGCCAGAACGATCGGAGACCGGCAAATCCGCGGACCTGAACGCAACCAGGGAAACCGAATAACTGCTAACGCTGGTGGACTGCATACTTCACCAGCCGAAAACCAACCTGTTCAAGCGGGTGATATTCTTTCCGACCAACGAATGGTATTGACCGGACTCGAGCGTGAAGAAAATCGCGGTTTTCGTCGATGTACAGAACATCTATTACACCACTCGCCAGGCCTATGGCCGTCAGTTCGATTACCGGAAACTTTGGGATCGTCTGAACGCGGCCGGGCAAGTCGTCACCGCGATCGCCTATGCCACGCATCGCAGCGACGAAAAACAGTACAGATTCCAGAACGCTCTCAGAAGCATCGGCTTCGACGTGAAACTCAAGCCGTACATCCGGCGCAGCGACGGTTCCGCGAAAGGTGACTGGGACGTTGGCATTACCATCGATGTGATGGAAACCGCGCGAGATGTCGATACCGTGGTACTGCTGTCCGGCGACGGTGATTTCGATCTGCTGCTGGAGAAAATCCGCGCCGACTACGATGTAAGCACCGAAGTTTACGGCGTGCCGGAATTGACGGCCAACTCGCTGATCAAATCCACAGACGTTTTTCATCGCATCGAAGACGATTTACTGCTGTGACCGTCGGTCTGCCCGCAGTCCGGGCTCCGTAGCCTACACGTAACGAGGAACGAAGCATGGCCAGGTTTCAGACGTCGCGAATCCCCACGAATCGCAGCACGGTGGCCCCTGACGGTTCGGATGTTCGAATCCTGCTTGGCCTGGAACGCGGCAGCATGGCCCATTTCGAACTCGCGCCTGACAGAGTTTCCAAGGCCGTTGCACACCGCGCGGTCGAGGAAATTTGGCTGTTCCTTTCAGGTCAGGGTGAAATGTGGCGTAAGCAAAGTGACTACGAGGAAATCGTCTCGGTCGAACCGGGCGTGTGCATCACCATTCCGTTACACACGCACTTCCAGTTTCGATGCCGGGGCAATCAACCACTCGCGGCAGTTGCCGTGACGATGCCCCCGTGGCCGGGCGCAGGAGAGGCAGCGATCGTCGCGGGCAAATGGCAGCCGAGCGTCGACTGACCCGCTTGCGGCGTCAACCCTTCGGTTTCATCGCCGCAATATGCGGCAAGGTGCGATTCTGCTCGTCGTAATCCAGCCCGTAGCCCACTACCCACACATCGGGGATTTCGAAGCCGAGATAATCGAGCGTGGCATCGATTTCCGTGCGATCCGGTTTGCGTACCAGCGCACACGTCTTGACCGACTTTGGATTGCGCGTACTCAATAACTCCACCAGAAAGTGCAGGGTGCGGCCGGTATCGACGATGTCTTCGACGATGAGCACCTGCTTGCCCTCGATATTCTCGCGCATGTCCATGACAAGGCGCACAGAGTTGCTTGCCGTGCTGCCTTCCTCGTAGCTCGAAACCGCGATGAACTCGATGACCCGGGGAATGCTGAGCTTGCGGGAAAGATCAGCGAGAAACACGAAAGCCCCTTTCAGCACGCCCACCAGGACCAGTTCATCCTCGTCAGCGTAGTCCCGGGATATCTGTTGAGCGAGCTCGCCGACGCGCCGTTCGATGTCCGCCTCGCTGATCAGTATTTCGAGTTCGTAGTCTTCCATTCGGCACTCGGGCTGTGGTGTTGAATCCGAATACATCGCACACACGGGTAGGATAACCGTCGCCGCCAGCGGGCGCCACGATTGTCTGGTGTCGATTCCGCACCCCGTTTACCATGCAGATACACGGGCGTTCTTGAAAGTCTGCAACTACAAAGTACCAGCGAGACCACCGCCAATGGCAGGCAAACTGACTTTAGACGAACTGAAAAACGAAGTCGCGGCAGGCAGAATCGACACGGTCGTCGCGGCACAGGTCGATATGCAGGGCCGCTTGATGGGCAAGCGTTTCCAGGCTGAATTTTTTCTCGACAGCGCGTTCGAAGAAACGCACAGCTGCAATTACCTGCTCGCCACCGATATGGAAATGTTCACGGTCGACGGCTACCAGGCCACCAGCTGGTCCGCCGGCTACGGCGACTACACGATGCGCCCGGATCTCGGGACTCTGCGCCGCATCCCCTGGCTGGATGGCACGGCGCTGGTGCTGTGCGACGTGCTCGACCACCACACCCTCGCCGAGGTACCCCACTCCCCGCGCGCCATTCTCAAAAGCCAGGTTGCACGTCTCGAGGCACTGGGTATGCACGCGATGATGGCTTCGGAACTGGAATTCTTTCTGTTTCGCGAAAGTTTCGAGGAAGCGCATGAGAAAGGCTATCGTGGCATGACACCGATCAGCGCCTACAACGAGGACTACCACATCTTCCAGACCACCAAGGAAGAAGGCGTGATGCGCGCGATTCGCACAGGACTGCAGGGCGCCGACGTGCCCGTGGAGAATTCCAAGGGCGAGGCGGACGCCGGACAAGAAGAGATCAACGTCCGTTACACCGATGCGCTGACCATGGCCGACCGCCACGTGATCATCAAGAATGCGTGTAAGGAGATCGCCTGGCTGCAAGGACGGGCTATAAGCTTCATGGCCAAGTGGAATTACTCCATGGCCGGAAACTCGTGCCATATTCATCAGTCGCTTCGCTCGGCGGACGGCAAACCGCTGTTCTACGACTCCAAGGCCGAGCACGGCATGTCCGGGCTGATGCGCCACTATCTGGCCGGTCTGCAGCACCACGCCACCGAACTCACCTTTTTCCTGGCGCCTTACATCAATTCCTACAAACGCTTCGTGGCGGGAACCTTCGCCCCGACCAAGATTGTCTGGTCGATGGATAACCGCACTGCGGGTTTTCGCGTCTGCGGCGCCGATACCGAAGCGGTACGTATCGAATGCCGCCTCGGCGGCGCCGATCTCAACCCCTATCTGGCGTGTGCGGCGCTGCTCGCCGCCGGCATTGACGGCATCGAAAACGAGCTGGCACTAGAGCCGGCTTTTGTTGGCGACGCCTATGGCGGAACGGACGTGCGCAATATTCCGTCGAGTCTACGCGAAGCAACAGCCGCCCTGGATGGTTCGACCATGCTGCGCGAAGCCTTTGGCGAAACAGTGATCGATCACTACCTGCACGCCGCACGCTGGGAACAGACGGAGTACGACCGCCGGGTTACCGACTGGGAAATCGCCCGCGGGTTCGAGAGAGCTTGAAGACCCTCACCCCCGGCCCTCTCCAGACGGTGAGAAAAAAGGATTAGGACCCCTCGCCGGAAAGGGAGAATGCAGGATCAACACCTCTCTCCCGCAGGGACGGGGAAACGGTAACTCGCTTCTCCCTGGGAAGAAGGATTGGGGATGGGGTACGCCGGTTCAGCTGAGCTCAGCGAACGCTATCGGCTCGGGGTTCTTGGGGTCGCGCCAATCGTAAAAACCCCGTCCGCTGGAGAACCCCATGTGTCCAGCGTCGCGCATATCGTGTATGAACCGGGGTAGTTTGTAGCGCGGGTCCAGCGTCGCTTCGTAGAGCGCCTCCGATACCAGCACCATGGTATTGGTGCCCACGTAGTCGTGCAGCATGAATACCCCCTGCGGATGCCCGAGTGAGGTTCTCAACGCCGTGTCGATATCCAGCGTGGTGGCCTGACCGCGTTCCAGCATCAGGTAGTAGTGAATCATCCAGGGGATCAGGCCGTTGTTGACGATGAAACCGGGGACGTTGTCGGTAACGAACGGCGCCTTGTCAATACGTTGCATGACACCGAGAGTGCAGTCTAGCGCCTGTTCGGCGAGCTGCGGATGGCGCACGATTTCCACGCCCTTCGTCAAGTGCACGGGATTCATCCCGTGCGTGCCCACGAACCGGTCCGGACGGCCGCTGGCCATCGCCATCTTCTCGACGTCGAGACAGGATGTATTGCTCCACACCAGTGTCTCGGGCGACAACCAGGCGCTGATACGTTCGAATGTCGCGCACTTCAGATCCAGATCCTCGAAGATCACTTCGAGCAGCGCCTGCGCGCCGCACTTCGCCAGTGCCTCCTCGCTCTCGACGAATTGCAGTCGTTGCATTGCCCGCTCGACGTCCTCTTCCAGGACGCCCTTTTGCACCATGCGTTCGAGGTATTTACGAACCCGGTTCGTGTTGCTCTCGACGTTTTGCGCGTTCGCCTCGTAAACGACCACGTCCAGACCACCCGCAAGCAATGCGGTGGTCCAGGTATGGCCCATTACGCCAAATCCAAGTACGGCGATGGTCTTGACGTCCTGTGCTCGGGGTAGTGTCATCAGTTCAGGGTCCAGTTCTGCAGCACACCAACATCGATCAGATAGCCTCGAAACTCCACGATCACACCGGTCGGCGTGATTTCGTACAGAAAAAGCTCGTTCGCGATCTCTCGCCCCTGTGTGACCGGGCGACCATCGTCGACAAATACCATGCTCGAGTCGGGATCGCTGGAATACAGATGGCCGGAAAATACCACCTTTGGCAGATCGTTTCTAACAGTAACCGGCAACTCGCTGAGACTGGATACCCTTCGCGGTGCCGTTCCGGCGTCTCGCCTGCCCTGCTCAAACATTGCCGGCTGCCCGGCCGCCGCCCTATTCGACAACGTATCCGGCCCGATCCGTATCCAAGCAGTAGTGTCTTCGCCCGCGGTCGTCGCTGCCGGTTGCGCCAGAGCCAATTCCTTCTTCGCCTCGCGGACAGCGACCGTTTCGGGTTGGGCCTCGAGCGCAATAACCTCTTCCAGCTCGCCCCCGAGCCCGGCAGCCGACCCGCTGGTCACGGATGGCGCAATGTTATGTGGTGGCTCGAACGCTGCCGCTTTATCCGGTTCGGGCGCGGACGTATCAACCGTTATCCCAACTCCTACCCTTCGTTCCACCGAAGGTGCAGGATTCGTCATGACGACGTTTCCGCTCGGCAGGTCCGGATCCGCGAGCTCTGTCGGAGAGCTGGGCAACAACCGCTCGGACTGCAGCCATGCAATAAGCAATGCTGCGTTCAGCACCAGAGCACCAATGACGATGTAAGGCAGGAGACTACGCGACGGCGGCACGGCACCAACCGGCAGCGCCAGTACTTGCGGTCCTGGCGCCTCGTGCCGCTGTCGCTCCTGCTCCGATTTTGCAACTGCATCGAGAATGAACGACATGTCAGCCGTCTCCCCGGGTGCCGAGGCGGGGAACCGACTCGTCGATTGCCGAATTCAACTGGATCAACGTCTGGCGTCCCGCAATACCGTCAGCCACCAGTCCTTGTTCGCGCTGAAACGCCCGTACCGCGGCGACTACTTCCGCATCGTAGGTGTTTTGCACCTGCAGCGACGCGGCACCCGCCGCAACGAGATTTTTCGTCAGCCAGAGGACATCCGAGTTACGTCTGCCTGGCCTGAGGACGGTATGACCCAGGGGTGAAGCCCGCCAAAGAAGCTGATAGTGGCCCTGCCAGCGCGCCTCCAGATCCTTGATCGCCACCGTCTCGGTACCGTGCGCGAAAGCGAGCGTCGCCAGTTCCGTATCCAGCGCAAGTAATGTCGCTTGATACTCCCGGCCTTCGTCATCCACGAGTGTCAGTATCGCCGGTCGGTCGATACCGACGAGACTACCGAGGTTGCCGATACCTGAATAACAGCGTAACCCCAGCGTGGCTGCATGCGCGCAGGGATCGGCGTTGCCCACCGCAAAAGGTATGTTCCATTGTTTGAACTGCGCCGTGTAGGCAGCCGCCAGCGCGTGGTCCGCGGCACCCGCTTTCTCGGGCCATTGCGGTGGCGAAGGCGGCGGATCGTGAGGCTCCGGAACTGTCACCATCACAACCTGTTCTTCCGACAACGCCGGTGGTTCGGCGACCGGCGATTCCATCTCGACGCTCATCGATGGTAGTTGCGCCGCCGGCTTGGGCAGCAGCATCGCCATGTCTTTGTCGTTGGCGTAGAAAAGCGCCGCCGCGGTGGCCGCGCCGACCAGCAATACGGAAGCGGCGATGGACACCGGCAGCACCCACGCTGGACGATACAACCGCCCCTGCACTTCCTTGGCCGCTTTGTCGAGTATCGGACCGTTAACCTTGTGCCGCGCTGTTACGTACGCGCCCAGCAGCGCCCGATCGCAAACGACGTTGATCAACCGCGGGATGCCGCCGGTCTTTCGGTACAGCTTGTTGAGCACTCGCGGAGAAAACAGCGGTTCTCTGCGTCCGGCAACCGCAAGCCGGTGCAATACATAAGCACCGATTTCCGAGCGATGCAGTGGTTCCAAGTGGTAGCGCGCCGTAATGCGCTGCTGCACCTGCCGAAGTTCAGGGCGCGACAGCATCGTTTCGAGTTCGGGTTGCCCGATCAGAATGATACGCATCAGCTTGCGCTCATTGGTTTCAAGATTGGTCAGCAGGCGCAGTTGCTCGAGCACGTCGATGCTGAGGTTCTGCGCTTCGTCGATAATGACCACGGTGTTGCGCCCGCCCGCATGGCGCTCGAGTAGATGCCGGTTGATGGCGTCGACATAGGTCTTGACGCTGAACGCACGTGGCGGGTATGCGATGCCGAGTTCATCACAGATACTGTTGAGCAATTCGTTAACGGACACCCGGGGGTTCAGGATGAAGGCGACGTCGGTATTGTCTGGCATTTGCTCGAGAAGACACCGGCACACAGTGGTTTTCCCGGTGCCCACCTCGCCGGTGAGCAGCACGAAACCGCTGTCGCTGCGGATTCCGTATACCAGATGCGCCAGCGCCTCCCGGTGGCGGGCGCTCATGTACAGAAAACGCGGATTGGCCGCGATTGAGAAAGGTTCTTCCGTTAACCCGAAATATTCGGTGTACATGACAATTGATATGCTGGTGCTGGCGCGATTATACCCGCTCGCATCGATGCCGGTGAGAGCAGCATCTGTGTCAAAGGGGGTGAAGTTGATTACGGTGGGTTAATTAAGAACAGTCCGTCAGGGTGAGAGGGGTTTCAGGGGCCGATCCGTCGGCCCCTGAATGCAAGCGATATCCTAGTACATTGCGATTGGGTTCCCAGGCGAGCCGGTGCCGCCCTTTATCTTCAGCGGCGACCAGGCGAACAGGAACTCGTAAGCCTTGTCGGCTACCAACTGACTGAAATCCATGTTCTCGAGGTTCCAGATCCCGCTGCGGGTCATCATCTTGATGTGGCACTCAAATGGCTGATCACCTTCCCCAGGAACGGCCTCGGTCGGCCAGGTGTCACCACCCCAGAGGATGATTTTGCGCGACGCGAGATATTCGCAAGCCGATATACCGAAGCCGGGAGTACCGGCATTGAACGCAGCGATACGTTTTTGTTTTTCGGCAGCATCAAATGTATCCCATTCGGTCGGATGCCAGATATCGCCATGGCCGGTGTACAGAAATACGCAATCGCCTTCGCCGATCGGGTCGATACCCTGGTTCTTGATCATCGCCTCGATGTCGGCGACAGTAATGATCCCAGGGTCTTGCTTGGCCTTGGGGATGGGCAGTTGACCTCCGCGCAGCGCGACCGCATCAAGCAATACACCGCGACAGACGAAGCCGATCTTCGCTACGTGTTCCACGCCCAAGGGCCCTGTGCCGTAGGTTGTAACATCCTCATCTTGCAGATAGCGGCCGTTGTAGAAATAGTCGCCTTTCGAAGTGATCACGCCAATGTGCGCCGGACCATCAAACTGGGTACCGATCTGGCCGATCTCCGTGGACAGGAATTCGTCGTTATAGATCAGTTCCTGCGTGCCAAACGGACCGCCAGTCGGCAGACCCGGGATAGTCATTCGCCATCCGCGTGAGCCGAAGGCCGGCGCATCCTGTTGATAGACCTTGCCAAGCGTGGCGACCTTGCCGTGCTTAACGAGCTTTGCGGCTTTCAGCACCATCGCCGGCATCGTGCGGTTTACCGCCCCGGCTTTGTCATCGGCCCCCCCCATTCGCTCGGAGCCCATCCTTCGGTGAGAGGTTGATCGTTCACGGCTTAGGAGGCACTTGCCAATGCGCAGATGCACAGCGCACCCGTCAGCCGGGTTAGAGGGTATTTCTTTAACGTTTTCATAGACTCTCCATCTTCTTGTTAGCGCCAAGGTTAAGACTCGGCCTTCTCAGGATATGCAAACGTGGTGGGAAGGCCACACCCAGTACAAAACTGGGCCACGCACGCTTGATTGCGGTGAAACAACAATCTTATCCCAGGGTTAGAAGTACTCGACGAGTTTCTAACGAACATTGCCGCACGCCAGGATGCAACTCTTCTGAAATCCCGCCAGTTCGCTGCGCTCGCTGTGCCTGAAGGGAAACACGTCCCGGCAGCCGTCGTAACAACGCTGGTAATCCTGCAAATGAGCGTCGGGGACTGCGCCACAGCCTTCGATACACGCATTGCGAAGGGTCGCGAACGCCGGATCGCTCTCCTCGCTGAAATAAAACGTCTTCTTGCACCCGCTCGCGCACTGCAGCAGCCCGTTCACGGTGGGTGCATCGGTCGTCGGATTGTCGGTGTCGTCTTGTTCCTGCGCACTGGCGGCGCCGACGGAAACTGTCAGGGCAGCGATAACGAGAGCGGCCCATATATTCTTATTCATGCTCACCTCCCCCACAATGTAAGGTTGATACAAGGCATTGGATAAGAGATGCGCGTAACTTTCAAGCGCAGGCATGGCTCCGCGGAATCGCGCCCCGGGGGACATCCTGGCCCTCGAAGTCACCGTTGCCGGCGTTTCTCAAGCCACGCCAGAATCGGTTGCGTGGCCGGTGCAACCTGCGCCGCGAGATCCTCGTAGCGTTCGATCAACTCATGCCCGAGTGGTGTCAGCCGAGCACCGCCGCCACGCGCACCGCCGACTTCGGTTTCCACCACCGGACCGCCCAGTGCCGAGTTCATCGTATCGATCAGGTGCCAGGCGCGCCGGTAAGTAATACCCATAGCCCGGGCGGCTGGCGAGATACCGCCGTGCCGGTCGATGTGCCGAAGCAGGTCGACTTTACCGGAGCCGATCGCATCGCCATCGATGTGCAATTTGACGCGTACACGAGGTGCCGCGCGCGTATCAATTGCTTTGTGCTTGCGTCTTCCCACACGGTTTGGCCTTCTTTCCAGTCCGCTGGACGCCGGAGCTTGCGTCGCTATGTCGAATATGACATAACGCTTGCGTCGATCGCCACCCGTGAACCAACAAACGTGAGACGTAGACTTCTGATCCGCAACGTTGCTGCGCTCGCACTATTCGTCCTTACCGGCGGCACCGGGGTGGCTGCGACTGAGCGGTTCGTTACGGTCGTTTCCACCACCTCCACCGAGAATTCTGGTTTGTTCGCCAGGATTCTGCCGATTTTCACGGCCCGCACCGGAATAGAAATTCGCGTCGTTGCGGTCGGCACCGGGCAGGCCATCCGCATGGCGAGGAACGGCGATGCGGACGTGCTGCTCGTACACCACAAGCCATCCGAGCAGGCGTTTGTCGCCGCCGGATTCGGCGTCGAGCGATTCGACTTGATGTACAACGATTTCATCGTCGTCGGACCGCGCAGCGACCCGGCAGGTGTCAAAACCGCTCCACAGGTCACCGACGCCCTGAAACAGATCGCGGCACACCGCGTGACCTTCATTTCCCGTGGCGACGACTCTGGAACGCACAAGCGTGAACTGGCTTTGTGGCGCGGCGCCGACATCGATCCGGTGGGTCACTCGGGTTCGTGGTACCAGGAAGTCGGTGCCGGGATGGGCGCCACCCTGAACATGGCGGCGGCCAAGCAGGCGTACGCGCTGTCGGACCGTGGCACCTGGCTGAGTTTCGAGGGCAAGGGCGACCTGGCCATCCTTAACGAGGGCGACGCAAGGCTATTGAATCCCTACGGTGTCATTCTCGTCAATCCCGACCGCTTCGCTCACGTGAAAGCGCGCGAGGGGCAGATTTTCATCGACTGGCTGCTTTCCGACGAAGGTCAGCGAGCAATCGGCGAGTACCAGATCGATGGCGAGCAACTGTTCTTCCCGAATGCCGCGTCGTAGGAATCCTTACCTGCGATTCACGAGTAGCAGGTTCAGGATGCGGAATTTCAGGTACATGTGCCGCTCTGCCACCGCCACCGAATAGGAATGCAGTACCGGCGCCGGAGTGGCGTCGAGCAATTCATCGTACTTCGCGGAACGCTCCCTCTCGAAAGCGATCGACGACTCGAAAGCCTCGCTTACTTCGAAACCGTGCCGGCCGACCATTTCGATCACATCGTCGCGTTGCTGCATGCACACGTGGCCGTCGCCCTTCAACGCCTGGAACCGGTTGACGAAGTCCACGTCGTCGACTTCGTCCCTTATCGCGTCGGCGAGTGCCAGTCTGCCGTCCACACGCAGGGTGCGTCCCAACTCCGCGAGACTGATCTCCGGACGCGGAAAGTGGTGGAACGCATAACGGCTGACCGCGGTGTCGAAGTGATCATCGGCAAACGGCAGCGTAATCCCTTCGTAGACAAGAAACGCTGCGTTTGCCAGACCTTGCGCGCTGGCTATTTCCACGTCGGTCGCAATTGCCTGCGCAGCGACATCGACACCGATTACGCGGCACGCCGGTTCAGCACCGGCAACGGCCATTGCTACGTAGCCGTTGCCCGTGCCGAGATCGAGGACCAGGTGACCGGGGGCAGGTGCCAGAAATTCGACTAAACGTGCGAGCTGCACGTTGTCGGAATGGGTCTGCGCGTACGCCTGGGTGTGCAACTCCGCATCGAAGCCGCGCACGGCCGCGGCGATTTTCGCATCTGGATTATCCGCGTGCCCGCTCAAGCAGACTATGGCCCTTATAAAAGTTCGCGCGCGGCCAGATTGCGCATCAACGCGGTAATTCCGAAGTCCCACTCGGGACACTCGGTAGACAGCTGAACCGTATTGCGCAGCGTGCCCAACCCGTCGGTGGAAATATCGACGACATCGCCCAGCTTGTGCGTGAAACCCTCGCCAGGCACGTCGCGATCCTCGACCGGCGCAAACATGGTGCCGAGAAACAGCACGAAGCCGTCAGGATACTGGTGATGGCGGCCTATCGTCTGCGCAACCAGGTCGAGCGGGTCGCGGCTAATCTCCTTCATCGAACTGTGCCCGAGCAGCCGGAAGCCGTCCCGGCCCGTGACTTCGAGGTCGATCTCGGCCTGGCGCACATCGTCGATCGAATAGGTCTGATCGAACAGGCGCAGGAAAGGGCCAACGGCGCAGGAAGCATTGTTGTCTTTGGACTTGCCGAGCAGCAGTGCCGAGCGACCTTCCAGGTCACGCAGATTGACATCATTGCCCAGCGTGACGCCGTTGACTTGCCCGCGGCTGTTCACGGCCAGGACGATTTCCGGTTCGGGATTGTTCCACTGAGACGCGGGAAGCAGGCCGATAGCGGCGCCATAGCCGACCGCCGACATTACCGGACTCTTGGTAAAGACTTCCGCGTCCGGCCCGATTCCAACCTCCAGGTATTGCGACCACATATCTTCCGCGAGCAGCGCCTCCTTGATCCGGGCCGCTTCTTCGGAACCGGGACGCACATCGCGCAGACTGTCGCCGATGATCGCGACGACCCGCTCGCGGGCCTGCTGCGCTTTGGCAAACTCACCGTCTGCCATCTCTTCGATGACGCGCTCGAGCATCGAGCGCGCAAACGTCACGCCGCAGGCCTTGACCACCTGCAGGTCGCAAGGTGCCAGCAGCCAGGGTGCATCACCGCCGTGATCGGGCTCGGCGGAGCGTGACGCAACTTCATCCAGCGAGCCAAGACGCTCTCCCGGCGTATCCCTGGCAGCAGCAGCCGGATCGTCAAGTTCCAGCAGCGCCGCTACGGTCGGCGCCTGACGCGATGTGATATCGACGATGTCATCGCCGCGCAGCGCGACGACCGCCGGGCCCTGCACATCCGGCCGCCACACCCGACCGACAAACGTTCCATCCAGTTCGTTTTTATTCAGAATTTCCGCCATCTCGATCTCACATTGGTGCTGCAGTCGGCAACCCGGTTGCGCGGACCGTGCCGGCGCATAACACGCTTGCCGCAGTTGATGGTAGCGCGGAAAGGCGCCCGCGCCTAATTGCGCCACCGGCGATACGTGCTGTACGGTTCACCCCTGCAGTGCTAACGTTGACCAAGGGGAACAATGGCACGAATCTCGGCGAATCTCGGCTTTCTATGGCGCGATCTCGATCTGCCGGACGCCATTCGAGCGGCCGCGGCAGCGGGGTTCGACGCCGTCGAATGTCACTTTCCCTTTCACTGGCCGGCCGCCCGGATTGGCGAGGCGCTGGGAGACACCGGCCTGCCCATGGTTTGCCTCAACGCCTCCAAGGGCAGGGAAGGATCAGACGATTTCGGCCTTACCGCGGTACCTGGCCGTCAACGGGAATTCCGCGCGGCGCTGGAGCAGGCGGTGGCCTTCGCCAGCGCTATCGGGTGCCCGATGGTTCAGGCGATAGCGGGCCGCGTCAGCGGCGCCGAGGCGCATGGAACTGCGGTCGAAAACCTCGCCTGGGCGTGCGAGCTGGCCGCCCAAGCGGATATCGACATCATCATCGAGCCGAAAAACACCCGTGACGTCCCGGGCTATTTTCTGACCAGCGTGGAACAGGCAGCAGAACTCGGCCGCGAGGTTGCTGCGAACAACCTCAAGCTGTTGTTCGATTGTTATCACGTCCAGATCAACCAGGGTGACCTGATCCGACGTTTCGAGCGGCACCAGGATTTCATTTCTCACATCCAGATCGCTGCGGTGCCGAGCCGCGGCGCGCCCGATGAAGGAGAAATCGCCTACCAACGTCTGATAGCGCACTATCTCGACGCCGGGTATCGCGGCTCTTTCGGCGCCGAATATGTGCCCGGCGGGGACACCTCGGCAACCCTGGCCTGGTTGCCGACTTTCAAGCGTATTGGCGACCCGGCCGACTGAGCGTCCGTATTCCTGCTCATCCCTCCGGGAAGCCGCGCACCCCTTACTCTCCTCTCCCCCTTGGCAGAGCCGCGTCCCTCCTACTCCCCTCTCCCCCTGGGAGAGGGGAGTAGGAGGTGAAGGTTCTTCGTTTGTTTTTCTCCTCATCCCAACCCTTCTCGGACGTGCAAACCTATCCTCTCGGCAAGGGTACCTCACAAAATCACCTCGATCAGGTGGGGCCCCTCTGCCGCGATACCGGATTGCAGCGCCCGGCAGAATTCTTCAGCCGTGTGCACACGCCTGCCGTCGACACCCATTCCCCGGGCCAAAGCGACCCAGTCGAGATCGGGCCGACCGATCTCCAGCATGTCGAGCGCCTTGCGGCCAGGATTGGCGGCACCGACGTTTATCAGTTCGCCCTTGAGGATGGCGTAGTCCCGATTGGCGAATATGACGGTAGTGACGTCCAGTCCCTCACGCGCCTGGGTCCACAACGACTGCAGGGTATACATGGCGCTGCCGTCGCCCGACAGGCAAATCACCTTGCGATCGGGGCAGGCGACCGCGGCCCCGGTGGCAAGCGGCAGACCGATCCCGATCGAGCCGCCGGTGTTGTTGAGCCAGTCGTGCGGCGGCGCACCCGCGGTGTTGGGGAAAAAGCCACGCCCGGTGGATATGGATTCATCTGCAACGATGGCGTTTTCGGGGATCAGGGCGCCGAGTGCAGCGGCAAGAGAATCCTTGGTCAAAGCGCCGCGCGGTTGCGCAGGGCGAGCCAACTCCTGCACGACAGCGCTTTCGGCACTGGCGCCGAGTTCATCGGCAAGCCATTCCAGCGCCTGAGCCGAATCCTGCGCCTCATCGGTAAGGCGGTGCACTCCGCACCCCGGCTGTGCCAGCAGGCTGGGCTTGTCGGGATAGGCAAAAAACGCCACCGGCGCTGAGGTGCCGACGAGAATGATGTGTCGATACCCTGCGAGCGCTGCGAGCGCCTGATCGACCGGGTACGGTATGCGCTTCACCGCAACGCGCCCTGCACCGCGCTGCAGGCGAGCATTGGCAAGCTGTGCCATGAGGCCGGCGCCTGTAGCAGCAGCGATTCCTCCGGCGATATGCAATGCCGATTCACGTAAGGCCGGGCCTGCTAGAAGC
>JAOTYY010000072.1 GCA_029861595.1 Gammaproteobacteria bacterium
ATGTTGACCGTTATGTGACCTTCGAGGTGTTGGCCCTGAGTTTTCAGCTGGACGCTGATACCGCGCTGCGCCGTATCGGCGATCTGGTGCACTATCTCGACGTCGGTGGTACGCCGGTCGCCGAAGCACCGGGTTTGCTGGCGCTTTTCACCGGGGCACGTGAAAGCAGTGCCGACGACGATCGGTTTCTGGAACGCGCGAGCGAATTGCTCGACCACCTGTATACCGCTTTCCAGCAACAGACGGAGCGATAGACCATGCCGTTGTCCACTTCTTCGCTGGCCGCTGCCGTGCCCTCGCAAATTTCGTTCACCACGGCTTTGCGTTTCTGGTTGAAACTCGGTTTTATAAGTTTCGGCGGCCCCGCCGGACAAATCAGTATCATGCACGACGAGCTGGTCGAGCGCCGTCGTTGGATTTCGGAACGCCGCTTTCTGAACGCACTGAATTTCACCATGCTGCTGCCCGGCCCGGAAGCGCAGCAACTCGCAACCTACATCGGCTGGCTGTTGCACGGCATCGCGGGCGGCATCGCAGCGGGTCTACTGTTCATTGTGCCCTCGTTTTTTATCCTCGCCGTGCTTGCCTGGTTGTATCTGGCGTTGGGCGACGTTGCAATCGTGCAGGGCGTACTCTACGGCATCAAGCCGGCCGTAACCGCTATTGTGCTTTTCGCGGCATTTCGTATCGGATCGCGAGCCTTGAAAAACCCGCTGCTGTGGCTCCTCGCAGTGCTGTCGTTCGTTGCCATCGCCGTATTCAACGTACCATTTCCGTACATTGTGCTGGGCGCGGCAACAGCCGGTTTGCTGCTGAATTATGTCAAACCCGAATACATTCACGAAACCGGCGCTGCTGACAACGTGCTAACGAACCATCACAATCCGGCGCTCGTCGACGACGACACACCCATACCCCGGCATGCTGTTTTCACCTGGCGTCGCACAGCACTGTTCGTGGTTTGTGGCATTGGCATCTGGGCGTCGGCACTCGGAGCGTTGACACTGCTCTACGGCTGGCAGGCGACGTTCACCCAGATCGGCTGGTTCTTCACCAAAGCCGCGCTGCTGACTTTTGGCGGCGCCTATGCCGTACTGCCCTACGTTTATCAGGGCGGTGTCGATACGTATGCATGGTTGACTGCCGCACAGATGATCGACGGCCTGGCACTGGGTGAAACGACACCTGGTCCGTTGATCATGATCGTCACCTTTGTCGGCTTCATTGGCGGTTGGACTAAAGCGGCCCTCGGCAGCGAATCGCTCCTGCTGTCGGCCTGGGTTAGCGCCGCGGTAGCAACGTTTTTCACCTTTCTCCCGTCGTTCCTGTTCATTCTGGTCGGTGGCCCCGCGATCGAGGCCACGCGTCGCAATCTCAAGTTCGCCGCACCGCTTATCGCGATTACCGCGTCAGTAGTAGGAGTGATCGTGAATCTGGCAGTATTTTTTGCCTACCATGTGCTGTGGCCGCACGGCATAGCCGGTCACTTCGAGTGGACAGCTGCCGTTTTCGGCGGCATTGCATTTGTCGCGCTGTTTCGCTTTCGGGTCGGCGTGATTCCAGTCATCGCAGTGGCCGCTCTGGGCGGCGTGATCTATCAACTGCTATTCTGAAGAACGGGAGAGGCGCACTATGCAACGTACGATTTCACCACTCGAACTGCAGCAGCTTATTGAGACGAACACGGACAACATCAGCGTGATCGATGTGCGCAAAGCACACGACTTCGAGGCCGATCCGGCTATGATTCCCGGTGCCAAGCATTTACTGCCGGAGCGCATCGACGACTGGTTGAGTCAAGTCGCCAGGGAACCAGAGATAATCGTCTATTGTGTGCACGGACATGCCGTCAGCAACGACGTGCTGGACAGGTTGCTGGAGGAAGGGTATCGGGCGCGTCTGATTGACGGCGGCATCGAAGCGTGGAAAGAAAGCGGCGCGGCAACAGTTACAGCGCCAGGGTAGCGCGTTTTCATGCCATGTACCGACTGCATTGCATGTACAGGCAATCCACCGGGCCCGGCATTTCTGGAACGAACCTGCGGAGTGCCGGTGACTATTGCGACGCGGCCCTTCAGTCACATTTCGTCCTCCGTTGGGTTGCCGGTATTGTTCAAGCGGCATCCCATGCCGGCCTATCATTACTGCAGCAGCGTCGTCTGCAGCCACTGTGAAATATCCACGATTTCCGCCGGACAAACGCTGTGTTCCATGGGATAGGTTTTGTAGGTTGTAGAGTGCCCCTTGCCGCTCAGCGTTTCGCTGGCGTAGCGCCCGAGCCGTTCGGGAACTATGGGGTCGTGGGTTCCGTGACCTATGAAAATCACCAGCCCCTGGTTGGCGTCGTGCGCCTGGAGGGTATCTTCGGTAGCGAAGTACGTGGACAGACCGATGATGCCGGCCAGCCGTTGCGGGTAGCTCAATGCGGCTTCGTACGCGACGGCACCGCCTTGCGAAAAACCAGCCACTAAAATACGCTCGCTGGAAACGCCGCGCTCCAGTTCCCTGTCAATCAGTGCCTGGGTTTTTTTCGCCGATGCTGCAAGCTGCGTAACGTCGACCTTACGATCGATGCTGAGATCGAGAATGTCGTACCAGGCTGGCATCACGAAGCCGCCATTGATGGTCACCGGGATCGCTGGTGCATGCGGAAAAACGAAGCGGATTCCCGCATCCGCCGGTAGCCGCAACTCCGGCACTATCGGTTCGAAGTCGTGACCGTTGGCGCCCAACCCATGCAACCAGATGATGGTGGCACTGGCGCTACCAGGCGGTTCGATTTCGACGCAAGGAAGGTAGGACATGAATCAGACCCGCTGCAAAGTAGCGAACTATACCAGCGCTCGCGGGGCGCATGAAAAGCGCGGCACTTCGTTTCGTCAGGACACGTTACGATTGTCGTGCGTTTGTATTCAAGCAGCCGTTTCCTCGATGTAAAGAAAGATCCGCCTTTTTGAGAAGACGCAGTTGATCGTACGAGGCTCGTCAGACACCCCGGCCGCGCTGTCCGAGCACGTCGGTGGCCCCGGCGCTGATGACCAGAACACTGCCCAGTGCCTCGGCAATTCCAAACGATTCTCCGGCGAGCAACGCGGCGCTGCCAATCCCCACAATGGCCTCCATTTGCAGGAGGATGCCAACACGGCCGGGGTCGAGATGCCGGGAACCCCACAACAGCGCCCACATAACCGGAATGAGAAATACCGCGGCCATCAGCAGCAGCCAGGGCAGCCGCGCTCGCAGTTGCGTCCAGCCGGGTGGCTGTCCCAGTGCGTCGACAGGCAGCACGGCAAGAATCAGCGCGAACACACCGCCATAGAGAAAAAATGCAAAACATTGCTCGACGACCGGTTCACCATCGGTAGAACGCTCAGCGACTCTGGCCGTCTGTTGCCAGGCACTCAGCTGCTGTGGTGTTCAGTCGGATCTTTCCACGCCGTCTTGGCAGGTTGTTCGACGATTACCATGACGACGAGACTGCCTGCCCGTTCGAATGTCAACGTCAACGGAAACGTTTTGCCCTCCAGCAGCGGTTCGTGCAGGCCCATCAGCATGATGTGCAGGCCGCCAGGTTCGAATACAGTGGTCAATCCGGGCGATACATCCACGCCAGGCACGTGGCGCATTCTCATCACGCCGTCGCTCATACTGTGTTCGTGGATCTCCACGCGTTCGGCAACGGGCGATGCGGCTGCAATCAACCGGTCGCCGCTGGCACCGCGGTTGCTGAGCGTGAAGTAAGCTGCGCCCGTGACCGCAACCGCTGGCATCGTCCGCGACCAGGGACGTGCGACGATCAGGTCGCCGATGCGATACTCATCAGCTCCAATTGCGGCAGGTAACACTGCGAACCACAGGGTGGCTGTAAACAGCGATAGCCTGGACAATGGATGGCGACTCATAATAGAAGGGAGGGCCGGAATCATACCGACACGAGTTGCTTGCCCTGGTTGCGGCTGGTGAGCAGGCGGATGAACGCCTCCGGTGCACGCTCCAGCCCCTCGGCGATATCGAAGCGTTGCCGGATCCGGCCTTCGCGTACCCATCCGGCTAGCCGCTCGCGTGCCTCGCCGTAACGGTCCTGGTAATCGAGCACCAGAAATCCCTGAATACGCGCCCGCGCGACCAGCACCTGGCGCCAGTAACGTTCGCCCAGGTCGGCTTCGCCGAAGCGGCCGGCCAGGCTCACCGTTCCGCAGATAGTAATACGGGCACGCGGAGCGAGGTTCTGCAATGCAGCATCCAGGTTCGGTCCTACCGTGTTGTCGAAGTACACGTCCAAGCCGTCGGAGCACAACTTCCGCAACACGCCGGCGAGATCGTCTGTCTCCCGGTAAGCGATGCCGTCGTCGAAGCCGAGCTCGCGGCACCACTCGAGTTTGTCGCTGGTGCTGGTTACGGCGATCGCGCGACCGCCCGCAATCTTGGTAAGCTGTCCCACGATCTGGCCCACACTGCCCGACGCCGCCGATACAACCACAGTGTCCCCGGCGCGCATGGAGGCAGCATCGAACAACCCGAAGTAAGCCGTCACACCGTTTAAACCGAGCACATCCAGCCAGCACTCCGCGGGCGCAAGCGCCGTATCCACGCGACGTACTCTAGCCGCGTGGAGCACCGCGTAATCCTGCCAGCCGAATTCGAAATCACAAACCACCAGATCGCCCGGCGCATAACCATCCGCGTTGGAACTCAGCACCTCGCTCACCGCCCCGCCAATCATTACGTCGCCGGGGCTCACACCCGCGGCGTAGTTCTTCGCCGGGTTTATGCGTCCGCGCATGTACGGCGCGACATCGAGAAAACGCGCCCCGAGCAGCAGTTCTCCCGGTCCAGGTTCCGGCACCGGCGCTTCATCCAATACCCAGTCATCCACCTTCGGCATGCCCTCTGGATAACGGGCCAGTTTCCATTGACGGTTGCTATTTCGCATGCGTAAGTCTCGTTACAGGTTGTTTGGCCGATGCGATCGAGCCTCGCAACACAGCCGTATCCGACTGCGCTTAGTAGGTCGCCCGCCCGCCGCTGAGATCGAATACGGCACCGGTGGTGAACGAGTTCTCTGCCGATGCCAGCCACGCGACCATTGCCGCGATCTCCTCGGTTTCGAGGAACCGTCCGCGCGGGATCTTGGAGAGCATGTAGTCGATGTGCTCTTGTGTGACCTGTTCGAGGATGCGGGTATTGGCCACGGCCGGGGTAATGCAGTTTACGGCTACGTTGCGGTGCGCGGTTTCCTTGGCCAGGGACTTGGTGAGTGCGATGACGCCAGCCTTGGCGGCGCTGTAGGCAGACGCGTTCGGATTACCTTCCTTGCCGGCGATGGACGCAACGTTCACCACCCGGCCGTAATCACGCTCCAGCATGCCGGGTACCAACGCGTAGCAGCAGTGAAAAACCCCGTTGAGGTCCACATTGATGCATTCATGCCAGGCATCGGGCTCGCACTCCCACAGCGGCGCTGTGGGGCCCGCGATGCCGGCGTTGTTGATCAGAATATCGACCGCGCCGAAACGTTCGTCAGTCTCGGTGCGTGCGCGATCCACGCCGCTGGCATCGGCAACGTCGGCAGTTACACCGCACGCACCGGGCTCGCCCAGTTCGTCGACGACTTTGGCAAGCAGATCCGTGTCCCGGTCCCACAGACACACGCGCGCCCCGGAGGCCAGCAGCCGCCGGGCGATGGCGAGGCCGATACCTTGCGCGCCGCCAGTGATGACGGCCTTGCGGTCGGTGAGGTCGATTTGATTCATAGGCTTTTCCTTCGGTGTAGGGCAGGGCGCTCAGCGTGCAGAGGGTCTCATATTTCGCGTCCGCCCGCCGCGTGCTATTTGATCAGGATGGTGTCGGGGTAGGCTGCAAACCAGCCGAACCAGAAAGCACGATGCGCGGGCAGGCGCTCGAGCTTGCGTCCGCCGTCTGTGGTCAGGCTATTCTCGGCAAGCGTCCAGCGAGTGCCTTCGCTGTCCAGCGCGGTGTCGCGTTGATCGTAGCTCGCAATGCTCACGCCTTTGCTCGCGTAGACTCTGTTAGCGCCACTGGTATCGGTGAGCACCACGAAATGCAGTTCCCCCAGCCGGTTTGCGTAAATCGTATTCTCGCGCAAGTAGGCGGCGTGTATGGCCATGGTATCCGCACTGTGCTCAGGGAACGTCAGCGCCAGCACCTCGGCCTTGTTCGGCAGTCGCTTATCCGACGCCGCCACGCTGAACATCAGTTCGTCGGTGGCAAAGTATTCCCGATAAGCTGCGCCTTCCGCGTAGTTGCGTTGGTGGCCCGTATCGATGGACAGCACCGTCGTAGCCGGGTGCCGGCGTTTCCATTCGCCCCATGTCGTCGTCACCAAGTAACTGCGTTCCAGGCGAATGCCGCGCTCTGCCAGCGGTCCGATGACGGGTTCGCCCCAGGTGGTGTTCCACAGCGACTGGGTGTCCTTGTCGTACATGAGTTTATTCGAGCGGTACAGAAACCCGCTCGTGCCGAGACGGTGCAGGGTGCCTTCGTGCACTGTCTTGTAGAGGATTACGGCGCCGCACAAAGTACAGTAGACACCGGCAAAATCAACGCCGCCTATCTTGTCGACGAACATTTCGTGCCAGGCCAGAATGCGTTTCGGGTAGGCCCTGGCGTCACCGTTGATTGCGATGCCGAATACAACGTTGCTGTCATCGAGATAGGTGGCTTCCGTGGCCGTCACCATTGCCGGTTCGCGCAACGGTGGAATACCGTCCTGTGCCACGCCACCCCAGCGAACTTCGTCCAGCTTGATACGCGACTTCCTTGCGAGCGAGAAATAAGTCGCGAAGCGTGGATCGATCAACCCGTAGAGGAGCGACTTGAAGCGCGCGTAGTCCGCGGACGCCGGCTGGTTCTGTTGCCACCACCAGACAAACCATTTGTTGGCGTCGAAGCCGAACGCCTGTCCGGTGCGCTTCTGCAGCAGCTCCACCATGTGAAAGCCGACTGCGCCGGGCGCGAGCGACATCACCTCGATCGCCATCGGCGTGAATTCCGCGTGCCATTGCCTGTCTATCTCCGCCAGGTTGTTCTGGAATTCGTCCATCGGCTGAAACAGCAGCTTTATGAACTGATCTTCGATGCTGTCTTCTTGCGGCGACGCGACAAAGGTAGCGGCGATTGTGAACAACGCCAGAAAAAGGCAAACAGTATTTACGCTACGGTACATGAGAGTTCTCATACTATGCAGCGGTCTCCCATTGCAAGCTGGATCACGATAGCGCCTATAAGTTCGGCCATCGCGTCGGTATCCATTGAAGGGACTTTCCTCCGGCCACGATTCGTGCAATATTGCACGAGGTGAACATGGCGCCCGGAATCCTACATGTAGCGTAGTTGATCTGAGTCAGATACCATATATGGTTAAAAGGTTGAAATAGAACATTTCCCAGGGACAATACATCACGATGCAACAGGACCGCGCCGGCGCCAGACAGCCGCAATTGCTCCAGTTACCACTTCAGCCTGCCGCGCTGGACATCTGGGATCGCAAATACCGCCTGCGCGCAGCGGACGGGGCTGCTGTTGACGGCAGTCTGGACGGGACGCTGGAACGGGTGGCACGTGCACTTGCCGACGTCGAATCCACGCCCGACCTGCGGCGCGTCTGGCGCGAGCGGTTTTTGCAGGCCTTGCATCAAGGGGCCATACCCGGCGGCCGAATCTTGTCCAATGCCGGAGCCGCCGCCCATAAGCCGTCGGCGTCGACGATCAACTGCACCGTATCCGGGACCATTCTGGACTCGATGGACAGTATCCTTAGCCGGCTTCACGAAGCTGGAATGACGCTCAAGTCAGGCGCCGGCATCGGCTATGACTTCTCGACCCTGCGCCCGCGCGGCGCCTATGTCAGCGGTGCCGGTGCCCGAACATCGGGTCCGCTGTCGTTCATGGACATTTTCGACAGCATGTGTGTGACCATTTCCTCGGCCGGCGGCCGCCGCGGCGCGCAGATGGCTACCATGGATGTCGGCCACCCGGACGTGCTGGATTTCGTGCGTGCCAAGCGAGAGGACGGTCGCTTGCGTCAGTTCAACCTGTCGTTGCTGATCACGCAGGAGTTCCTGCAGGCGGTGGACGAGGGCAAACCCTGGCCGCTCGCTTTTCCGGTGACGCCGGAGGAAGTGGAGCGCGACGCACTCGACCTGCAGGACCCGCAACGGACGGTGTGGCGGGAATGGCCGGTCTCCGGCGGGTACGTGACGGACGCGCAAGGGCTCGTAGCCTGCAAGATCCATCGCAGCATACCCGCCGCACAGCTGTGGGACGCGATCATGAACTCGGCTTACGAGTTCGCCGAACCGGGCTTTATCCTGGTCGATACCTATAACGATCTGAACAACAACTGGTTCTGCGAGAACATCCGCGCCACCAATCCATGCGGTGAGCAGGGACTGCCGCCTTACGGCTGCTGTTTGCTGGGCTCGCTGGACCTGACCCGTTTCGTGCACGGTCCTTTCACTGACGAGGCGCGCTTTGACTGGCAGAGCTACCGCGAGGTGGTCGGGATTTTCACGCGCATGCTCGACAATGCGGTCGAGATAAACGGCCTGCCGCTGGCTGCACAGCGTGCCGAAATCGAACGCAAACGGCGCCACGGGATGGGTTTCCTGGGTCTGGGTTCCGCGCTGGCGCTGTTGGGTATTCGCTACGGCTCGCCCGAATCGCTGGCATTCACCGAACGTGTCAGCAAGGAACTCGCTGTCAGCGGCTGGCAGACTGCGCTCGAACTGGCTCGCGAAAAAGGCCCCGCACCGATTCTCGAGCAGGACTTCACGATCACCGCCGCGATGCTGCGTAAGCGCCCGGAAATCGCGGCCGACGGCTTGCATGAAGGCGATGTCGTTCCCGGCAAACTACTGCACACCCGCTACAGCCGCTACATGCAGCAGTTAGCGGAGGAGGTACCCGAACTGGTCAGCGAACTCGCGCAGACCGGCGCACGCTTCACCCATCACAGCTCGATTGCCCCGACCGGCACCATCGCCCTGTCGCTCGCCAACAATGCCAGCAACGGTATCGAGCCCAGTTTTGCGCATCGCTATGCCCGCAACGTGATCCGAGAAGGCCGCAAGAGCAAAGAGAAAATCGACGTTTTCTCCTTTGAATTACTGGCCTACCGGCAACTGGTCGATGCCGAAGCCGGTGCCGACGAAGCCCGGCCACTACCGGATAGCTTTGTCACCACCGACGACATCACCCCGTCCGAGCACATTGCAGTACAGGCCGCCGCACAGAAATGGATCGACTCCTCTATTTCCAAGACCATCAACGTACCGGCAGATTACCCCTACGAAGAATTCAAGGAAATTTATCGCAGTGCCTGCCGGCAGGGACTCAAGGGCTGCACCACGTTCCGCTTCAACCCGGAAGTGTTTCAGGGCGTGATGGTCAAAGAACGGGACCTGGCCAATACCACTTACCGGTTCGCACTCGAAGACGGCACCGTTATAGAGGCGAAGGGAAACGAGACGATCGTCTACGATGGCGAGAGCCACACTGCGGCGAACCTTTACGATGCCCTGAAGGAGGGCTATTACGGCCGCCTCTAAACGGTCTCGCGGTCGTTGCAAGAACGAAGGGAAAAGCGTTGTGAACATCCACATAGATAAACGTATCGTCGCTTGCGACGTTGTCGGACAAGGCGATCCGCAAGCTGCCCCGCAGCCGGACAAAACGCCGGAAACCCGTGCCGAAGTCATCCAACTGCACGAAAAAATCGAGCGGCCCGACCTGTTGGTGGGATCAACCTACAAAATCAAAACGCCGCTGTCGGAGCATGCCCTGTACGTGACCATCAACGACATCTTCCTGAACGCCGGCACCGAGCACGAACTGCGGCGGCCATTCGAAATCTTCATCAACTCGAAGAACATGGATCACTTTCAGTGGATCGTTGCACTCACGCGCATTATCTCCGCGGTATTCCGCAAAGGCGGCGACGTGACATTCATGGTCGATGAGTTGCGCAGTGTCTTCGATCCACGCGGCGGTTACTTCAAGAAAGGCGGTCGCTACATGCCATCGCTGGTGGCCGAGATCGGCGATGCGATCGAGAGTCATCTGCGCGATATCGGCATGCTCGAAAAGCCCGAACCCACGCGTAACAACAACCCGGACGGCGGGGAAGACGATACGTACCCGGCGAACGCCCAGCTGTGCCTCAAATGCCTGACCAAGGCCGTGGTCAGCGCGGACGGCTGCATGACCTGCCTGAACTGCGGTGACTCGAAGTGCGGCTGATCGAGTGTCGCCTTTGAGGGCAGTCCCACCTTCATTCTCAACGAAGGGCGTCAAAAGCTGTACGGAAATGTCGGCTATGACGTCATCGAAGCGAATATAAGGGAACTGCTCCGCTCACCGACGGCGGGTGCGGCAAGTTGGTGTTAGCCGGGTGAGGTAGCCACTGGCGGGTATGATCGATCGCTTCGTCAGCGGCTGCGCTTTGTTCGCCGGTTGCTCAATCCACTCGCGCGCTCAAAACACAATGCAACGACGCGCGCTGCGAGCACCCGGTAATCGCTCACCCGCTGGCTATTTTGATCTGTATCAACAATGTGGCAGGTTTGATAAGCATACTGACTGGTCAGTAAGTTTTAATGCAGACACAAATCGGAGCTCCGTACGGAATGGCCGTATGACTGTTCGCCTTTCCAACCTGATGGCGTTCCACGCCCGCGCGTTCGGCAACCGAGGGTATCCCCCGACCTGTATCCGGCAGCGCCCGCGTTGGTGATGGACGGTGAGGTTTACCTCGCTCCGTTCGTCGAGCAGCATCCGCTGGCCGACATCAACACTGTTTTTGCGGCCGTGCACGCCGGCCGACTCAATCGGCGCGCGGTCCTGGTTCCAGACTCTTGAGGAATTCAACCATGCACGACTCCACCGCTTCCGTTATCGAAAAATCGGCTCCCAGCGAATTGTTCGACCACAATCTCGTCCCGCATGAAGTGGTGCAGGGTGTGCTCTTCGAGAGACGCCCGGCAACCACGCTGGACGGCAAGCAGGCCGAGGGCCTGTACAACGTCTGGATTACGTTAGACAACCCGACGCAGTACAACTCGTATACGACAGCCATGGTGAAAGGCGTGATTCTCGCGTTCCGGGCGGCGTCCAATTCGCGTGACGTCAATGCCGTGGTGTTCACGGGGAGCGGTGACAAGTCGTTCTGTACCGGCGGCAACACCAAGGAGTACGCCGAGTACTACGCTGGCAACCCGCAGGAGTACCGCCAGTACATGCGGCTTTTCAATGACATGGTGTCGACTATCCTAGGTTGCGACAAACCGGTGGTGTGCCGTGTGAACGGCATGCGGGTCGGGGGAGGTCAGGAAATCGGCATGGCTTGCGATTTCAGCGTTGCACAGGATCTCGCCAATTTCGGCCAGGCTGGCCCCAAACATGGATCAGCGGCAATTGGTGGGTCGACCGACTTCCTGCCGGTGATGATCGGTTGCGAGCGGGCAATGGTGTCCGGAACGCTGTGCGAGCCGTTTTCGGCGCACAAGGCGTACCGGCTGGGCATCTGCCATGAGGTGGTCCCGGCACTGAAAGTCGATGGTGAATTCGTGGCCAACCCGCTGGTGGTCACAGATCGCATGCTCGATGAGTACGGCCGCATCGTGCACGGTGAATTCAAGACCGGCGAGGAGCGCGCCGCCGGGAAAGAACTGCTGCTGCGCGGCACGCTGGATCTCAGTCTGCTGGATGAGAAAGTCGAGGAACTCTGTGCCAAGCTGCTGGCTACGTTCCCCGAATGCATGACCAAGAGCCTGGAGGAGTTGCGCAAACCCAAGCTCGATGCCTGGAATCGCAACAAGGAAAACTCACGTGCCTGGCTGGCCCTCAACATGATGAACGAGGCACGCACCGGGTTTCGTGCATTCAATGAGGGAAACCGGGAAGTGGGACGCGAAATAGACTTCGTCGCGCTGCGTCAGGCGCTCGCTCGTGGTACGCCCTGGACGCCGGAACTCATCGACAGCCTGATGCCGAAATAGGCCATGAGCGACGCACCTCTGAAAGTCTGGAGTGAGCGCGAAGGGCAACTGTTGCGGCTGCGGCTGGCCAGGCCCAAGGCAAACATCATCGATGCCGCGATGGTAGATGCGCTCAATCAGGCGTTCTCCGGTCCCGCACAGGAGCCTGCGCTGAAAGCGGTATTGCTTGATGCCGAAGGACCGCATTTCAGTTTCGGGGCCAGTGTCGAAGAACATCTACCCGAGCAATGTGCCGCGATGCTGCAGAGCCTGCACCGGTTACTGCTGCAGATGCTGGAATGTCCCGTGCCTGTTCTGGTAGCGATCCGCGGGCAGTGTCTTGGTGGCGGCCTGGAAGTCGCGTGTGCTGGTACCGTACTGTTTGCTGCCGACGACGCGCAAATGGGCCAACCGGAGATACGAATCGCGGTATTCGCGCCGGCGGCGTCCTGCCTGCTGCCGGAACGCATTGGCCGTGGGGCAGCCGAGGAACTGCTATTGTCAGGGCGCAGTTGCCGTACCGTCGAAGCGTACCGGCTGGGCCTCGTTAATCAGATCGCCGAGAATCCGGAATCGGCAGCGCTCACGTGGTTCGACAAGCACCTGGCTGGCAGCAGCGGGAGTTCGCTGCGTTTTGCTTTGCGTGCCACGCGCATGGACTTCATCGAGCGTATCAGGGTCAGGCTGGAGGAGGCGGAACGGCTCTATCTGGATGATCTGATGTCGACACACGACGCGGAGGAGGGACTGACGGCGTTCATCGAGAAACGTACGCCGGTATGGCAGCATAAATAATCATCCTGTGGCGCCTGCCGCGAGCAGGCACGACGCAAGCTCGGCGAAGCCCGCGCCGCCTCGCCCTGCCGTCACGAACGCAGGTGCGTGCGCAATGCGGCCTTCGAAATCACACACGTTCGCGACGCCCACCGCGATCGGGAAAAAATCGAACATGGGTGCATCGTTAGGCGAGTCACCGACGAACACGAACTGCTCACGCCCGGCGTCGAGATCGACGTCGAAGCACTCCGCAAACAGCGTGCGCGTCATGCCAAGCTTGTCATAGTCACCGAACCAGACGTTTATGTGAATCGAGCTGACTTTTGCGGTAGCGCCGGCGGCTTGCGCGATCTCGACGATGTGATCGACCGCCGCCGGAGCTAACGGCTCCACGTCCTCGCAGTAATCGATGGCAATGTCGGCTTCGCGGTACAGCTGATCGGAAGCGAGCGCGGCGCCGGGCACGGCACTCAGAATCCGCTCTGCCAGCGTGTGCAGCCGTTCACGGTTCGCCACGCGTGCCTTCTCGCTCGCCAGAAAACGCTTGATCAGACGTCTCGCCTGCCGATCGTAGCGAAACCAGAACGCCCCGTTTTCGCCGACCACGCCGTCCACCGGCCACATGCGCGCGATGTGATCGCACCAGCCGGCTGGACGGCCGGTGATCGGAACCACCACCAGGCCCGCGTCGTGCAAACGTTCCATCGCCGCGTAAGCCTGGGCGGTCAATACACCATCGGTGGTGAGCGTGTCGTCTATGTCTGCAAGCACGAATCGCACTCGGGCGCACACAGCATTGTCAATCTCGCCGAGAGGCTGCACGCACCACTCACTGCATGAGCGGCGCAGACTGTGTCTCACGCAGCACGTTTTCGGTCAACACAAAACGGAACGCCCGAGTGAGTTCCCGACCATCGAGTTCCTCGCGGCGCCGGTACCATTCCAGAAACACCCCGTCGTGACTGGCCATCAGCATCGACGCCAGTTCGCGTGTACCGACGTCGGCACGGATTTCGCCGCTCGTCTGCCCGAGGCGGATAATGGCCTCGAGTTCCTGGTACATGCGCTGGTAAATGTCGCGGATGCGATCTTCGATCTTGCCACCGAAGCCGACGAACTCCAGAGACACAAGAATCAACAACAGAATGTGCAAAGGGTGTACCAGCGCGAGACGCGCCTGGCCGTGCACGAATGCGACGAGCTTGTCACGAGCCGAATTTCCGGCTGCCGCGCTGTCCTCGATCATACGTTCGACGACGATTTCCTCGGCCTGCTCCAGCAACCGGAGCATGATTGCTTCCTTGGTCCTGAAGTAGAAATACACGGCGCCCTTGGTCAGACCGATCTCATTGGCGATCTGCTCGACCGTGGTGTTCCTGTACCCCCGCGACACGAACAGCTGCAACGCGGCATCGAATATTTTCTCGATGCTCGCCGCACGCTGCTGCTTGCGGGTAGCGGGCCGACGTATTACTTCATTCTGCTCCATGGTGTCTCACGGTTACCCGACATGCTCGCTCAACAAGCCGTTGTCCTGCCTCTCGATCAAATGCCTTCGGAGCACAAGCTACTCGTCGCACAGCGTTTCTGCGTTGCTTCCTGATCCAGATCAAATAGTGGGCAAATAAGTCCGTTGACGCTGTATACGGATTATACATACTAACTAGTCAGTAAGTCATGTAAATCGCCCGATCAGGTACGCCGGGAAGGAGTGATCGCCTTGCCCGGCGTCGCCTCCGCGCAAAATCTTGCCGGGGCTGCTGCAGGTCGGACCATTTCGGGAGGCCACCGAGCTATGGCGACCGCGGATATCATCCACCGCTGCGAAGAACTGTACGAAGATCTAGACTTCACGGCGGTGCGGAACTGGAAGGACGCCGAACCCGGCCGCAAGGTTATCGGTTACATGCCGGTCTACGTTCCCCGTGAGTTGATCCACGCGGCAGGCATGCTGCCACTCGGCGTGCTGGGCGGCGGCGACCAGCTGGAAGTCATACACGGGGATGCGTACTACCAGAGCTATATCTGCCGCATTCCCCGCTCGACCGTCGAACTGGCGATCACCAAACGGTTGGATTTCGTCGACGGCATGTTGTTTCCGAGTATCTGCGACGTCATTCGCAACCTGTCCGGCATGTGGAAACTCATGAATCCGGACGTTTACGTGCGTTACTTCGACGTACCGCAAAATTACAGCGACGAGATCGGCGGCGAGTACTACCGCAACGAGTTGGAGGAACTTAAGTCGGGCCTGGAGAATCTCGCCGGCACAACGATCAGCGACGACGCTCTGCGCGCCTCCATCGACGTCTACAATCAGAACCGCGACCTGGTTAACGACGTCTATCGGCTGCGTGCCGAGACCCCATGGAAAGCGCCGAGCGCGGAAGTCTATCTGCTGATGCGTGCCGGCATGGTGCTGACAGTCGAGGAACATAGCGCAATGCTGCGCGACTACCTGGATGCAACGCTTCAGGAAGATCGCCCACAACGCGACAACTGCCGCGTGGTCGTCAACGGTTCGTTCTGCGAACAACCCCCGCTCAACCTGATCAAGTCGATCGAGATGGCCGGCTGCTACATAGTCGACGACGACTACATGCTGGTGACTCGCTGGCTGCAGGAACCGGTTCCGACAGACGGCGATCCGTTGTTGAACCTGGCTCGGGCATTCCTGCACCATTCCGCCGATACCGCCGCCCGCTACTGTTCCTGCGATGCCGAAGTGGGTCAGTTTCTGCTCGACTCGGTGACACGCACCGGTGCGGAAGGCGTGATCTTCGCCGCGCCCAGTTTCTGCGATCCCGCACTGCTCGAACGACCGATGCTGGTCGACCGTATGGCCGAGCACGACATTCCTTCGATTTCGTTCAAGTACGCGGAAAACTCCGGTCAGATGCAGCCCATCCGCGAGCAGGCCGGAACGTTTGCCGACTCGATAAAATTGTGGAGTTGAACATGGCCGCGAATACCCAGACACAAGCGATCAAAGAATCCTCCATGCTCAAGCAGAAGGAAATGATCGCGGCTAACTACGATGCGCTCACCAGCACTGCGGAATCGGGACGTAAGGTCGCCTCGACGTTCGTCCCCGGCAATCTCAATGAGTTGATCATGTGCTTCGACATGCTCAACAACCTGCCGGAGATCAATGCCATCAACAACGGTATGCGCAAGAAAAGCGGTGCCATGATCATGGACGCGGAGAAGCGCGGCCACTCCGAAGACGTGTGTACCTACGTCAAAGCCGATCTCGGCATGATGTCCAAGGGCAACGTCGCGCCGAACGGCAAACCCATGCCGGCGCCCGACCTGTTGATGCTCTCCTACACCGGCTGCTTCACCTTCATGAAATGGTTCGAACTGCTGCGCCACGAGTACGGCTGCGAAACGGTGATGCTGCAGGTGCCTTACGAAGGGGACGGGCAGATCACCCGCAACATGCGCGACTATGTCGTCAAGCAGCTCAAGGATGTCGTGATTCCGGCATTTGAGCGGGTCAGCGGTGTCAAGTTCGACATCGACCGTCTGCGTGAATACCTCAAGCAGTCGGCCGCTGCCGAGGACGACCTGGTATGGGTGCTGGAAAGCGCCAAGCACGTTCGATCGCCGATCGACGCGTATTTCGGCGGTGTCTATTACATCGGCCCGATCTTCACGGCGTTTCGCGGCACACAGGACGCTGTTGACTACTACCGGATCCTGCGCGGCGAGATCGAGCAACGCATCGCCGCCGGCCAGGGCCCCATCACGCCGGAGGGCGATATGCCCGAGGAAAAATTCCGCCTGGTGGTGGAAGGCCCACCCAACTGGACGAGTTTCCGCGACTTCTGGAAGATGTTCTACGAAGAAGGTGCAGTGGTCGTCGCGAGCACCTACACCAAGGTCGGCGGAGTCTACGACCAGGGTTTCCGACACGATCCCGAGCATCCGTTGGAGTCGCTGGCCGACTACTGCCTGGGTTGTTACACAAACCGCAACCTGCCGCAGCGCGTGGATCTGTTGAGCCAATACGTCGACGAATATAAAGCCGACGGGGTACTGATCAACTCGATCAAGAGCTGCAACAGTTTCTCCGCCGGTCAGTTGCTGATGATGCGCGAAATCGAGAACCGCAGCGGCAAGCCCGCGGCCTTCATCGAGACCGACCTGGTCGATCCGCGTTACTTCTCCGCCGCCAACGTGAAGAACCGGCTGGAAAGTTATTTCCAGATGATCGAACAACGCCGCAAGAGCCCGGCGGCGGCATGAGGATTCCGCGATGAAATGCTATGTCGGCATCGATCTGGGCTCCACAACCACCAAGGCCGTGGTGATGGACGAAGGTGGCGAGGTGCTCGGTCGCGGCATTACCAACTCGCGTTCAAACTACGACACCGCCAGCCGCGTTTCCAAGATGGAGGCCCTGGTTGCCACGCGGCTGACGCTGTTCCGGCGCGGCCTCGAGGATATTCCTGGCCTGGCTGAGCAGCTGGATGAGTTACTGGCCGCGCTGGAGCGGAACTTTCGTCTCGAGTTGTTCCTCGAGCAGTTGCAGGATCTGGAAAACACCTGCCGTGAAGCCGGCCGCGATCTGCGTTTCGCCGACCGTCACAAAGCGATCGCCGCGGCACTGGAGTCGATCTTTGAGCAGTTGCGCGGCAAGCTAGCCGGCCTGTTCGCGCCGGGCGTCGTGCGCAAATCCGACTTCTTCCGCGATCTTGCCGGGGCCGAATACATGCACGTCGCTGAACAGGTCGCAAAAGACAGCGGCATCGACTACGAGGCGCTGCTCAATCTGTACGACAA